>NZ_CP062182.1:609798-914697 GCF_022700675.1 Acinetobacter sp. ASP199
GAAGGAATACCATAATAGCCCAAAGTCATACCAAAGCGTTCACCTTCATTTTCCAGGCCTAGACGACGAGCAGGATCAGCCAGACCTAAAGTAGTTAAGGTATTCACTGTAAAACGCCCTAATGATTTAGCTGCACGAAGCGGGCGACCTTGAATAAGCTGGTTCACAGCATTCCAGGGTTCACTCAGATTGCTGCGGAACTGAGTATAAGAGCCACGCACATCCTGCGGGACTTTCTCGGTGTATTGAACTGCCAATGGTCGAACTGTAGCGCGATCGATTGCGTCATTAAACTTAAAGACCTTTCGGTTCCAGGACTGAAACGGGTCTTTTTGTTCATCAGCCTGAGCAGCACTGGCATTAACGTTGAGTTTTTCTTTCCAGGCAGCTAGCGCCTTTTTGTATTCGGCAGTTTCACTGGTCGATTCAGGAGTAGTAGCTTCTAGTTCAGTAGGAGAAGTAGATAAATCAGCAGAGGCCTCGGTATTTGCAGATTGATCCGTTTGGAGATCTTCTGCATAGACAAAGGAGCTGGTCACTAAACTGATTAAACCAGCATACAGATAAGAGGAATGACGCATAGCAAATTCCAGAAAATTCTATTTAATGATGAAGCGAAGCCGACAAAGTATAAAAATAATAAACGTGAAGAGGTGTCTATAGTCTCTATTTAATCAAATTTGACCAAATAATGAATCAAAAAAACGTAAAAGATTAAAAAATAAACATACGTTGAGATTATTTAAAAAAAGGGGTTGCAAGGCATGTGAAATGCTGTAGAATGCACATCTATCGGCGGTGATGAAGATTAAAACTTCTGATAAAACAGTAACTTAGTTAAAGTTGATTAAGTTAGGTTTTAGAAGGGAAGTTTAAAATAATTTGAATTACTGATTGACTTTCTAGAGATAGGGGGTAATATAGCCGACCTAGCTTGCTGGTGACGAACCAACAAGAAGATCATTAAGAGATTATGAAGAACAACTTGTGTGGATTTTTACTGGTTGATCAATCGAAACTATTTTCATTGATAATTGGTAGAAATTTCTCGAAGTTTATTTGAGCAAATTTTTTGTCAGTAATTGATGAGCCAAGATTGGCACCCTATAGGTGCTATTGATTTTAAACTGAAGAGTTTGATCATGGCTCAGATTGAACGCTGGCGGCAGGCTTAACACATGCAAGTCGAGCGGAGAGAAAGTAGCTTGCTACTGGATCTTAGCGGCGGACGGGTGAGTAATGCTTAGGAATCTGCCTATTAGTGGGGGACAACGTTCCGAAAGGAACGCTAATACCGCATACGTCCTACGGGAGAAAGCAGGGGACCTTCGGGCCTTGCGCTAGTAGATGAGCCTAAGTCGGATTAGCTAGTTGGTGGGGTAAAGGCCTACCAAGGCGACGATCTGTAGCGGGTCTGAGAGGATGATCCGCCACACTGGGACTGAGACACGGCCCAGACTCCTACGGGAGGCAGCAGTGGGGAATATTGGACAATGGGCGGAAGCCTGATCCAGCCATGCCGCGTGTGTGAAGAAGGCCTTTTGGTTGTAAAGCACTTTAAGCGAGGAGGAGGAACTCTAGATTAATACTCTAGATGTTTGGACGTTACTCGCAGAATAAGCACCGGCTAACTCTGTGCCAGCAGCCGCGGTAATACAGAGGGTGCGAGCGTTAATCGGATTTACTGGGCGTAAAGCGTGCGTAGGCGGCTTTTTAAGTCGGATGTGAAATCCCTGAGCTTAACTTAGGAATTGCATTCGATACTGGAAAGCTAGAGTATGGGAGAGGATGGTAGAATTCCAGGTGTAGCGGTGAAATGCGTAGAGATCTGGAGGAATACCGATGGCGAAGGCAGCCATCTGGCCTAATACTGACGCTGAGGTACGAAAGCATGGGGAGCAAACAGGATTAGATACCCTGGTAGTCCATGCCGTAAACGATGTCTACTAGCCGTTGGGGCCTTTGAGGCTTTAGTGGCGCAGCTAACGCGATAAGTAGACCGCCTGGGGAGTACGGTCGCAAGACTAAAACTCAAATGAATTGACGGGGGCCCGCACAAGCGGTGGAGCATGTGGTTTAATTCGATGCAACGCGAAGAACCTTACCTGGCCTTGACATACTAAGAACTTTCCAGAGATGGATTGGTGCCTTCGGGAACTTAGATACAGGTGCTGCATGGCTGTCGTCAGCTCGTGTCGTGAGATGTTGGGTTAAGTCCCGCAACGAGCGCAACCCTTTTCCTTATTTGCCAGCGGGTTATGCCGGGAACTTTAAGGATACTGCCAGTGACAAACTGGAGGAAGGCGGGGACGACGTCAAGTCATCATGGCCCTTACGGCCAGGGCTACACACGTGCTACAATGGTCGGTACAAAGGGTTGCTACCTCGCGAGAGGATGCTAATCTCAAAAAGCCGATCGTAGTCCGGATCGCAGTCTGCAACTCGACTGCGTGAAGTCGGAATCGCTAGTAATCGCGGATCAGAATGCCGCGGTGAATACGTTCCCGGGCCTTGTACACACCGCCCGTCACACCATGGGAGTTTGTTGCACCAGAAGTAGGTAGTCTAACCGTAAGGAGGACGCTTACCACGGTGTGGCCGATGACTGGGGTGAAGTCGTAACAAGGTAGCCGTAGGGGAACCTGCGGCTGGATCACCTCCTTAACGAAAGATTGACGATTGGTAAGAATCCACAACAAGTTGTTCTTCATGACGATGTATCTGAGGGTCTGTAGCTCAGTTGGTTAGAGCACACGCTTGATAAGCGTGGGGTCACAAGTTCAAGTCTTGTCAGACCCACCACTAACGACAAGCAAGCAATTGCAGAGTGAAGAAATCAGAAACATTGACTTATTGATAAGCTGGGGACTTAGCTTAGTTGGTAGAGCGCCTGCTTTGCACGCAGGAGGTCAGGAGTTCGACTCTCCTAGTCTCCACCACGTATCCTTCGGATACGTAATAAGCAAACGGTTTGTTAGATTATAGAATTTAGTAAGAAGTTGGCGTAATATGCGCATCTTATTAAATTCTGTGATTTATCACAGCATCTAGACCTGACGAAGGCTAGAGAAATCATTAACAGAATATATTTGAGTTGAAATAATTTGTTCAAACTCGTTTTAAACAACCTAACAAGCAATTGTGAAAGTTGAATGAAATGAGTTCTAGCGATTAAACTGAATCAAGCGTTTTGGTATATGAATCTAATTGAAGCTGTACAGTGATTAAGTTCACAAGACACTAAACTGTTATGTTGGTTGTTCTACTTGTAGGAACAAACGACTGTTTGGGGTTGTATAGTCAAGTAATTAAGTGCATGTGGTGGATGCCTTGGCAGTCAGAGGCGATGAAAGACGTGATAGCCTGCGAAAAGCTCCGGGGAGGCGGCAAATATCCTGTGATCCGGAGATGTCTGAATGGGGAAACCCACCTGGTATAAGCCAGGTATCATTAACTGAATACATAGGTTAATGAGGCGAACGGAGGGAAGTGAAACATCTCAGTACCTCTAGGAAAAGAAATCAATTGAGATTCCCTCAGTAGCGGCGAGCGAACGGGGAACAGCCCATTAAGTCATATCAGTTTTAGTGGAATGCTCTGGGAAGTGCAACCATAGTGGGTGATAGTCCTGTACACGAAAGGGCTGATATGATGATGTCGAGTAGGGCGAGGCACGTGAAACCTTGTCTGAATATGGGGGGACCATCCTCCAAGGCTAAATACTCCTGACTGACCGATAGTGAACCAGTACCGTGAGGGAAAGGCGAAAAGAACCCCTGTGAGGGGAGTGAAATAGATCCTGAAACCGCATGCATACAAGCAGTGGGAGCCGACTTGTTCGGTGACTGCGTACCTTTTGTATAATGGGTCAGCGACTTATATTCAGTAGCAAGGTTAACCGTATAGGGGAGCCGTAGGGAAACCGAGTCTTAATAGGGCGTTTAGTTGCTGGGTATAGACCCGAAACCGGGTGATCTATCCATGAGCAGGTTGAAGGTTAGGTAACACTGACTGGAGGACCGAACCCACTGTCGTTGAAAAGCCAGGGGATGACTTGTGGATAGGGGTGAAAGGCTAATCAAACTCGGTGATAGCTGGTTCTCCCCGAAAGCTATTTAGGTAGCGCCTCGGACGAATACCATTGGGGGTAGAGCACTGTTTCGGCTAGGGGGTCATCCCGACTTACCAAACCGATGCAAACTCCGAATACCAATGAGTACTATCCGGGAGACAGACTGCGGGTGCTAACGTCCGTAGTCAAGAGGAAAACAATCCAGACCGCCAGCTAAGGCCCCTAAATTATAGTTAAGTGGGAAACGATGTGGGAAGGCATAGACAGCTAGGAGGTTGGCTTAGAAGCAGCCACCCTTTAAAGAAAGCGTAATAGCTCACTAGTCGAGTCGGCCTGCGCGGAAGATGTAACGGGGCTAAAACTATATGCCGAAGCTGCGGATTTGCAATTTATTGCAAGTGGTAGGGGAGCGTTCTGTAAGCCGATGAAGGTGGATTGAGAAGTCTGCTGGAGGTATCAGAAGTGCGAATGCTGACGTGAGTAACGACAAAGCGGGTGAAAAACCCGCTCGCTGAAAGACCAAGGGTTCCAGTCCAACGTTAATCGGGGCTGGGTGAGTCGACCCCTAAGGCGAGGCCGAGAGGCGTAGTCGATGGGAAATTGGTTAATATTCCAATACTTCTGTTTAATGCGATGAGAGGACGGAGAAGGTTAAGTCAGCCTGGCGTTGGTTGTCCAGGTGGAAGGTTGTAGGCATGTATCTTAGGCAAATCCGGGGTACTCTATGCTGAGAACTGATAGCAAGCTGTACTTGTACAGTGAAGTGGCTGATACCATACTTCCAGGAAAAGTCTCTAAGCTTCAGTTAAACAGGAATCGTACCCGAAACCGACACAGGTGGTCAGGTCGAGTAGACCAAAGCGCTTGAGAGAACTCTGCTGAAGGAACTAGGCAAAATGGTACCGTAACTTCGGGAGAAGGTACGCTGTTGATGGTGATAGGACTTGCTCCTTGAGCTGTCGACAGCCTCAGAAACCAGGCCCCTGCAACTGTTTATTAAAAACATAGCACTCTGCAAACACGAAAGTGGACGTATAGGGTGTGATGCCTGCCCGGTGCTGGAAGGTTAATTGATGTGGTTAGCGCAAGCGAAGCTATTGATCGAAGCCCCAGTAAACGGCGGCCGTAACTATAACGGTCCTAAGGTAGCGAAATTCCTTGTCGGGTAAGTTCCGACCTGCACGAATGGCATAATGATGGGGGCGCTGTCTCCAGCAGAGGCTCAGTGAAATCGAAATCGCCGTGAAGATGCGGTGTACCCGCGGCTAGACGGAAAGACCCCGTGAACCTTTACTGCAGCTTGACATTGAACTTTGATCTTACTTGTGTAGGATAGGTGGGAGGCTTTGAAGTGGCGACGCTAGTTGCCATGGAGCCGTCCTTGAAATACCACCCTGGTAATATTGAGGTTCTAACTCTGCTCCATTATCTGGAGCGAGGACCATGTCTGGTGGGTAGTTTGACTGGGGCGGTCTCCTCCTAAAGAGTAACGGAGGAGTACGAAGGTGCGCTCAGCGTGGTCGGAAATCACGCGTAGAGTATAAAGGCAAAAGCGCGCTTAACTGCGAGACCCACAAGTCGAGCAGGTACGAAAGTAGGTCTTAGTGATCCGGTGGTTCTGTATGGAAGGGCCATCGCTCAACGGATAAAAGGTACTCTGGGGATAACAGGCTGATACCGCCCAAGAGTTCATATCGACGGCGGTGTTTGGCACCTCGATGTCGGCTCATCTCATCCTGGGGCTGAAGCAGGTCCCAAGGGTATGGCTGTTCGCCATTTAAAGAGGTACGCGAGCTGGGTTTAGAACGTCGTGAGACAGTTCGGTCCCTATCTACCGTGGGCGCTGGAAATTTGAGAGGATCTGCTCCTAGTACGAGAGGACCAGAGTGGACGAACCTCTGGTGTACCGGTTGTGACGCCAGTCGCATCGCCGGGTAGCTATGTTCGGAAGGGATAACCGCTGAAAGCATCTAAGCGGGAAGCCTACCTCAAGATAAGATTTCCCTGTGACTTTATGTCACCTAAAGAGCCGTTGAAGACTACGACGTTGATAGGTTGGATGTGGAAGTGTAGTGATACATGAAGCTGACCAATACTAATTGCTCGTGAGGCTTGACTATACAACACCCAAACAGTTGTATGTAAAGCATCAATTGATTTCATATTAATCAAAGCAACTTGATTTAGTGATCAAGCTAGATAAAATGAACACCTTAGATTGACTCAAGTATCTCTGTTAATAACTCATTTGGTAGAAAGCAAGGCAACCATAAGACCTAGCGAGTATCCATAAACAGTTGTGCTGGCGACAATAGCAAGAGTGAACCACCTGATCCCTTCCCGAACTCAGAAGTGAAACCTCTTAGCGCTGATGGTAGTGTGGGGTTACCCATGTGAGAGTAAGTCATCGCCAGCTCATTATTCCAAAACACCCCCTGACAACAGGGGGTGTTTTTTTATGTACTAAAAATATTCTAGAACTCATCTTATTCATCAACTGCTGCAATTGAGGGTGGGACTGACTTTACTGCATACAGTGCTTGGCCAAGTGGAATATCTTTTTTGCAAGCACAGCAATACTTACGGCTGACTAGGCACAGCTATAGTACTAAGAATAGCTTTAACATTTTCGATATCAAGCGTAATAGATTGCTATCCTACGAGTTTGATTTCAGAGGCAAGGCGGAAACTACAGCCAGAATCAAGCTGCTAAAGGAGTGAATAGCTTCAGTGTAGTTAAGTTATGGCATTTCTAAAGATGATTTAGTATTGCTGTAGAAATTTGGAATCGATGCTTAACTAGTAAAGATTAAATAAAGCTTTGTTTTCGCTTCGCTGGGTAATTAAAAGCTGATTGCGCAGTTGGTCGTACAGATGCTTCCCTACAGCCATATGGTGCTAATAAAAGGTTCTATAAGCTGTAAACGAATATTGTACAGTTTGAAAATCTTATTATCTTGTATAAAAATAGACTGACATTGCCCAATCTTTTTATTACATGACTAAAAATTTATGTATAAGCATTTATTTTTAATCATATGCTGTACGTTTGTATAAAAATAAAAAACCAGCATAAAGCTGGTTTTTTTCCAAGTAGAAAGATTTAAGCAAATACTTTCATAACCTGATCTACAAGTACCCATAGGATCACGATTGCAACTACAGGTTCTGCAATTTTTGCCCAGTTTGGTACATTCACCACAACCACATCTTCAACATCATGCTCAGGGTGCTGATTATTTTGGCTGACCATCTGATTAAACTCCTTCATCGTTGCCTCCAATGATAGCTCTTCTTGTGGCATTGGTTTAGAGCCTTTGAGTTCTGTTAGGTTATTTGTTGTCCAAATCCAATCATCCGCTTGACCAGAAAGATGTTCAATCTGACCATACAACAGTTCCTGAATACTGTTCAGATTATGATTTCCGGTATCATGCAACTGCTTAAGTTCTATGAGTTGGAGTTTGAAAATTTCATAAATACTGGCTTCTTGCATTTCAAGAGAAAGAGTAGACTGATTGGATTTAAGCGTACTTAGGTGACGAGCGATTTCCTGAATGTAAAGTTCATCAGGGTGGTTAATTTCATTATAAATTTTATTGGGATTGAGTCGCCATTCACTGATCAGCTTGCCTAAAGTCAGTGCGCTGATCTCGGCAATATATGCACGACGTTCCTGCTTTGGATACTGACTTAGAAGCTCAGGCTTTTGAGTTTCTATCTGTTCAACAAAATATTGCACTAAATCAAAAGCCATTCACTTACTCCGTTTTTGTTTAATCTAATAACCTTAGGCTTGGTTTTTTCTTAGGTGTTTCAGGTTTTTCTTCAGTGTTTGATTTTAAGGCATCTTCTTCAGTTTGTGTATGCTCATATTCACTTGGATCAAAGAATAATCCCTGACCATTTTCACGTGCATAAATGCCAAGTACCGCAGACATGGGTACATAAATATCACGTGATACACCACCGAAACGTGCCGAGAATGTAATCGCATCATTGCTTATATGCAGCGCATGTACAGCATGCGGTACGATATTCAGAATGATTTGACCATCTTTAATAAACTGCTCTGGCACCATGGTATTAGGACGCGTAGCATCGACTAACAGGTAGGGGGTCATATTGTTATCACAGATCCATTCATAAATCGCACGAGACATATAAGGACGTGTAGGCGTAAGGTTAAATTCCTGTTCAGACATAATGATTACTCGATTAATTTGATAACTGGGCAGCGTAGCGATTTTTTTCCTGCAGCGTCATCGATTTGATGAAAGCAGGACGGCTAAAGATTCGCTGGCAATACAGATAGAAAGGGCGGCATTGCTGTTTAGGTAATTCTATACCCATACTGTGCAGACGGATAAAGATCGGCGCAAGCATACAATCTAATATACTAAACTGCTCCGACATGAAATATGGGAAGTGTTGAAACAATGGCATCAGTGAAATGAGAATATCGCGAAGCTGTTTTTGTGCCTGAGCTTTTGCAGCTGGATCTAAAGAATCCGAATGCTTTAACATGATGTCAGCCAGTTTTAGCCAGTCATGTTCAAAGCGCCATAGATATTGCCGTTGCTCGGCTCGCGGCATTGGCGCATCGGCATAGAGTTTGTTTTGACGATAGCGATCATCTATATATTCAGAAATGATCTGGGTAATAAATAATTTGAGATCGTTTTCAATCAGCATTGGCAGCTGATTATAAGGGTTTAGACTGGCCAAGTCTTCATCATCACTATCGACCAAAATTAAATGATATTTAATTTGTTTTTCGGTAAGAACGTAGCGAATCCAATGGGAGCGAAAGTCATCGGCATGGCTATATAAGGTGATTCCTTGAAGTGGCGCGCTTTCGACTGACATAAATCCTGAACAAATTTTAGTGAGTAGAATAGGATACTAAAAATAAACCTAAAAAGCACGAAGCATAAAAGACCAATTGGCTTTTGACAGGGTAGATTATAAGAAAAAATGAAAGGAGCAAAACAAGATGATTATGAATTTAGGCTTAATCATAGTATTTATTATTATAGGTATAGCCAACTATTATCTGACCAAGTCTTTCTGGTGTCATGAAGGGGTGTGGGGTAAAGATGTTCATGAACAATAAACCTGGAATCCTGCTAAATGGTCAATTTAAAGCCATAAAAAAACCCTGGATATACCAGGGTTTTTTGTCCGATTCGGTAAACGAATTAACGTTTAGAGAATTGAGGACGTTTACGAGCTTTACGTAAACCAAGTTTCTTACGTTCAACTTCACGAGCATCACGAGTAACGAAACCAGCTTGACGAAGAGCAGGTTTAAGTGTTTCGTCAGAAGCGATCAGTGCACGAGTAATACCGTGACGGATAGCGCCTGCTTGACCACCGATACCACCACCAGCAACAGTGATGTAAAGGTCATATTTCTCAGTCGCTTCAAGAAGCTCTAGAGGTTGACGAACAACCATACGAGCAGTCTCACGACCGAAGTATTGTTCTAAAGAACGGTTGTTGATTACGAGTTTACCAGTACCAGCAGATAGGAAAACACGTGCAGTTGCGGTCTTACGGCGACCTGTACCATAGTTAGTAGCCATGTGCTGTATCCCTTAGATGTCCAAAACTTGTGGCTGTTGAGCTGTGTGAGGATGCTCAGCACCAGCGTACACTTTCATTTTCTTGATCATTGCATAACCAAGAGGACCTTTTGGCAACATGCCTTTAACAGCACGTTGGAAGATTTCTTCTGGTTTGTGAGCAACTAATTTTTCAAAGTTAGTTTCACGGATACCACCAGGGAAACCAGTGTGGCGATAGTATTTCTTATCAAGTGATTTGTTACCAGTCACTTGAACTTGCTCAGCATTGATAACAACGATGTAGTCACCAGTGTCAACGTGAGGAGTATAAGAAGTCTTGTGCTTACCGCGTAAACGACGAGCGATTTCCGTCGCAAGGCGACCTAGAGTTTTGCCAGAAGCATCAACAACGTACCAGTCGTGTTGAACTTCAGCTGGCTTAGCGCTGAGAGTTTTCATTAAACCACTACCTATTATAGTTGGTTTGGGCTATGGAAGCGGCCCAAACAAAAAGGAGACGAGATTCTAAACGAATACGTGAAGAATCACAAATGAAAATTAAAAATTTCAAGCGCTGTATTTTATATAATCTACATGCATAAGGGAAGAAAAATTAAGCAGATTACCTAAAAATAGCTGGCGAGATTTGTAACGCAGATTTTCTCCAGAAGAGTAACCAACCAAAATACTGTACAGATAGATCATGGCAGGCACGCCTTATGGAAACAGGCTATACTATTGAAGGCCTTAGTGAATAGAGAAAAAGATGCTGCCTTTATATGTCACCAGTGGGGAACCTGCCGGAATTGGTCCAGATATCTGTTTAAGTTTGGCGGATCGTGTTGATGAGCGTCCAATTGTGGTACTGGCAGATATGGAAATGCTTAAACAGCGTGCCGAGCAGTTAAATCTGGCAGTAGGGCTGATTGCATATACCGGGCAAACTTCCTCTTCAGAAAAAGGTCTGCTCTATGTTGAGCATGTGCCTTTGGCAGAGCCGGTCATATTGGGTGAACTCAATAGGCAGAATGCAGCTTATGTGCTGGAACAATTACGTCGTTCAGCTGATTATGCCATGACTGGAAAGAGTGTCGGCGTGGCAACAGCACCGGTGCAGAAATCGGTGATTAATGATGCTGGCATTCATTTTAGCGGTCATACTGAGTACTATCAGGAATTTGCTGGCGTGCCGTGTGTAGTGATGATGCTGGCGACTAAGACCTTACGTGTCGCTTTAGCAACCACCCATCTTCCGCTTCGTGCAGTCGCAGATGCGATTACGTCTGAGCGCTTGCAACAGGTGATTGATATTCTGATTCATGACCTGAAATCAAAATTCAAGATCGAGCATCCGCATATTCTGGTCTGTGGTCTGAATCCGCATGCCGGTGAGGGCGGTTATCTGGGAATGGAAGAGATTGAAGTGATCAATCCAGTGCTGGAAACTTACCGTGCTCAAGGCATCAATATGAGCCTGAGTCTGCCTGCTGATACCTTATTTACTCCGGAAAATTTAAAAGATGCGGATGCTGTTCTGGCGATGTATCACGATCAGGGCTTACCTGTGTTAAAATCTCAGGGTTTTGGTGAAGCCATCAATATTACTTTGGGCTTACCGTTTATTCGAACTTCTGTCGATCATGGCACAGCACTCTCCCTTGCAGGTACAGGCCTTGCGAAAAGCTCAAGCTTACATGTGGCTGTGGATTTGGCGCTGGATTTAGCGCGTCAGTGATCTCGTCTTTATTACACGTTGGAAATGTCTATGTATCAGATTAATGCCTTAAACCCGAAAGATGAAGGGCATCACACGCGTAAGCGTTTTGGTCAAAACTTCTTACATGACCAACGTGTCATTGCCAAAATTGTACGTTCAGTAAATCCACGTGCAGGCGAAAATATTGTTGAAATTGGTCCGGGTCTGGCAGCGTTGACTTCACCTTTAATTGGTGAATGTGACGCTTTAACAGTGATCGAGCTTGACCGTGATTTGGCAGCGGGTCTACCGGGTCGTGTACCACATCCTGAACGTTTAACCATTGTTGAAACAGATGCACTGAAATACGACTTCACCAATTTATTTGAAGACGGCCGTCCGCTACGTGTAGTCGGAAACCTGCCTTATAATATTTCGACACCATTGCTGTTCCATCTCTTGGAATTCGGTGACAAAGTTAAAGACATGCACTTCATGCTGCAAAAAGAAGTGGTGGATCGTATTACCGCTTCACCAAACACCAAAGAATATGGTCGTTTGTCCGTAATGATCCAGTATTACTGTAAACCGACTTTCCTGTTTGAAGTGCCGCCGGGCTCTTTCAATCCGCCACCAAAAGTGACGTCTGCGGTGTTCCGTTTAGAGCCGTATGACGTGAAGCCAATCGTGGCAAAAAATGAAAAAGCTTTGGCACGTCTGGTATCCCATGTATTTACCCAGCGTCGTAAAACACTTCGTAATAGCCTGAAAGGCATGCTGGTTGAGGATGGTTTTGAAAAGGCAGGTGTAGATCCAATGGCACGTCCAGAGACTCTGACACTTGCTCAATTTGTAGCTTTATCTGATCAAATGGTAGCTTAAAAAGAATGACCCGCACTGTTCGATACAATTATGTGATTGGTGATGTGCAAGGCTGTTTTGAAGCCTTGAAGGCATTGCTGAAAGAAATCCGTTTTGATCCGGATCAGGACTTTATCTGGTTTGCAGGTGATCTGGTAGCTCGCGGTGAAAATTCGCTTGGTGCACTGCGTTTTATTAAAAAGTTGGTTGATAATGGTGTGGCTGCGACAGTACTGGGCAACCACGATTTAACATTGTTAGCCTGTGCGCGTGGAATTAAGCCAATTAAAGACAAGGACAATGTCCGTGATGTAATTGATGCCATCGACAGTGATGACCTGATTGACTGGTTGCGTAAACAGCCGATGTGCCTGTTTCCAAATGAACAGACGGTATTAACACATTCTGGTATTCCGAAGCTCTGGGATGTCGTCAAGACTGCCGAATTAGCCAAAGAAGTGGAAGCAGTGATCGCACATGATGATTTTGAAGTCATGGATGCTTTCCTGAAAGACATGTTTGGCAAAGAACCCGCACTCTGGTCAGATCAGTTGCAGGGTCATGAGCGTATACGTTGTATTGTGAATTACCTGACCCGGATGCGTTTAACCGATGCGGAAGGACGTCTGGAATACAGTTTTAAAGATTCACTGAATGATCCAATGCCGGAAGGCTTCAGACCCTGGTTTGAGTTTGAGTCGAAAGCTGCCGAAACGCACCAGATTGTCTTTGGGCACTGGGCAGGATTACAGGGTAAGACGATCTCTGAACGTATTCAGAATGTGGATGGTGGCTGTGTCTGGGGCAATCAATTGCTGGCTTATCGATTAGAAGACCAGCAGATGTTCGCCGTCGATAATCCGGTCGTTTAAAATCTTCAAATATAAAAAAAGCCACGTTGAAACATGGCTTTTTTATTTCGCTGAATCAGGTGTAGATTAGTCCTGACGAATCCAGGTCTGGCTACGGCCTAAAGCAGATACACCGACATAGCCACGTAGCGTCAGACGTTTACCGCTCGCATTTAAACGTACTTTGGCATCATAAATTTTGCCTGCAAGTGGATCAATCACACGACCTTTTTCATAGTTATTGGTACCTGCTACATGTTTCAAACCAGTGAGGACATCCATGCCCAGAATCGGCTGATTGGTATATGGTGCCGGGCAGTTATTGCAGGTTTTTTGTGGGGTATAACCAGGGCGAGGTGTTACTTTAACGATTTTACCCACATAGCTACCGTTATTTTCTTGACGAATTTCAATGATGGCTTTAGGGGAGCCAGTTTTATCATCAATTTGTTGCCAAGTGCCGGTCAAATCCTGTGCAAAAGCTGACACAGTCATACATGCACCCATTAGCATCATTGCGATTTTAGATTTTTTCATATTAATCATCCCCATGTTGTTTATTACAGACGGTCACTAATTATTTTTCGTTCAGTCTGCACTAAGAATTCAGTTGTGTTTAAGTCCCATGACCGAAATTTGAGTATGGTCATATAAATTTAAGGGATTACCATCGACAGCAACCTGATTAATCAGGTCATGAATATATATATCGGATGCCGTTTGTAGCGTAGCATTTCCAGCATGATGTAATGCAGTGAATTTTAATTTGTTGAAGGCTTCTGGCTCCAGTATTTCAAATGCGTACTGAGTGGAGGGCAAATGATCAGCACCTCGTTCCATTGGCTTATTACCAAAAACTGGGTGAGATAAAGATCTGCTTAAATTTCTAGATAAGCTGCTTCCTTTATATTTCGCCGGTTTAATCAGGTTTATGGCGGAGTCTGAATTATCATGCATCTGTTGCCAGATGGTTATCCAATCCTCTCCACAAGAAACTGGACCCGATGATAAATCAGTACCTGATATCCTGAAAACACTCATGGTTTTCATTTAATTTCCTTATATTTCAAAATCAAATATCCATTTGATTTACTTCATTCTTGCTGTATATGAAGTTTTAATACATAAAGATGAAAAACATCTATATGTTTATTATTCATACAACCTTATATAAAAAAATGCAAGTTGAATATAGGTGGAGATTCATATTTAAGTCTAAGAGATTATAGCAAGATTCTTGGAAGTGAAAATGTGATTGTTAATATATATTGAATAATATAGAAAACACTAAGAGGAAGATATTAAGAATAAGTGACTAAAGAGACAAACTATAGTTGAGTTGAAAATAAGGTAGATTAAGCAATATTAAAATGTTTAAAATATTATAAATCCATAAAACTATTAAGTTTAAATCTGTCATTTAGGCCAATTTAATTATTAGTATGAAACCTAAATAAATTGATGAAGTGACTGATTTGCCATTAAAAATCAGTTGTTTAAATTTTTATATCTATCTGTAGGAGAATAAGATGACTATATAAAATAGATATAGTCATCCAAAAATGACGATGTAGTCAGATTAAACATTCTGAAGATATAAAATAAAGGTCGGTAGCCAGAGGGCGGTAAAAACAGCATTCACTGCCATGCCGAATGCTGCGTATCGACCTGCAACACTACCACGCTGCCAGGCTTGCGCTGTGCCAATCGCGTGAGCTGCCAGACCCAGTGCAAGACCAGAAGCACGTTCGTCATTGATATGCCGTAGAATTAGTGGTGAAAATGCAGCACCAATCACACCAGACAGAATTACAATCAGAATCACCAGACTTATTGGAGCATCTAGTAAAGTCGCGATATTAATGGCAATCGGCGTGGTGACTGCACGCGTGGCAAAGGCCATAATGTCACCGGCTGCCATATGTAACAGATAAGCGAGTCCCATTGGCAGGGCAACTGCACTGATACTGGCAAAGATCAGAATTCCAATCACGCCTTTTAATGGCAGGTCATCATAGCGCATCGCTGCCAGAGGAATTGCCAAGGCCACCGTAACGTAGCCTAAAAGACGGTTAAACAGTGGATTGGTGTCTTCAGTATAATGTTCATAAGGAACACCGAGTACAAACAGAATAGCCAGCACAAAGAACATGCCAAAGACAATCACAGGAATTTTAGGAATCACACGGTTACATGGTTTGGCCGCAAGATAGGCCACCAGCGTGATCAGGAAACCATAGAGTACAGACAACATAATGATCTCCTAAAGCCAGCGTTTGGCCATTTTTGCATAGACCCATAATGGAATGAGCGTACTAACAAACAAAATGAGTAAAAAGGCTGGAATTTTATGCCCCATATGTACCAACATCATCAATGAGCCGGCACTGACAGGTAAAAATGCGAAGGCACTTTCTTTCATAATCTTGTTATTGGTATCCACCAGACGGGCAGGAATTTTGCTCCAGCGACGCCAGCTAAACAGCACGATGAGGAGGCTGATCAAACCAACCAGATTGCCTAACTCAGGGTGCTCTAGCTGGGTCATGATCCATACAGCTGCTTCCCGAAAAACAATAATCAAAAGCAGCGTGCCGATCCATGCTGGCCAATCTATGTGCTTAATCCAGTTCATTTTAGAGTCTATTTAATTTGATTTATCGAGTTTTAGTCGATCTTACGCGGTATTTCAAATTCTTCAAGTGGCCGTTGAAACTGAACTGCTTGCTCACCCAAAATATCTTCTAGGGATAGATGTGCCTGCCGGATGATCTGTGCCAATTTCTGTGGAGCAATACTGACCTGCAAATGCAGCTGACCTTGCTCGTCATAATGCTCGGACTGAATCACATTCAGATCATAAAGCTGATTACGTAGTTTGCCATGTGCAGGCTGTAACTTAAGTTCAAACTTTTGCAGTTCTCCCATCAACGCTTCATGCACCGCCTTACGTAGCAGGTTAATCCCTTCTCCAGTATGAGCAGACACATAGACCCGTTCTGGCTGATTAGGTTTGTGATAGATAATCTTGGCTTCTTCACCGCTTTGGTCAATTTTATTGTAGACACGAAGTACCGGTACATTTGCTCCAATTTCATGCAGCACACTTTCTACTGCATCAATCTGTTCCAGAATTTCTGAACTGCTGGAGTCAATCACATGCAGCAACAGGGTAGCTTCTAAAGTTTCTTCCAAAGTTGCTTTAAAAGATTCCACCAAGGAGTGAGACAAATTCCGTACGAATCCTACCGTATCCGCCAGCACAACGGTGCCAATGCCTTCCCAGTCCAGACGGCGCAAGGTCGGATCCAGAGTGGCAAACAGCTGGTCAGCTGCATAGACATCACTATCTGCGAGAATATTAAATAGGGTAGATTTCCCGGCATTGGTATAACCCACCAGAGAAATAGTCGGTACCGCAGCTTTCTGACGGGCGACACGGCCTTGCATCCGGGTTTGACGGACTTTATCCAGTCGGGCTTTCAGTTGTCCCATCCGTACGCGCAGCAAACGGCGGTCAGTTTCCAGTAAAGTTTCACCAGGGCCACGTAGACCAATACCCCCTTTCTGGCTATCCAGATTGCCACGACTGCGAATCAGGCGGGAAGAAAGATGCTGTAACTGGGCCAGTTCGACCTGTAATTTACCTTCGTAAGTGCGGGCGCGCAGCGCGAAAATATCCAGAATGAGTTCAGTACGGTCGACCACCCGGCATTTAACGACGCGCTCAAGGTTACGTGCCTGAGCAGGAGTCAGGGTATGATCAAAAATTACCAGATCAGCTTCAAGTGCTTCAACTTTTTCTGCAATTTCCTCAGCCTTGCCGGAGCCGATAAAATATTTAGGATCGGGTCTTAAACGCTGAGCATGCATATGCTCAAGAATTTCTGCACCTGCTGAACTGGCCAACAGGTGAAATTCTTCTGCATCCAGATCCTCCAGCATCTGCACGGTCACACTGACCAGAATAACACGATCTTTGGCACGATGCTGTTCAAAATATTCCACTCAGTCCACACTCTACTTAAAAAAATTTTTAATAGAATTCATTTTAGTGGAAAAAGACAGGGACAGATAGCATGGCTCTGTGAGTTTTGGGTTAGAGTGCAGCAACAAAAAGTTGAGTCAGACCGCCCCAAACAGCCGCATAGAATGCGGTTGCCACGAAAATGTATTTTAGTGCTTGTGTGGGTTGAAGGGCTTTAGTCGTACCATTGGGATCTTGCTGCATGATAAAACTCCATAATTTACAAATTCAATGGAAATATAATGATTCACCGTATAGTTGAATAAAAATTGCAGAATTTAATCCGTATGAACGGTTTTTATAATCAATGCATGTTCAGAATGAACAGTATAGAATGGTAAAGATACGTGAAAATGATGACCTGAATCGACCTGGAAAATAGTGATCCTTGTATGCACTCGACTGTAAATAATGAAACATCTGAAATTCGTGGTTTAGCAAAATTCTTGCTGTATAGCAGAAAAATAGCTGCTTCTGTCGCAGCAGTAAGTGAAGGGTTCTATCTGGTTTACCGACACGGTTTATATAAGAATCCGAATAATCCACATAACACACGATATGTGCAGTATTTCTGCCGCCAGCTATGCAAGGTATTTAATATTGAAGTGCAGGTACATGGCACCATTCCACGAGAACCCGCACTTTGGGTGAGTAATCATGTGTCCTGGCTGGATATTGCAGTACTTGGTTCGGGTGCACGGGTATTTTTCCTGGCTAAAGCCGAGATTGAACAGTGGCCGCTGCTTGGTAAATTGGCAAAGGGCGGCGGAACTTTATTTATCAAGCGTGGGTCGGGAGATTCAGTCCGAATCCGCGAACAGATTACCGAATTTTTAAAACAGGACATTCCAGTGCTGTTTTTCCCTGAAGCCACCACTTCAGATGGACGTGCAATCAAGAAGGTCCATGGCAGGATTCTAGGTGCAGCAATTGAAGCAAAGCGCCCGGTACAGATTTGCCTGATTTGTTATGTCAATCAGCAGGGTGAACTGGATACAGTCGCGCCGTTTATTGGTCAGGTCAGTTTCGCTGAGCATGTACGTAAAGTGTTAGAGATGCCAAATGTCACTGCACATTTAATGGCATTGCCTGAGGTTTCTACAGAAGGTCATACGGTGGATACGCTGACGCCGTTGGTGCAGGAAAAGATGAACGAAGGTCTGAAGTATTTACAGAATAAAGTCTTGAAAACACCCTTGGAAGTTGCTGCATCAGTTTCATAGCTAAAGCAAACAGCATCATTTTCCAAAAACTAAAACGAGCGTTTAGTGGCGCTCATTTTTTTATATGTAGCATTCAGTAGTTTATTGTTTTAACCGGTGTGATCCAGACGTGAACCTAGGGTTTCGAGATGCATCGGGAAAACATTATTTTTACGGTCTTCAAAATAATGACGTAAGGTTCTTTCTACACTCGGGAATGCCAGTTCGGCCCAGGGAATATCAGCTTCGTCAAACAGGCGTGATTCAATGGTTTCTTCACCCGCGCCAAATTTGCCTTCCACCAGTTGAGTTTTAAACAGCACATAAATCTGACCGATACGTGGAATATTGTACATGCAATATAGCTGTTCGATTTCCACTTCAGCTTCGGCTTCTTCGCGGGTTTCACGTGCTGCACCTTGTTCCATGGTTTCAAACAGTTCCATATAGCCGGCAGGTAAGGTCCATAGACCATAACGTGGTTCAATCGCGCGTCGGCAGAGCAGCACTTTATCTTCCCACACCACCAGTGACCCGCAAATAATCTTTGGATTAATATAATGAATAAAACCACAGGAGCTGCAGACATGACGAAGTTTTTGATCCCCTAAAGGTATTTTTTCAGTTGTCTTATGTCCACAGGCCGTACAGAAGTTCATATTCATCATCAATGACAAAAAGTAGACTCAGGATAACTGAAAAATTGAAATTTGGCATCAATTCTATCCCCAGGAATCAAAAATCAGCTATGATGAAATCATAATGAGAATGAGGAAAGCGTGGATGGATGAACGCGATTTAACACATAGATTACAGCAACGTTTGCGCTTTTCCAGGCGGATTCAGCCAGCGCATGCTGCCGTGTTAATTGCGATTACGGATGAGTCGAATCCCAAGGTCTTACTCACCCGCCGTTCGGCTTATCTGTCCAATCATGCCGGTGAGGTTTCTTTTCCGGGCGGTAAGCGTGATCCGCAGGACACCAGCAATATCGTCGTAGCGCTACGCGAAGCCTATGAGGAAACCGCACTGAACCCTTTTGATGTGCAGCTCATTGGTGATCTGCCCATGCAAAAGGCACGCAATGGCATGCTGGTCAAACCGATTGTCGGACTGATTCCACCAAAAGTTCAGCTGATTCCGCAGCCGACCGAAATTGACCGGATTTTCTTTGCCTCACTGCGGCATTTACTTGAAGCCAAACCCACACCTTATGAAGTACGCTTTGCCCAGCAGTCGTTATATTTCCCGAGTATGCGCGTGGAAAATGAAGTGGTCTGGGGGCTGACTGCACGTATGCTGATTTCTTTATTTCAGTATGGCCTTGACTATAAAAAAGACTGGCCATTCTTACTTAATTCACCAGCTTTTAAACGATCAAAATTCTTTCAGGACTGAAGAGGATATTCAGGCATGTTGTACAAATTTCAGGGACATTCTCCAAAAGCGCTGCAACAACCATGGGATGGTTGGGTCGCACCCACAGCGACCGTGATTGGTCAGGTTGAATTAGGCAAACAGGTCAGTATCTGGTTTGGCGCCGTGGTGCGTGGTGATAACTGCAAAATCCATCTTGGGGATTATACCAATGTGCAGGAAAATGCCGTACTGCATACTGATGCGGGGATTGAAATGCATATTGGTGATTATGTGACGATTGGTCATCAGGCCATGCTGCATGGCTGTACCATCGGTGATAACAGTCTGATTGGGATTCAGGCAGTGATTTTGAATAATGCCGTGATTGGCAAGAACTGCATCATTGGCGCGAATGCGCTGATTCCAGAAGGAAAAGTGATTCCGGACAATTCTGTAGTGATGGGATCGCCGGGCAAGGTGGTAAAAACGCTGGATGAAGACACTGTACAAAAGCTGAAAATGAGCGCACTGCACTATGCCAACCATTTTCAGAAGTTCCAGCAACTGGAACAGGTTGAGCTTTAAGCAATTCTTCTCCCTCTATTTATTGACCTGGCGATGGCCAGGTTTTTTTGTATCTGTTTCGGGAAAATCTCGCGTAGCGGATATGAGTGGAGTATCATATCTGCGTTTTTTATATTCTCTGAATTAAGGTTGTGCATGAAAGTGCTGGCATTGGAAACTGCCAATGAGCAGTGTTCCGTTTCTGTGATTGATGACACTCAAGAATTATTTTTTCAACTTGATGCGCGCGCAAAGGCACAAACGCAAACAATTCTCCCAATGATCGAGCAGGCTTTAAAAGATTTAAGCCTGGCGGTTTCTGATTTGACTGCGATTGCATTTAGTCGTGGACCGGGTTCATTTAGCGGTGTGCGTATTAATGCCGCGGTAACACAAGCCTTGGCGTGGTCGAATGACCTGCCTGTGGTACCGGTTTCGACCTTACAGGCCTTGGCACAAGCGGCATACCGTTTGCATGGTCTGACAGAGGTGACTGCGGTACTCGATGCGCGCATGAATGAAGTTTACATCGCCAGCTATCAGCTGGATGCACAGGGCATCATGCAGGCAATCGATGAAGAACAGTTGCTTGGTTATGAACAGGGTAGGGCCACAGTAAAATTTGCTGTAGTGGGTTCAGGGGCTCATCTGGTTCAAACAGAAGTCACTGAATATAAGGATGTTATCGCAACTGCACAGGATATTGCGACCATTGCGCGTGTGGCAGCAGCATCAGAAAATTGGGTCAGTGCTGAATTGGCACTACCGGTGTATTTACGCGATAACGCATGGAAAAAAATTCCAGAACAAGGCAAAGCATAATTAATCAGGATTAAGCATGGATTTCTTACTGCTGCTGAAAGCGGCAATCATGGGTATTGTTGAGGGTATTACTGAGTTCTTACCAATTTCCAGTACAGGGCATTTAATTCTGGCTTCAGAATGGATGAACTTCTGGACCAAGGAAAAGAGTGACGTTTTCGTGGTTGCCATCCAGATGGGGGCAATTGCAGCAGTAATTTATGAATACTGGAAACGTCTGTGGGGAGCCGCCACCGGGATTGTCAGCGGTGAGCCACAAGGACGCCGTCTCGGTATTGGTTTGATTCTGGCTTCGATTCCAATCGTACTTATCGGGCTGACTCTTGGTCAGACTGTAAAAGAATTGTTATTCAACAATATTGCGATTGCGATTGGCTTGATTGTTGGTGGTCTGATCATCATCTGGATCGAAAAGAATCCACCTCAAGTCCGTGCCCAAGAAGTTGAAGACCTGACCATTAAAGATGCTATCTGGATTGGTCTGATTCAGGTCTTATCGCTGATTCCAGGTACTTCACGTTCTGGTGCCACCATTATTGGTGCGATGTTCCTCGGTGTATCACGTAAGGCAGCGACTGAGTTTTCCTTCTTTCTGGGTATCCCGGTAATTGTCGGTGCGGGCCTGTTAGACCTGTACCAGAGCTATGACGTGTTTACTGGGACTCAGGACTGGGTGGTACTCACTGTTGGTCTTTTAGTGTCCTTTATTTCAGCATTGTTATTGATCCGTGCGTTAGTCGCTTATGTCGCGAAGCGTGATTTCATGATTTTTGCCTGGTACCGTATTGTATCGGGACTGCTCATTTTATTGTTTGCATACACAGGCTGGACATTATGGTAAGCGAGATTCGCTTATACACCGAGGCTGCATATATCGAGAAAGCACAGCACTTTGAGGCTGTGCTTTGTTCTCGTGCTGTACAGGTTCAGATTGAAACCGTGGAAAAACTCAATGCGCGTTTCTTTCGTCTGAATCCTGAACTGGCACTGTGTGTAGACGCGGACGGTTTATGGCTGTGTGCCAATGGCATGAAAATGCAACCGGACTGGAAAGCGGAAGTGGGGCGTTTAAAACGTGCTTCACTGAAGTCGGAAATGATTGCACGTGCTTGCAACCTGGGTGAAAAGCCGACCCTGATTGATGCGACTGCCGGTCTTGGTCATGACAGCCTGTTGATGGCACATCTTGGAGCGTATGTCACTCTGGTCGAACGTCATCCGATTCTGTTTACCTTGCTGGAAGATACTCATGCACGTGCACAGAATGATGCTTTCCTGAATCCGGTTGTATCGCGTATTCATCTGATCTTCTCTGATTCTGCTGACTATTTAATCCAGCAGGCAGCAGAAAACGCCGTGGTGGATGTCGTTTATCTGGATCCGATGTTCCCGCAGCGTGACCAGAATCAGCAGGCACTTAAGAAACAGGCACAGGTTAAAAAACAGATGCAGCTATTGCATATGCTCTTGCCCGAAGATGGTGAAATGGACCTCGGTGATAACCTGCTGGAACTGGCCCAGAAAATTGCTAAACGGGTGGTGGTGAAACGTCCACGTCTTGCCGTTTTTCTGGCTGATAAAGCACCCGATCATCAATGGCAAGGGGATGCTTGTCGCTTTGATGCGTATTTTCAGCATGATCTTGTAGCTGAATAAGATAATTGCTTCAAAATTCGCCAAGGATTTGTTATATAGTTAAAAATAGCATTGATAAAAGTCCTATCAAGCATAAACTTATTCTGCGAATTAGCGAGCCACTTGATCTCCCCGAAATCCTATGATCGACTTCAAACCATCCATTAATTTTTGGCACGATTTTAAGAGCAATCAAATTGCCGGAATATGGTTGTTTCTGGGGTCGAGGCGTTCCCTGCAAATGGTACGTCCCTCCATTCTTCAACTGGTGTTCTGGGGCATTCTGGGCGGTTGTGCCAACAGCCTGTTCAGCTGGCTCAGTTCAGGCCGGATTGGGGAATTTAACTCCCAAGGCCTGATTAGCTACGCACTCTGGCCTTTTATTGCCCTGATTGTCGGGATTTTTCTGTCACAGCGGATCAATAATCCGCGTTTGATGCTGGTGCCGGCCTTGCTCTGGCTGGTACTGGATACGCACATCATGCTGTTCCAGTGTCTGATACAGTATCTGGGCGATCTCGACTATCTGCCGTACATCCTGTATGACTATATCCCGACCTTATTTGTGATGCTATTTGTCTGGCAAAGTCTGGCTGTGGTCTGGGTATTCTCACGTGAGCTGAAATGGCCGTGGTGGGAACGGGCACTAATTATGCTGGCAACCCTGTTTACCTTGGTCGTTTGGCAGATTTCTGTAAAGGACCAACCGATCTGGAAAGTAGAAGAGGTACCGCCAAGCTTTGCTGAAGATGCTTTCTATGCGCAACCTAATTTACTGAATAAAGCACTGGATGCTATTGAATATGGTGAGTTTGCCCAGTCGCACTGGTATTTCCTGGGTGTGGCAGGTGCAAGTTATCAAGATGTGTTCTATTCAGAAATTGAACGGATCAAAGAGCAGTTTGATACCCGTTTTGGAACCTTTGGTCGTTCGATTGCTTTGGTCAACCATCCAGCGGCTCGCACCGAAATGCCAATTGCTTCAAAAACCAGTATGGAGCTGGCTTTGCGCCGTATTGGTCAGCAGATGAATCGTGAAAGTGATGTGCTATTTCTGTACATGACCTCGCATGGTTTGCCAAATGTGTTTGAAATGGAAAATGCGCCGCTAGATCTGGCGCAGGTCGATCCAAAATGGCTGCGTGACACGCTGGATGCAGCCGGTATCCGCTGGCGGGTCATTGTGATTTCTGCCTGTTATTCCGGTAGTTTTGTCTCTGCGCTACAAAATGAAAATACCTTGGTGATCACCGCTTCAGCAGCAGATCGCCAGTCTTTTGGCTGTTCCAATGAAGCTGACTATACCTACTTTGGCCGTGCTTTCTTTGATGAAGCGATGCGTGAGCAAGACAGCTTCAAGGAAGCTTTTGAACAAGCCCGCCAGACGGTAGCGAAGTGGGAAAGTGCACAAGGTTTTGAACCGTCGGAACCGCAGTGGGTCATCGGTAAGAATATGGAATTGATGTTACCTCAGCTTGAACAACGTCTTTTCCCGCCAGCGACAACAGTTTCAACTTCCCGGTCAGTCGCTTTGACACCCTAAACGGATCAATGACTTTAGAAAATAGAAAAAGGAATCATGATGGAACTGCTACAGAATAATAGAAGTTTTGAAGGTGAACAGCGCATCTATCGCTTTGATTCTAAAGTGCTGAAAAAACCGGCACGCTTTGGTATCTTTTTGCCGCCTCAAGCCTTGGCAGGACAAAGCTGTCCAGCGTTATTCTATTTGGCAGGTCTAACCTGTACTGAAGAAACCTTTGCGATTAAAGCGCATGCGCAGCGTTTGGCAGCACAGCTAGGCTTAATCCTGATTACACCAGATACCTCGCCACGTGGTGAGGGGGTAGCTGAAGGAGACAACTGGGACATCGGACAGGGTGCCGGTTTCTATATCAATGCAACGCAGTCTCCTTGGGCTGAACACTTCCAGATGGAAAGCTTCATCATGAATGAGCTTTATCCATTAGTGAATGAAGAGTTTGAGATTCAGCCGGGCAAAATCGGTATTTTTGGACATTCGATGGGAGGGCATGGTGCATTAACTTTGGCATTTAAATATCCAGAAAAATTTGTCTCTGTTTCTGCCTTCGCGCCAATCTGTGCCCCAAGCCAGTGCCCATGGGGTGAAAAGGCCTTTTCAAATTACTTGGGTGAAGACAGTGCAGAATGGGCCAAACATGATGCGACTGAACTGGTAAAAGCCAAAGGTGCACTTTATCCGGATATCCTGATTGATCAAGGCTTTAATGATCAGTTCTATAGCCAGCTGAATCCTGCCTTATTCCAGCAGGCTTGTGATGCGGCGGGACAAAAGCTGACCCTGCGTGAACATCAGGGCTATGATCACGGTTATTACTTTATCCAAAGCTTTGTCGATGAGCATTTGCAGTTCCATGCAGTACAGCTAGAAAACTGATTTTAGCTATAATCAGAAAGCAAATGACTCATGGCATGGATGTAAAATTACTGGCATCCATGCCTGATCATGAGCTATGCTTGCAGAGATTTATATAATAAAAACAAGGCACTTTATGCAGAATACCAGCGATATAGACGCATCAATAATTCCTCCAGTCATTCCACCATTTCCACCTGATATCCCGGCCACGCCGGAAGTGAGACCTGTACGTGTAGGCGGATTACAGCGTTTCCACTTTCATGGTACAGCCAGTGAATATTTCGGGATCTGGATTGTGAACATCCTGCTGACGATAGTCACTTTAGGATTGTATTCACCTTGGGCCAAGGTGCGCCGTCTGCGTTATTTTTATGGCAATACTGAATTTGTACGACGCCGTTTCGACTTTACCGGGGTGCCTACCAAAATTTTGATGGGGCGTCTGATTGCGCTGGGGCTATATTTTACCATCTCGATTGCTTCAAACCTGTCTACTACAGCGACACTGGTCGGCTTGCTGATTCTTTATCTGGCAGTGCCTTGGCTGATTCGGGCAACATTACGTTTTAACGCCCGCAACAGTAAATTTGGCAATGCGCGGTTTTACTTTGGCGGCACCAATAAAGAAGCTTACTGGACCTTTATCAAAGCGATCCTGATTTATATCCTGACCCTAGGGATCTTTTTCCCTGTGCTGGTCTGGCTATATAAACGTTATTGCTTTGATCATCTCTATGCAGGCCAATTGAAATTCAAGCTCAATGCCACATGGGGCGATTACATGAAGGCCATGTATGTTCCAGTGTTCATTTTCATGGGTTTTCTGGTTGCGGTGATGATCTTTGGCATCGGTTCCAGTTTTACCAATCTTGGCAATCCTGGAGTTTTAAGCTCGCTAGTCGGCTGGATTGTAGCGATTTATTTCTTTGGTTTTTTCATCATTTTCCCCCTGATGCAGGCCCGGATTTTTATTACCACCTGGAACAATACCTCTATCAGTCGTAGCCAGTTCAAGACTGAGTGTACCCAATGGCACTATACTTGGATTCTGGTGACTAACTGGATTGCACGTATTCTGAGTTTAGGTTTGCTTACACCATGGGCAGCGATTCGTCTATATCGTTATCAGGTGGAATCATTAACCCTGAATTTACATAATGATCCAGACATGATGATGAACAGAGCACAGCAGGATCATAGTGCGCTGGCAGAAGAGATCAGTGACATCTTCGATATTGATGTGTCGTTATAACAGGAGAAAAGTATGTCTGCTCAGATGACAGATGCTATTTTCTATGATGGCATTATCTCAAAACCGCAACCGGCACAGGTTTTTGCTATTGATGATCAATCAGTGCTGATTCGTTATGGTGAAGCTTATGCACAGCAGCGACGTTATCTGTATGCAGACATGCAGCTGATTGGAGCACTGGGGAAAATTCAGCCTGTGGTAGAAATGAAAGACGATGCCCGTCTGGAGTTTTCTGCTGAATTACCGGACTGGTTTAATCTGCAGCACAAGGGAGTACAGCATTCGATCTGGAAGCTGGAACGCGCGCCAGCTCTAATTTTGTTTAGTATCATCTTTGTACTGGCTTTAGGTTTTGCGACGATTAAATGGGGTATTCCAGCAGCTTCCTATCATGTGGCTCATCATCTGCCTGCTAATACTTTGACACGTATGGGGGATGAAGCCGAAAGTTATGTCTTGAAAATGACTGATGACAGCAAATTGCCAAAGGCACGTCAGCAGGCGATAGTAGCGCAATATCAGCAGCTGGTCGCAGGAGATCAGCCGGCAAAAGTAGTATTCCGTCAAGGTGGAGCGATTGGTGCCAATGCACTGGCGATTCCAAACAATACGATTATCCTGACGGATGAGCTGGTCGCACTAGCTCAGGATGACCGGGAAATTATTGGTGTACTAGCCCATGAACAGGGCCATCTGGTACAGCGGCATAGCCTGCAACAGGCACTTTCCAGTTTAGGTTTTAGCGTAATTTTAATCATGATTACTGGTGATGGTTCAGACCTGTTGACCAATTTACCGGTGGCGATGGTCGGTGCCAGCTATTCGCGTAATTTTGAGGCTGAAGCGGATGACTATGCTTTAAATGCAATGCAGGCTCAGCACATCCCCACCATTCATTTTGCCAATTTCCTGGAACGTTTGGCTAAAGATAGTGGTGAAGATAAAGAGACTGAAAGCTCAGTATGGGATTTCTTTAGCAGCCATCCTGCGACACAGGACCGGATTAAGGCGGTAAAAGCATTTGAATCCAGCCACTCAGACTGATTGTCATCATCATGCTTTATAACAAGACAGCCACGCTTAGCGTGGCTTTTATTTTTATATTGCAATTGTCACCAAACATTGATCGTTTAGAGAAGAGGGAAGTATCAGTTAAGGCAATGCGGAACAGGCGCAGCCACGCGGACAATTTGTTATAATACGGTATTCATCTCATATTCAGCCAGGTTCTTCCATGTCCAAGCCGTATTTAATTGCACCTTCTATTTTGTCTGCTGACTTCGCCCGTCTTGGTGAAGAAGTTGAAAATGTACTGGCAGCAGGTGCTGATGTTGTTCATTTTGATGTCATGGACAACCACTATGTACCCAACCTGACTTTTGGGGCTGGCGTATGTAAAGCATTGAAAAAATATGGTATTAAGGCACCGATTGATGTGCATCTGATGGTAAAACCGGTCGATCGCATGATTGGTGATTTCCTTGAAGCAGGTGCAGACATTATTACTTTCCACCCGGAAGCATCGGATCATATTGACCGTTCTTTACAGCTGATTAAATCTGGCGGTGCTCAGGCAGGTCTGGTGTTTAACCCGGCAACACCTTTGCATTACCTTGATTATGTACTGGATAAAGTAGATCAGATCCTGTTAATGAGTGTAAACCCGGGCTTTGGTGGTCAGAAATTCATTCCGTTGACTTTGGATAAATTACGTCAGGCACGTAAGATTATTGATGCTTCTGGTCGTGATATCCGTCTGGAAGTAGATGGTGGTGTAGGACCAGCCAATATCCGTGAAATTGCAGAAGCAGGTGCGGATATGTTTGTGGCAGGTTCAGCGATCTTCGGTAAGCCGGATTATAAAGCTGTAATTGATGAAATGCGTGCAGAACTGGCGAAAGTGGGACAAGTCACTGTCTGATCGGAATTTTATGTTATTCACAGCAAACTGTGGATAACTTTATGGATAAGTATATGGATATCTATGTGGGTAACCCTATGGATATCCAGCATAAATTGTAATCAATTGTAGCTTGGTTGTTTAAGCATTATACAAAATATGTATAAAAAGAACTCAATTTGGGTTCTTTTTCTATTTTGAAAGACTTACAAATTCTGGTGTTTTATTCACCGATGCTTATAAATCAAGCTTTATAAAAAGTGATCAACTTATTTTAAATTCGTGTTTCATTGTGTAACTTCTCCGAACAATTTTAAATTTAATTCATGTGCATAACTTAATTGTTTGATGTGGACAAACTTGTTGTTTTGGAGCAGTGCTTGAGCACTTTGTTGTCATTTTTAAAGTGAGTGAGAACTCCGCTTTGTTCTCAACTGTGTGTCTAAAGTAGCCATTTTTCGGAAGGGTGTCTTGGGTGCTTGAGTTAAGCTGAGTTAAGTTGCATCTCATACAGTCATCTTTTGTAATTTGCGCTGTATTTTTACAAGTGATTTTATACAATCTCACAGTTTTAGGAGGAACGACCTCCCTTGATGCAAAATATTGCTTTTGCTCAGGAAAAATCGTCAGGACGGCCTGACTTCTTAATTTATGAAGGAGGGCATATGGCCTGGTTTTTACTTATACTGGCAGGTCTTTTTGAGGTGGTATGGGCTTACTCGATGAAGCTATCGGAAGGTTTCAGCAAGCTGACCCCAAGCATTATTACTATTTTTTTCATGTTCCTAAGTTTTGCGCTGTTGGCTTACGCAATGCGTACGCTACCTCTAGGCACCGCCTATACCATCTGGACCGGAATTGGTGCAGTGGGTTCTTTTCTGATTGGGATTTTTATTTTGGGAGAACCCGCGAGTGCCATGCGCATGCTGGCGGCTGTCTTGATTATTTCCGGTCTGGTGTTGATGAAGCTGTCATCTTCTTAAAGTTTGTATAGGGCACCAGAACGTAAGTGTTTCAGTATTTATTTATATGAGCCTCCTTTTGATCATTGCGTTAAAATAATAATTCCATGGCAATGCAACAGGGTGAAGACATGAACTTAAGCTATATCTATATGGATTCACCCGTAGGCCAATTGCAATTAGTGGCAAGTACCGAGGCGCTGGTTGCGGTGCTCTGGGATTGTGAAAAGCCGAACCGGGTCAAGCTGGCAACTTTGGTGGAAGATCCTGAGCATCCTATTCTGGTTAGGGCCAAAAACCAGTTAGAGCAATATTTTGCTGGTACGCGTAGCTGTTTCGATGTGCCGTTAGACTTTGTCGGTACACCATTTCAGAAAAGTGTCTGGCAGGCTTTACTGAATATTCCTTATGGAGAAACTCGAACCTATCGTGACATTGCCCTGGAAATTGGTCATCCGAAAGCAGTTCGCGCCGTGGGTGCTGCCAATGGTCGCAATCCGATTTCGATTATTGCTCCATGCCATCGTGTGATTGGTAGCAATGGCACTTTGGTCGGTTTTGCTGGTGGGCTGGAACGTAAGGAAATCCTGTTAAATATTGAAAAAATAAGTAAGATATATTCTATCTTAATAAAAATCTGACCAGTTAAAATGAATCCAGTGCTTGCCCCAGTCATTGAAAATTTCTGGTGGCTGTTGCTTTTATTTTCCTTCGCCGCTTTATTCAAGCTGTTTAAGCCTTATCTTAAGGGGAAATTCGGTGAGTTTGCCGTTGCTGTGCATGTCAAACTCTATCTTCAACAGCCGCATTATATCTTGCTGAATGACCTGACCTTTGAGGATGGGCAAGGGACGACAACCCAGATTGATCATTTGCTATTAAGCCCATTTGGGCTATTTGTGATTGAGACCAAAAACTATAAAGGCTGGATTTTTGGTGGTGAACGTCAAAAAATGTGGACTCAAAAACTTTATAAACAGAGCTATAAATTTCAAAATCCACTGCATCAGAACTATAAACACGTCAAAGTGCTAGAACAGATTCTGGCAGATATTTTAAGTCCGGAATATATTCATTCACTGGTGGTGTTTATGCCAGAAGCTGAGTTTAAGACCGCGATGCCAGCCAATGTTTTCCGTAGCGCTAGCTGGACCGATTATGTGAAAAGCTTTCAGGAACCAGTAATTTCCGAAACCAAACTTAAACGGATTCAGCTGCATCTTGAGAATGTCATGCTGGAGAAATCTCGGCAGACCAATCGCCAGCATGTAGAGGGCTTAAAGCAGCGCAAACAGGTCAAATAAAAAAACCTGAAAAGCTCAGGGATTATTAGCTTAATGCTGAGCAGCTTTGAGCTTTTCAGTAATTTCTTCCAGTGGTTTGACCCGTTTCACTTCATCCCACAGCGCTTTCGCTTCAGGATAATGTTTAGACATCATCCCGAGCCACTGCTTGTAACGTCCCACCATATTCATTTCTTTTTTATACGAACCATTCAGGAAACGGATTTGCAGGCCGAGCAGCTCATTCCAGCTAATCAGGGGATCATCACTATTTTTACGGATACATTGGGTCAAATCTGGAGTGGTGACTGCACCGCGGCCAATCATCAAATCTTCACAGCCCGATTCTAACTGGCATTGTTTGGCATCGGCATTGTTCCAAATTTCACCATTGGCAATGACATTAATCTTCAATGCTTCACGAATAGGGCGTAGCTGATCCCAAAATGCAGGAGGGGTATAGCCATCGGCTTTGGTACGTGCATGCACTGTAACCCATGCTGCGCCTGCATCTTCAATGGCATGCGCATTTTCTAGCATGAAGTTCCGATCCATATAGCCTAGACGCATTTTGGCGGAAACTGGAATATGAGCAGGAACGGCATCGCGCACCGCTTTAACCAGTTCATACACCACTTCAGGTTCATCAAGTAAAACAGAGCCACCACGGTGTCGATTCACTGTTTTGGCTGGACAGCCAAAGTTCATATCAATGGCAGGTGCGCCTAGTGCAGCAGCTTTGACTGCATTTGCAGCCAACATTTCAGGATTGTTTCCTAAAAATTGTACATGTACGGGTGTCCCTGCTGCAGTTTTACCGTCATTCAATAGTTCAGGGCAGTAGGTATGGTAGATATGATCGGGTAGTACCGAATCCGTGACACGAATAAACTCGGTCACACACCAGTCAAAGCTCCCGACGGATGTCAGCACATCACGCATAATCGGGTCAGTTAAGCCTTCCATGGGTGCAAGAACAAGTTTCAACGTGTTCACCTGTGAATGAGAAAAACGGTGTTATACGTTTTTTTAGGTTTGTTGTCTATATAAGACAAGACATTAAATGATAAAGAGAAAATGAGTTAGAAGATAAAATATTATCCAAATCTAAATTTGTACTTGTAAAAAAAGCCAATCAAATATTAATTGATTGGCTTTTTTTAGTGATTTATAAATATCTAGACCATTTAATATCTAAATTTTGTACCTTTAATCCAGTACCTGCACTAGAGCCACTGCCACTACCAACACCACCTGTATTTTGAGATGGAAGGACAAAAGTTGATCCACCTAAAACATGGTTATTGATTGTATTTCCATTTTTTCCTTCGCCTTGAGTATTAATAGAGCCTACAATTTGGTTTTTATTTTCTGTAAATCCACAACCGGCTGAAGTAGTAATACCTTTACGACTAAAAACATCACCATAAATACGTGTACATGCTCCCATATGAATCTGTTCATTAGCCATAAAAGCAATATTACCTAAATCTAATTTATTCATTTCTTTCCCATCTATTATAACTTTTTTGGGAGTTCCATCTTCATTTTTACTCATATCATGTAGGAATTCGTCGTCGCTCTTACATAAATTAGTCGGTATTAAATATCGATCCGATAATGTAGTAGGCGAGGTATTTGCAATGTTAAGATCTGTATTGTTATTCGCATGTTTCAATCGACGATTACAAATCAGAGAAACTTTATCAGCTCCTTCACGAATGACTTCATGAGGTGCATATATGCGTGGAGAGAAGGCAATTGACCAAATTTCACCTTCAGCTAAGAAACTGTTTGTGTACGCATTTGTCAAACTATCTGAACGCCATGTCGTACCACCTGCAAACTCGAGTGACCCTTCAAAATACATAATTCCTGGTGCAAGTGTTGCATTATCAATTGTAGATGGGTCTGAAATAGAGCGAACGCGCCATCTATTTAGTACCTTACCATAACTATAATCATCATCGATACCTAATGTTTTACTTACACTAATACGAGGTAGATAACCAATAATTTCACTTGTACATTTACCTTCAACTACAGTGAGACAGATAGCACCAGTATAGGTTTTGCCATTGAGAGTGTAATCTCCAATTGAAAAACCTTCGGAATTAATAAGTGATTCGGTTCCATCCGTTTCAATAGCATATTGGCTATTGTTTTTATACATATAAGTAATGGTATTGTGTTTATTTTTTAAGTGGTTCAGAAAAACACGGTCAAACCCACCATTTGAAGTGAAGATATAATTAGCATCATTTTTATATACTCTTACATCTACATTATTATTAAAAATGAGATCTAAAATAACCTCATTAATATTAATATTAATATTGTTTATAACAACTGTTGGATTAATAGAAGCAAGATAATTTTGTAGATCAGCTAATTTTGTTGTAGCAATACTACTATTACGATTGATACTTTCGGCTCTGTTTGAAACAGAAGTAGTTGTATTTATTTCATTTACGATGTTTGTAACTGAATATACATTGTTTGCAGAAACGGTAACTGCCAATACAACTTTATTAGCATAGATATCAAGTGCTTTTGCTCCTGCAATCGAAAGTTCGACTTCGCCTAGACTCTCGATGTTATCCGCTCGTGCACCAGCACCCGTCACTAAGACATTTCCCCCTGCTTTAATATTGCCAGCTTGAGTGTTAGTGTGAATTTCTACTTTATTTTTTGCAGTGATATCTTTGGTGCTACTTCCTGTCCATAAAATAACATTTCCATTAGAAGTTACATTGCTAGCAGTAGAGTTTGTATCTAAGGTCACCGAGGCCCTAGATTCAATATTACTAGCGGTCGAGGAGGATAAACTCACTGAACCATGAGCTTTGATATTCTGTGCTTTGCCTCCTGTGCTTAATTTCACTTCACCCATACTTTCAATATTTTTAGCTATTGAATTAATACCAGCTACTGATACCTCTCCCCCCGCTTTAATATTGCCAGCTTGAGTGTTAGTGTGAATTTCTACTTTATTTTTTGCAGTGATATCTTTGGTGCTACTTCCTGTCCATAAAATAACATTTCCATTAGAAGTTACATTGCTAGCAGTAGAGGAGGTTAAAGTCACCGAGGCCCTAGATTCAATATTACTAGCGGTCGAGGAGGATAAACTCACTGAACCATGAGCTTTGATATTCTGTGCTTGTCCTGTGCTTAATGTCACGTCACCCATAGTTTCAATGTTTTGAACTTCTGCTCCGCTAATAACTTTCACTTCGCTATTAGATTTAATATTTTGGGCTTTCGCGCCCGTTTCAACTAATACAGGGCCAAGTGCTTCAATATTGCCAAAATTCTTACCTGTTAAAAGTGTGACTTTACCCTTGCTTTTTACGTTAATAATGGCATCACCACAGTTTTGGTGGCCACAATCAATATAAACATCACCAGTCGCATTAATGTTTAATTCAGAAAGATTTTCAGTTTTAAATAAAAGATTTAACGTGAGGTCACCATCAACATTTAAAGTTACCTTAGAGTTTGGACTCTCCCCTTTAATGGTTGTTAAACCAGAGAAAACAGTTTTTCCGCCAAAATTAATGGTACTGACAGCCACCGTACCTTGCGTTAAGGTAAGATTGTAAACAACTCTGATAGTAGTGGCCGCTTTTGAATTTGTACTGTTTGCAGAAATGTCAGCTGTTACAGAACAGGCTGCAGTTGCAGTTTCACAGCCTGTGACAATAATATTTTTAGCAGTAACGTTATTGCCATTGGCATCAGTTAAAGTCTTTTTATAATTAGGCGCTTTTAAGATATTTAAGCCTTCAAAAGAATTTCCCCCAATTTGAACCAGAAATTCCCTAAAAGCACTCACACCCGCCCAACCTAGAATTTGTGCATTGGTTTGTGCATGGGCTGCAGTTGCAGCTTCTTTTTTAGTTATTAAAGCTCGTGCAACAGATGCTGTAATTAACATGACTGTGATTCCAATGAGCAATACCAAAAGAATCGTTGCCATGCCTTGTTGTTTTTTAAATGTATGCATTGCTCATCCTCACATTCAGGTTAATTAGCATTAAATATTATTCAAACAAATCAAGGATTGAATTTGCTTTTCGGTAATATATTGCCCTTGGGCTTTAATTGTCACAGACTTAGTACCAGATGGGTTGTCTTTACTAATGCCATAAGGGGTACATTTTTTACCACCTGGTATACTTTGAAGATTAAATGTAAATACAGCTGGTGTAGATAAAGTGATCTCTTTATTTCTTATACTAATAAGTGGACTTTTCGTATTTGTCGAATGATCCCAAACTTCATTAGCAGCAATGTTTGAATACGCTTCATAAATTCCATCAACTGATTTTCGGCAATTATTATTTGTCACTAAATAAAGTTTATATTCTTTATTTGCTAGATCATTCTCGTATACTAATGCTTGGCACGTAATTACATTTGGTGAGCTAAGATCCGGGGTGAAACGTAAATACAAAGTATTGTTGTCGGCATTAACAGCGATATCAGCAGCATTACCCGAACCATAGCCTGCATTCTGAATGACTTTTTGTAGGACAAGCATGCCTAATTGAACTTGAGTGTCATATTCTGCATCTAAAGATGACTCTAAACTGACTTTAGAAATCTGTTTAAAGGTCATCAGCATCATGATCATGCAGAGCATGGCAACGACTAAGCCTACGAGAAGTTCTAGTATGGTAAAACCATTCTTTTTCATGCTTATCTCCCTACCACAAAACAAGACTCATGCAATGACGTTCCTGCTGCGCAAGCTTGCGCTATGCTTAGTGAAACATGACTTGCAGCAAGCACCGGCCATTCTGATTTTTGAGTGGTCGATACTGTAATTTCTGCTATAGAGCAGCTGATATAGAAGGTTTTACCAGCCACAGTAAAGTTATCTGTAGAAACTCGAGCACACATGCCTGAGGTATCAGTTTTGTCTTGTGCCTGTTGTAGTCTTTTTTGCATTTCATTCACGACAATAAAACCAACGTTCATTTCTTTTTGAGTTGTTAGCATGCTTTTGATTGCAGTCCCACTACCCAAAATAATAATGGCAAAAAGTACTAAGGCGATTAATGATTCCATTAAGGTGAAACCACGTTGATTAACGAATGATGATCGTAGCTGTTTCATTATTCTTTCCTATAGTCAACGTTGGGTTTGAGGACGTCAAACAACCTGATACTGGAACGACAACGCCAATCGAGTTAAATGAAATACAGGTAATTTGATCACTCGAATTGGGGTTTTCTTTAATGGTAATACGATTGGAAATTGGCATTTCCTGGACAGAAGCGGTCGCTGAGGCACATTCACCGCGCACTACTTTAATAACATTTTGTGATGAGGTACTTGTTAAACATGCTGAAGCAGCAGCAGCTGTTAGTGGAGTATTATTGGTATTACGAAGTGCTAATGCTTTTGCTTGAGAAATCGCACTTTGAATGCTTGAGGTTGCATTATTGACCTGGCTTTGATCAATCCAGGCACTGGTGAGTGAGCTGCCCATAAACAAAATGATCGTCATCACCGTGATGGTGATCATCAACTCAATGAGCGTAAAACCCGATTGTGCGGGGTGTTGTTTTTTTAGATGATTTAATTTCATTTATAACCACCCAGTGATGCTTTTACAGCCTGGACCACCTTGTACCCCTGCATTCGTTAATGTCAGTGTACAGCCGCTAACTTTGGTACTTGTTTCGCCTGTTGCCGTTAAGGTATAGGTTGCTCCATCAGAGAGATACGTATATTTAAAGTCAGCTGAACTTGGGTTCCATGAATTAAATAATGCTTTTGTCGCTGCCGTTGTTGTTGTGGCTGGTGATGATGTTGGATAACTTAGTGTTCTTTGATAAACATTTTCTGCTGAAAGAGATAAGGCAATTAAATTCGATTGCGCTTCTTTAATTTTTGCGCGTGTAACGTAATTTTGATAACTTGGTAATGCAATTGCGGCAAGAATCGCAATTAAAGCGACCACAATCATAAGTTCAATTAAAGTAAATCCTTTTTTATTCTTCATCCCCGACCTCCAAGAAATGCAATCTAGCACTTTCGTTTGTATATTTAAGATTAAAATGTTTACTCAAGTACAACAACTTGAACATGATAAAGTGTCATTATTCTACGACAAAGTGCAAAACCAAACACATGTTCAAATTTAAATATTTTTTGAATTTCCATAGTTTAATTATAAGTCAGTGAATATTTTGTTAACTGGTTAAACGTTATTAATCAATTTTATTTAAGTTTTTTTAATTAATTTATCTTTACACAACTCATAAAATTTGACCAAGAAATAGACTTGTTTTTAGAATACTCTGCTAAGAATTACACATATTAAAGCGTGAAAGGTGTTATTTTTTCTCATTAATTTTGTGATTGATCTTGATATTTTTTGATGGTTTTTTAGCTTTTGAAGATATGATAGTGCTTAACCATAAATTATATTTATAGTGAATTGTCTATTAAATATTGTGTTTTTTAGCTGATTTTTATGACGTTTGATTTCGTTTTTTAAGCGAATTTTAGTAATTAAAATTTATCAATAGAGATGCCTTAAGGAGATACGATAGAGCAGTATTTCAAAATAATTAAACGGTTAACAGCATTTCCAGCACAAACTTGGATCCAATAAATCCAACTGCGAGTAAGCCAAAACCGATGAGAGTAAAACGTACCGCTTTTTGTCCACGCCAGCCAAATTTCCAGTGACCAATTAGCAAAGTTCCATAGACCAGCCAGGAAATAATACTGAATGCGGTTTTATGTGACAGATGTTGGGCGAAGAAATCATCAATGGTAAAGAAGCCGAAACCTAAGGCAATAGTCAGCAAGACAAAGCCGGTCATCAGCATATCAAACAGCAGTGATTCCATATCCTGATAGGAAGGTAGCAAATTAACCCACAGACGCTTCTGCTTCTTTTTCAATTCACGATCCTGAAAACGCAGAATAACGGCCTGAATGGTAGCCATCAGCAGCACTGCATAGGCGGATAGTGACAGGATGATATGAATATCGAGACCAAGTGAGTTCTGCACAATGATTTTAGCTTGCGGAGTAAAAGTAAAGCCTAAAATCAGGCCAGTCGCTGCAACAGGAATACCAATCAGATTTAGCGGCAGAATTGGACGATAGGTGCTATAAGCCAGACTCAGTAAAAGCATCAGTCCGGAAGTAAACGACACTAGAACAAAGACATCGTAATTTATCCCCATCGGGGTGTGCATGTCACCGTAAAGAACCATGCCATGTAATACCAGGCCCAGTGCAGCCGTGATACCGACAAACCACTGATTTGGAATACGTTTCGACATTAAATGAACAAACAAATACCAGAAAGATGCGGTATAGGCGACTAATGCCAGAATTGTATAAACCAGTGGGAGGCTAACCATGTCTAACCTTTTTAAGGGTGATGAATATTCATTTATATAAATTCGATGCGAACTACAGTATCCTATAGCATTCTATGCATAAATTTTCTATTTTAAGAAACAATTTTTTGCTCACGGCTATTTTAAGCGGATTTTGCAATGTTTGATACCTTAACAGAACGACTCACGCAGAGTTTAAGAAATGTTACTGGCTCAGGGCAGCTAACCGAAGACAATATTAAAGATACGTTACGTGAAGTACGTATGGCACTTCTTGAAGCCGACGTTGCGTTACCTGTAACTCGTGAATTTATCGCGAAAGTTAAGGAAGAAGCATTGGGCCAGGAAGTGATGACTCAGTTATCTCCAGGCCAGGCCTTCGTCAAGATTGTTTATGACGAATTAACCAAGATGATGGGCGCGGCGAACGAGAGCCTCGACCTGGCAGCAAAACCACCTGTGGTTGTGCTACTTGCTGGTTTGCAGGGTGCGGGTAAAACCACCACTGCTGCGAAGCTTGCGCGCTTCTTGCAAGAACGTCAAAAGAAAAAAGTAGCGATGGTGTCTGCCGACGTGTACCGTCCAGCGGCGATCAAGCAGCTACAAACGGTTGCGGGTGAAGTCGGTGCGATTTTCTTTGAATCGAATGCCAATGAACGTCCAATTGATATTGCCAACCGTGCGATTGAACAGGCAAAAATTCAGTTTGCTGATGTTCTGATTGTCGATACCGCAGGCCGTCTGCATGTCGACGATGACATGATGGATGAGATCAAAGAGTTACACGCTGCGATTAGCCCAACTGAAACCCTGTTTGTGGTTGATGCCATGACCGGTCAGGATGCGGCGAATACAGCAAAAGCCTTTAACGATGCTTTACCTTTGACTGGTGTGATCCTGACCAAAACTGATGGTGATGCACGTGGTGGTGCGGCACTTTCTGTACGTGCGATTACCGGCAAGCCAATCAAGTTCCTGGGGATGGGTGAAAAGCTGGATGCGCTTGAACCATTCCATCCGGAACGTGTGGCACAGCGTATTCTTGGTATGGGTGACGTGCTTTCTCTAGTCGAAGAAGTTGAACGCAAAATCGACAAAGAAAAAGCCGAGAAAATGGCGAAAAAACTGCAGAAAGGCGGCAGCTTCAACTTTGAAGATATGCTGATGCAGTTTGAGCAAATGAACAAGATGGGCGGCATGATGGGCTTCCTGGATAAACTTCCAGGGATGAACAGTGCTGGCCTTCAGGATGCAATTGCACAAGCCAACCCTGAAAAGCAGGTCAAGAAAATGGAAGCGATCATCCAGTCCATGACTGTGAAAGAGCGTCGTAACCCTGACTTGATGAACCCAAGCCGTAAGAAGCGTATTGCAGCAGGCTGTGGTATGGATGTTGCTGAAGTGAATAAACTGATCAAGCAGCATGCCCAGATGGCGAAAATGATGAAGAAATTTGCCAATCCATCAGGTATGGCAAAAATGATGAAATCACTCGGTGGTCTGCAGAAACAATTTGGCGGTGGTGGTATGGGCCCATTGTTCGGCGGCAACGACAAGAAATAAGTTCTGTGTTTAAAAAAGGCGCTTCATGCGCCTTTTTGATTTTTAAGATAGACAGTTTAATCAAAGCATACATTTACTTACCCAATCCTGCAGCCAGCTCAGGCAGACTCTTTAAAAAATTCCAAGACAGGAGTAATGAAATGACGCAAGTGATTGTGGTACATGGATATACGGCAAGTCCAGATGAAAACTGGTATCCCTGGATTCAGCAAAAAGCCAGGCAAGAACATGTGAGCCTAAAAGTTTTACGACTTGATCCTTCTACTACACCTCGTCTGGAAACCTGGCAAAAGCAGATGCAGGAGCAAATTGATGGCCTTGATGAGAACAGTATTTTTATTGCCCACAGCCTAGGCACAATTGCGGCTTTGCATTATTTATCCCATGCATTGAAACAGCAGAAGATCAAGCAACTTATGCTAATCGCTGGTTTTAATGGGCGACTTGGACGCCTGGAAGAAGTTAATCCATTTATTGATGCTGCCCAAATTGACTTTGAGTTATTGAAGCAGCAGATTCAGGAGCGAGTGATGATTTACTCTGAAGGCGATGATCGGGTAGCGCCAAAATTCAGTCTGCAGCAGGCAGAGAGTCTGGATGCAAAAGTGATTAAGGCGCAGCATTTTGGTCATTTTATTGATTCGCAAGGCTGTACTGAACTGCCCGAAGTCTGGCAAAGTATTGAGCCAAATCTGATACGTCAACAACCGTGATTGACGCTGAAAGATAAAGTTTACAAAATGGATAGCAGTGGGCTGGAAATTTGCTTGAAAGCTTTGTAAAACAATGAGTCAGGGGCATTATTATTTTAACAATTAGTATAAGTATACAGCGATGACAAATAAATCAGGGAACGTTTATATTATTCATGACTATCAGTCGACCTCTAATGACCATTGGTATCCTTGGTTGAGTCGACAAGTCAAAAAAATCGGTATTGATGCCAAGCGCATCATGTTAGCCAATCCATTAGAACCGAAAATGCAAGACTGGCAACAAAGCCTGGCAGTGCAGATTGCGAAAATGGATTCAGACACCATTCTGGTGGCACATGGGTTGAGCTGTCTAAGTGTGCTGAAATTTGTAGAACAGCACTATCTGACTCACCGTAAAGCTATTCGTGGGGTGGTGCTGGTGGCAGGTTTTGATCAGCCACTGGTCATGTGGTCAGAACTGAATGATCTGGTGCACAGTGTAAAACTGGACTTCAAAACACTTGCCAAAAGCTATAAGCATGGCGTCATGTATATTTCTAATAATGATCCACATGTACCCACTGCCATGTCCTTAAGTCTTGCCCATCGACTTCTCAATACCCAGATTTTTGAAGTCTTGCAGGCAGGACATTTTGAAAAAACTGATGGCTATGCAGATTTCCCACAGCTACTGGACGTCATCCAGCGGCTGTGTGGTCTAAATGAGCTGCAAAATGCTGCAGGCCTTTAAGTAACAGGTCAGGTTCAATCACGGGTTGGAAGGATTGCAAATGCTGTGCAAACAGTGGTGCATCTCCACCCGTGAGAATCAGCTGGGCAGGAAAGTCACTCAATACCTTTTCAATGGTACTGAGTAGCCCAAGCAGAATGCCGTGATGTACAGCATCAATGGTATTGCGGCCCGGGCTCAGCTCCTCAAAAGCAGCATCGGGAATCTTAATGCCTTTGGTATTCTGAATCAGAGCATCCCGCTGTAGGTGTAAGTTTGGCAGGATAAAACCACCCAGATGCTTTTGCCCTTGAGCCAGGTCAATGGTAAGAGCGGTACCACAGCTAATGACGCAATAGTTTTGTGTCTTCGATGTCGCAACTGCCAATACCTGTAGCCAACGGTCAATCCCGAGCTGAGCCGGATCATCATAACCACAGATCAGGCCTGCATATTCGGCATGAACTTTGGCAAAAATCACTGGAACATTCAGGCGTTTTAGAATTTTCAGGATACGATCATTATTTTGCTTGTCTAGTACAGAAGAGATTCCCACCTGATGCAGACCTGATCCTATAAAGTGTTGAATCAGACCCAGCAGTAAATCCGCCGGAGACTGTAGATGCATTTCAGCCGCATGTTCAATGATACGGTCTTGTTCCGTGATCCAGTATTTAAGACGTGTATTGCCAATATCCAGCCATAATTTTTTCATTAATCTTGCCTTAGCTGCCAGTCTTTAAACGTAATTGCCCTTGATAAAAAACCTGAATGCCAGATTCAGTCGCAATTTGCACCGCACCATCTTTATGAATACCGGCAAAGGTACCCCCATATTGTCCCTGCGGATTGGTCAATTCAACCTGTTGTTGAATGAACGCTGCATGATGATTAAAGCGTGCTGCCAGATTATGGCTACCATGATTAAACCATTGCCCCGCCTGTTGAATAGCCAGATAGAGTTCAGCAATGAGCTGGTTGCGTGTCACTGCAGCCAGGCCAAGTTCAGATAGTGAGGTGATCGGCTGATCGAGTTGTTCCACTTCAATCGGCGTCAGGTTAATTCCCACACCCACCACCGCCTGATAGGCAGAGATTGGCTCCACCAGAATGCCGCCCCATTTGGCATTCTGGCTATATAAATCATTTGGCCATTTCACTTGCAGATCAAGCCCTTGCAAGCTAGGCATTTGCAGAATGTTAAGCGCAACCTCAAGCGCGAGACGGCCATCTATCGGTATCTCTGTATTCAGCAATGTGCTTAAATAGATGTTACCTTCTGGAGAAATCCATTGGCGCTGACGCTGGCCTCGGCCCTGAGTTTGAGTACGACTGCTGACCAATACCTGTCGAATACCTTTTTGAGCTAGGTCCCGGACATCATCATTGGTTGAAGTGGTGACTGGTTTCAGTAACAGGACTTCGGGAAGTTGTCCTGCATCTTTAAGTAGTTGCTGCAGTTCGCGAGTTTCTACATCCATCTGAATTTAAACGTGGTAAATGTCGTTATGGAGTTAATCATATATTTGTTGATTGGTGCAATTGCTGGTTTCACCGCAGGCCTGTTTGGAGTCGGTGGTGGCCTGATTATTGTGCCAATTCTGTACATTGTATTTACCCAGCTCCAGTACGATCCAAGTGTCATCATGCATATGGCAGTGGGAACCTCTTTGGCGACGATTATTGTGACCTCAATCAGTTCGGTCATGGCACATCATCTCAAAGGTGCAGTACTTTGGTCTGTTTTCCGTAATCTGGCACCTGGTTTGGTCATTGGATCGTTTCTCGGTGCAGGCATTGCCGACTATTTACCGGGTCAGGGCTTGCAGCTTCTGATCGGTTTCTTTGCGGTATGGGTGGCTTTGCGAATGTTTAGCCGTGCCCATGTCAAGATGGATCCAGCCAGTACTTTGCCTTCCACGCCAAAGCAAATGGCGACTGGAGCAGGAATTGGGGTTGCTTCTGCGATTTTTGGTATCGGTGGCGGTAGTCTGACGGTGCCATTTTTAAACCGCTGTGGTGTGGTGATGCAAAAAGCAGTGGCGACTTCAGCTGCATGTGGACTACCAATCGCGATTGCCGGAGCGCTCGGATTTATATGGTTTGGTGAGCAATCCGATGTTCCGGTACCGAATACCATTGGTTATATTCATGTATATGCCTTTATTGGTATTAGTATTATGAGTTTTTTTACTGCCAAAGTGGGAGCAAAGGTAGCGCATTTATTGTCACCAGTCATGCTAAAGAAATGTTTTGCGGCCTTATTAAGCGTTGTCGGTAGCTATTTTATTTATCAGGGTGTCAGTGCCTTTCTGTAAGGTAATTTATTTAATGCAGATTTCAGAAAAGAGAGTTTAAGTACTCTCTTTTTTTATTTGATCAATATATTTATGCTGATAAGAGAATAAAAAAACAGAATAAATAACCGCTAAGCTGGTTTATATAGAGGCTGGTTGGCTGCATAGACAGAATATTGTCTGACAATGTCAAAGCATTCCTTTAATAAAATAAGTTAAATAAATGAAAAGTCATTCAGCATGACAAGAACTGCATCAATAAAAATAAAGACAGGATGGCCATGCACGAGGAAAAAGCAAACAGCTTGTCTGAGCAGATCGCCAGGCATATCAGTGAACAGATTATTCGTGGTGAGCTCGTCGAAGGTGAGCGGATCCAGGAACTGAGAATTGCATCAGAACTTGATGTCAGTCGTGGTTCTGTACGCGAAGCATTATTGTTGCTGGAACGTACCCAGCTCATCGAAATCTATCCACGCCGCGGTGCCATTGTCTCGGAAATGTCTGCACTGCAAGTTCGTGCCCTGTTTGAAATGTGCTGTCTTCTGCTCGGTCAGATCGTACAGCGTATGGCTGAAACCTGGCGCCCGCATGAGGCAGAGCGTGTTCAGCTATTATTAGAACAACTAGAAGCGGAAACCCGCCAAGGTCACACCGAAAAGTTTTATGATTTGATCTTTCAGGGGCTGGCGCAGCAGCAGGACATGGTTGGCAATCCCTATCTGATGCGTTACTACCATGAGCTACTGCCTTCACTGCGACGCAGTTACTTTTTAACCCTGAATATTTCCAAGCGTGAGTTACAGGAATCTTTTGATCTGTTTAAGCTGGTCACTGATGCAATTCTGAGCCGAAAATCACATCAGGCCACTTTATTTATGGAAGATTTTTGTCGACACTTGCGCAACCTTGTGTTGGAATCACTAACACGGATGAAACAAATTGAACTTGCGTGGGCGAGACGCTCGCGCCGTTAAATCAGGACATTATGCGTTTAAGCAGTTTAAAACTTTCCGGCTTCAAATCTTTTGCCGATAGTACAACTTTACACTTTAAAGATAACCGGACTGCCGTTGTGGGGCCCAATGGTTGTGGCAAGTCCAATGTCATAGATGCAATTCGCTGGGTGATGGGGGAGTCGAGTGCGCGCCAGTTACGTGGCGGCAGCATGCAAGACGTCATTTTTACCGGAACTGCGAAGCGTAAGCCAGTGGGTGTGGCGAGTGTAGAGCTACGCTTTGAAAATACCTACGGCAAACTTGGCGGTGCTTATAATGCCTATAATGAATTGGCAGTACGTCGTCAGGTCAACCGGGATGGCAAGTCTGAATACTTCCTGAATGGTACCAAATGCCGCCGTCGTGACATCACTGATATTTTCCTGGGTACCGGTCTGGGACCGCGTTCCTACGCCATTATCGAACAGGGCATGATTAACCGACTGGTCGATGCCAAGCCAGAGGAAATGCGGGTTTATATCGAAGAAGCCGCAGGCGTATCGCGCTATCAGGCCCGTCGTCGCGAAACCATGCAGCATCTGGAACATACCACCCAGAACCTGTCTCGTTTAGAAGATATTGCTTCCGAACTCAAGTCCCAGCTAAAAACCTTAAAACGCCAGTCCGAAACCGCGATTCAATATAAAGAACTCGAAGGGCAGATCCGTACCCTGAAAATTGAAATCCTGTCATTCCAGTGCGAGCAAAGCCAACGCTTGCAGGAAGAATATACCGTTGAGATGAACACGCTAGGCGACAGCTTCAAGTTAGTACGTTCTGAACTGACCACGGTTGAGCACGATCTGGGAGCAACCAGTGAGCTGTTTCAGCGTCTGATCCAGCAGTCCACCCCCTTACAAAATGAATGGCAACAGGCCGAGAAAAAGCTGGCTGAACTGGAAATAAACCTGAAGCAGAAACAGTCTCTGCTGGAGCAAAACTCAACCAGTCTGGTGCAACTTGAACAACAAAAAGCACAAACCAAAGAACGTCTGCAGCTGATTGAGCTGCAATTAGATACTTTACAGGAACAGCTAGAAGATCAAACCACACAGTTGCAGCAACAAGAAGGCTTAAATCAGAATCAGCAACAAGGTTTGCAGGAACTAAAATCTCAACAGGCTTCAGTCGCGACCCAATTTGCCCAGATTAAAACTCAAGTCGAACAGCAACAGCAGCGCAAGATGCAGATGCTGGCACAAAGCGAGCAACTAGCTAAAAATATCGTTCGTATCGAGCAGCAAAAAGAAACCTTGCAGCAACAGTCCGCCCAGATTCAGAATCAAGCACAGCAAGATGAGCTGGAACAGTATCAGCAGGAGAAAGCTGATACTGAACAACAGCTGGTTCGCCTAGAAAGCCATCATGCTGAACTGAGCCAACAGCTGGAACAGGTCAAACAGGCACATAGCGAACAGCAACAACAACAGATGCAGCTGAAATCTGAGTTGCAAGTATTGAATGCAGAAAAGAAAAACCTTTCCCAACTTATGGCGAAAGCTAATCCGGCAGCTAAAGCGGATACTGTGCAACTGATGCATGTGCTAAAACTGAATAAGCAGGGCAAAGCCCATGCCAGCCTGATTGAGAAATTTCTTGCGAAATGGCTATCTGCTCAGGTGCTCTCAGATTCAGAGAATTTCCTTGAAAATACTGCACGTCAGCTGAAAGCACAGCAATCTTCTGCCAAAATCCAGCTGGAAAATACACAATGTCTGGCAGACTGGATTGAAGAACCTCAGTATTCCCTATGGCAGCAGGTCGCCGTGGTTGAAACTTTACAGCAGGCGCTACAGCTACAAAGCCAATTACAGCCGGGACAATCAATTTTAACTCTGGATGCTTACCATGTCGGTTCAGACTGGGTCATCGGACTGGAATTTGATGAAGCCAGTCAGGCAGGTCAAGGCGCATTGAGTCACCGGATACGACTGGACGAAATTGAAACTCAGCTGGCTGAATTAGAAGCGACATTATTACAAACTGAACAACAGCTTGCTCAACTGAAAGAACAGCTGACAGCGCTGCAAACTCAGCTACAGCAAACCACCAGTCAGCAGCAACAGGTACAGAAGCAGCTACAACAGCTAGATCTGAACATTGCCAAAGTACAAAGTACAGCGCAAGCTTTTGAAGTGCAGAAGCAACAGCTGCAAAACCAGCTTCAGCAGCTGGATGAACAGCTGGAAGAAGACGCAATGCAGAAAGATGATCTGGAGATCGACCTGCATGCTTTGAGCCTGAAACTGGAACAGGCATTACCAAATTATAAAACCATGCAATTTCAGCTGGATGAACTGACTGCGCAACTGGAAGATCACCAGCAGCAAACCCAGCACGCCCAGCAGGAACTGGAAATTACCCGTCGTCAATCCGTTCAGTCCAAACAGCAAGTCGAGTTGCTAGAAAAAGACCGGGTATTCCTGAAAGAGCAGTATCAACAAATCATTCAGCAGATTGAACAAGCCACGAAATTTATCGATCCGGTGCAATTAGAGCTGCCGCATCTGGAAAGCCAGTTTAATCAGCAGGCGGAATTGACGGCGAAGCTGCAAAAAACCTGGTCGGAATGGCAAGTCGAGCTGAATCAGATACAAAGCAAACAGCAGCAGCTCACTGAACAGCGCCATCAGTTCCAGCATCAGGATGAAAAGCTGCGGACTGAACTGGAACAGAAACGCTTAGCCTGGCAGGCAGCTAAATCAGATTTGCAGCACTATTCTGAACAGCTAAAAGAGTTGAATAGTGAACTGATTACTGGTCTGAATATTGAGGTCAAAGCGCATCAGGCCAAGCTGGAAAAAGCCCAATCGCAGTTCGATAAGCTCGGAGCGGTGAATCTTGCAGCATCTGACGAATATGAAGAGGTTTCAGCACGCTATAATGAGCTGAGCCATCAGATTCAGGATCTGGAAAATACAGTCGAGCAGCTGCAGGCAGCCATGAAGAGTATCGATCAGGAAACGCGCAAGCTGTTTATGCATACTTTTGATCAGGTTAATGCTGAATTGCAAAACCTGTTCCCGAAAGTATTTAATGGCGGTGAAGCGAGCTTAAGTCTTGAAGATGGATGGCAATCAGGTGTAAAACTGATGGCACGACCACCGGGTAAGCGTAACAGTTCATTGGCTTTATTGTCTGGTGGCGAAAAAGCATTAACTGCATTGGCGCTGGTGTTCGCGATTTTTCGTCTCAATCCGGCGCCATTCTGTGTACTCGATGAAGTCGATGCACCGCTGGACGATGCGAACGTGGGGCGTTTTTGTAATTTAGTCAAAGAGCTTTCAGAACAAGTGCAATTTATTTACATCACACATAATAAGCTTGCAATGATGATGGCAACAGATCTCTTGGGTGTGACCATGCCTGAACCGGGCACCTCAAAACTGGTTACAGTGAATTTGGAACAGGCAAAAGAATACGGCTTAGCTGCGGAGGCATAAAATGGAAATCACTACTATTCTCGGGATTGTTGTAGCAGTCGTGATTATGCTCTTGGGCATTAGAATGATCATGAAAAAACCTGCTGATGCAGCACCATCATTGGAATCGGAATTACATATTGATCCGGACAGCCAGACCCCGGTTATTCCGCGTCATGTGCGTGCCCAGTTGTCAGCACAGGAAGCAGAAGCACAACGCGTTGAACCAAGCCTAAATGCAGAGACGGTTGCAAGTACAGTACCAACAGAACAAAAAGAAGCAGCGAAAGTAGAGCCGACACTGACTGAAACAGCCCAGCCTGTAGCCAAAGCTGCAAGCCCACTGGATACGCCAATCATTGAAGAAGCTGAACCAGAGGTTGCAAAAGTTGAAGTAAAAGAATCATCTGCTGAAGAAGAAACTAAGACTGAAGCACCTGTTGTAGTGGAAGCCAAGCCTGCTGAATTTAGCCTGAACAGCAATATTGAAAAAGCTGAAATTTCTGACTTTGAGGATGAAAGTAGCATTCTCGATGCGCATCTGCATGAACAGAAAGTAGTGGATGATGAATGTGCTTTAGCGAATGCAGAAATGATTATATCGCTCAGTGTGATTCCACAGGGCCGGGTACTCTCTGGTGATAAAACCCTGAAGGTTTTGCTGAAATACGGCCTACGCTATGGTGAGCTGGCGTGTTTCCATCGCTACAGCGAAGATGGTTCTAAACTGCTATTCTCGGTATTGCAGATTACAGATACGGGTATGGAAGGCTTTGATCTGGAAACTTTGTCAACTGAAGAGGTTAAAGGTCTGGCATTCTTCCTGGCATTACCACATAGCGATGTGCAAAATGCCTTTGATACCATGGACAGCATTTCACGTCTGATTGCCCGTGAAGTGGATGGTATTGTCTATGATCAGAACCAGCAGGAATTTACCCCACAATTGCGTGAATTCTGGCGTCATCAAGCCATTGATTATCGTGCGGGACAGCCTGCCGAAGTCTAAGTTTTTGTATTGAAACTGGACATTTCGATTTTTATAATAGCCAAAACTGAAGAATATACAGGGCGGGTTTTCCGCCCTTTTTTATGGTGAAACTATGACCCAGGAAAGCACTGTCATTGCGCAAATGCGCCAGCTGATTCAACTGATTGCCAAGCATAATCACGCTTATTATGTAATGGATCAGCCGACGATTGAGGACAGTGAATACGATCAGCTCTTTCATCAGCTCAAAGCCCTCGAAGAACAATATCCAGCATTGGTGCAACCGGATACGCCGACCAACCGTGTCGGTGGTCAGCCTTTGGCAAAATTCATGACTGTGACGCATGCTGTACCAATGCTGTCTTTAGGCAACGTATTTAATAAAGAAGATTTATTTGCCTTTGCCCGCCGTATTGAAGAACGTTTGCCAAATCAGAAGATCGAATATGATGTCGAGCTGAAATTTGATGGTCTAGCCATTTCCCTGTGGTATGAGCACGGTGTACTGGTACGTGGTGTAACCCGTGGTGATGGTGAAACCGGGGAAGATATTACCCAGAATGTGAAAACCATCCGTAACCTGCCAAAACTATTATGTGAAGGGCACTGTAAAGTACCTGATTTGCTGGAAGTGCGCGGTGAAGTCTTGATGCCGAAATCGGGCTTTGAGAAACTGAATGTAGCGAACTTAGCCAAAGGTGAAAAGACTTTTGCCAATCCACGCAATGCCGCTGCTGGTAGCTTGCGTCAGCTGGATCCAAACATTGCCTCATCACGTCCATTGGCATTCTATGCCTACGGTATTGCGCAATGCGTGCCGCATCATGGTCAGACCACGATGTCAGCTAGTCTGGAATGGCTACAGCACTTTGGTTTCGCCGTGGGTGAACGCCATTTCATTTGCGATAGTATCGAAGAAGTACAGCAAGTCTATGAGCAGATCATTGAGGAACGTCCAAACCTCAGTGTTGAAATTGATGGCATGGTGATCAAGGTCAATGACCTGAAACAGCAAAAGCAATTGGGCTTTTTAAGTCGTGAACCACGCTGGGCAACGGCTTATAAATTTCCTGCGGTTGCAGCACTGACGACAGTTGAAAATATTGACTGGCAGGTGGGGCGTACCGGGACTTTGACTCCTGTCGCACGCTTGAATCCTGTCGCAGTGGGTGGCGTAACGGTTTCCAATGTGACCTTGCATAATATTGGGGAAATTCACCGTCTGGATGTCCGGATCGGGGATACGGTCAGCGTTTACCGTAGTGGGGACGTAATTCCTAAAGTTGAAAAAGTCTGGCCAGAATTCCGTCCGATTGACGCAGTTGAAGTACATCTGCCAGAAAACTGTCCGGTGTGTGGTTCCCCTGTAGTGATGCCAGAAGGTGAAGCACTGGCACGCTGTTCAGGTGAACTCTATTGTGCTGCACAGCGCATTGAGACCATTCGTCACTTTGTGTCACGTAAGGCCATGGATATTGAAGGCTTGGGTGATCGTTGGGTAGAATCTCTATTACACCTGAATCTGCTTAAAGATGTGGCCGATATCTATCACCTGCATGAGCATCGTGATCAGCTACTGCAAATTGAGAAAATGGGTGAGAAGTCTGTTCAGAACTTAATAGATTCTATTGAGAACAGTAAGAAAACTACATTGGCTGCATTTATTTATGCATTAGGTATTCGTGGTGTTGGTGAAACCACGGCACGTATGTTGGCAAATACCTTCCAGACTTTAGAGGCATTAAAAGCTGCTGATTTAGAAGCATTGAAGAAAACGCCTGATGTCGGTGATATTACCGCTGAATGGATTCTGGATTTCTTTCAGGCATCACATAATCTGGAAGTGTTAGATCGTCTGTTGGCGGCAGGTATTCACTGGGATGCACCAATTGCACCAACACGTCAACCACTCAATGGCGAAAGCTGGGTCGTAACTGGAACATTAAGTTCTATGGGACGAGATGAAGCGACCCAGCTTTTACAAGCCTTAGGCGCACGTGTGAGTGGCAGTGTGTCGAGTAAAACCAAATGTGTGGTTGCAGGTGAGAAAGCTGGTTCGAAGCTGGATAAGGCCGAAAAACTCGGTGTCGCTGTGATCAATGAAGAACAGTTTATTGCCTTAATGAAAGAGTATGGTCAACTTCCTGCTTAATCGATCTTCAGCATGAATTAAAAAAGACATCCTCGGATGTCTTTTTTAATGGCTTGATTGGGTGGGGATCGTCATGATGAACTGAATTCACGTACAATATTGATCTATTGACAGGTATTGAACCTGTTTTCTCAGATGATTCTATTCTCCCGTTAATAATTGGCATACCCATGGCGCAAGCAAAGAAAACTTTTCCGCAACAAAAATCGGAACTACATGCACGCAACCTGCATCGCAGTCGTTACGATTTTCCTCAGTTAATCAAGAGTTGTCCGGAACTTGCACCTTTTGTTAGCCCAAATCAATATAACGATCTTTCAGTCGATTTTTCTGATCCACACGCTGTGAAAATGCTCAATAAAGCATTGCTTCAGCATTTTTATGGCATTCAATATTGGGATATTCCAAAAGATTTTCTTTGCCCACCGATTCCGGGTCGAGCGGACTATATTCATTATTTGGCTGATTTGTTGAGTACCAACAACAAAGGTCAGATTCCAACAGGTCATAAAGTTCAAGTCTTGGATATTGGGGTGGGGGCAAACTGTATCTATCCCATCATTGGGCGTCAAAGCTATGGTTGGAAATTTGTCGGCTCAGACATTCATTCTACATCCTTTAAAAGTGCTCAATTTATTGTGGAAGCGAATCCAAATCTAAGAAAAGGGATTCAGATTCGATTGCAGAAGAACTCAAGCAATATTTTCAAAGGTGTGATTAAACCCACAGATCGTTTTGATTTGACGATGTGTAACCCGCCATTTCATGCCTCGCAAGATGAAGCAAATGCCACAGCAACGCAAAAATTAAGAAAACTTGGCAAGCCGGTTGATCAGACGAAGGTGGTGTTAAACTTTGGTGGTCAAAAAAATGAACTCTGGTGTGACGGTGGTGAAGAACGCTTTGTCTGCCAAATGGTACAAGAGAGTATACAGTTCGCTGAGCAATGTTTGTGGTTTAGTACATTGGTGTCCAAGAAAACCACATTGCCTGTGCTGTTAAATGCATTGCGTAAGAGTGGAGCAGTGGATGTGAAAACCATTAAAATGACACAGGGGCAAAAAGAAAGTCGTTTTGTTGCGTGGACGTTTTTAGATGCAATGCAACAGCAAGCATGGAAAAATACATATTGGACGTTAGCTTAAGCTTATTTTCGCTGGGGAATACAGAGTTTGTCGGTGCAGACGAAGATTTGGCTTGTTTATCATCAATAAACAAGCTTAATTTTTCTGATTGGAGGATGTGAGGCCGATCTGTTGGCATGATTTTGATCTGAGTTACAAAAAACAATACTTGCTAAAAGTCCTATGATTTTGTTCATCTCAGCTGAGTACTGAGTGCAAGATATTGTTTTATAAATGGGAATTTATTCAAATAAAACTGTAAATGCAAGTGCTTCTCATTTTAATTGTTTAAAAATCATATATTTACAAAAATTTTATTTTGCAAATCCAGATGATTTTCTCCATAATAAGCCCATACAGGTAGGGAGTTATAAAAATGCGTGGTAATCCAGAAGTCGTAGATTATTTAAATATGTTGATCGGTGGCGAACTGGCTGCTCGCGACCAATACCTGATCCATTCTCGTATGTATGAAGATTGGGGCCTGACCAAAATCTTTGAACGTATTGATCATGAAATGCAGGAAGAAGCACAGCATGCGGATGCTATTATTCGCCGTGTTCTGTTCCTGGAAGGCACACCTAATATGACCCGTGATGATGTAGAAATCGGTGAAGATGTGGTGAGCTGCCTGAAAGCCGACCTGAAACTGGAATATGAAGTTCGTCAAAAACTAGCAACAGGCGTGAAACTCTGTGAAGAAAAGGGTGACTACGTGACCCGTGACATGCTACGCCAGCAAATGTCAGATACAGAAGAAGATCATACCTACTGGCTTGAAAAACAATTACGCCTGATTGAGCTGATTGGTTTGCAAAATTATATTCAGTCCCAGATGTAAGATTCGAAAAATCCCGCCAGTTGAGCGGGATTTTTTATTTTCGATGATGCATGTGTGGAAAATGTTGCTTTAAATGATGACGGATTTCTGCTTGGGTCTTGGGGCTAAATTGACTTAAATCTAAGTCATGCACCTGCTTAGAGCAATGAAAACGCAGCAATGTGAGTTGCGAGTCATTCTGTGGAGGAATAGCAATATATTCTATGCATTGGATGTGATCTAAATGCACAATAGTACGGATTCGATAGCGTTTCACATACCAAGCCAGTTCATTGGTAGACATTACTAATCTGCGTTGTAGTTTATAGTGTTGATAGATCAGAAAAAGACTGATGACGATGAGCGTGGCATAACTAAAAGGTGTATTGAGTACCATATTCGGTGTATGTCATAGATCAGCATAAAACTGCAGATCACTCAAAGGAAGTGGATTGTGGTCAGGACTACTCTTTTGCCAATAACTATAATTGATGAGGCTACATAGCAATACCAATTGTAATGGAAAACCAAATCGTGTCCATATGGGCAATGCCTTGGGCTTAAAGCTAAGCATATGTGTTGTCTTATATTGTTGTTCTAAATGTTTAGCTCAAAAATAGAGCCACCGAAGTGACTCTATTTTAATCCGTTTTTAAGGGATATTAAAACTTGTTAAAGCCTTTGTTCAGGCCATAAGGGCGACGTGGAGCATTTTCATCACGTTCTTCACGTCGGCCAAAACCTGGTTCAGGACGATTGTCACGGCGTACAAACTGAGTACCATTCTGGTTTTCACGACGACCAAACTGTGAGCCGGCTTGATTATTATCACGACGGCCAAAACCACCTTCACGACGTTCACGGCCAGTATTCGCTGCCGGTTCATCACTGTCACGGCGCTGCTGACGCAGGAAACCACCACGGCGTGCTGCCATAGGCTTTTCCTGCATACGCTCAGAACGGCGTTTTGCCATGCCGTACAAGCCAGTACCTTGACGTGGTTTAAGTTCAACAGCTTTTGCCAGGTTATCGATGTCCTGTTTGTCCAGTTCAATCCAGCGGCCAGTACGCAGTTCACGTGGAAGAATCACTGTGCCATAACGGGTACGTAACAGACGGCTTACTTTCAGGCCTTGTGATTCAAAGATACGACGTACTTCACGGTTACGACCTTCTTTTACCACCACTTGATACCAACGGTTGATCCCGTCACCACCGAGTTCAGAGAATGATTCAAATTTTGCCGGACCATCATCCAGTACTACACCTTTGAGCATGTTATTTTTCAGCTCAGGCGTTACCTCACCCATGACACGAACCGCATATTCACGTTCGATTTCATTGGAAGGGTGCATCAGACGATTTGCCAGTTCACCGTCATTTGTGAAAAGTAGCAGACCGGTTGAGTTAATATCCAGACGGCCAACCATCACCCAACGATCGCCTTGAATCGCAGGCAGGTTATCAAATACGGTAGGACGTTGTTCAGGATCGTTACGTGAACAGATTTCGCCTTCAGGCTTATAGTAAATCAGCACGCGACGACGGATTTCGTCCTCAATCTGGAATTGTACCTTACGACCATCGATGCGAAGCTCATCACCTGGTTCGATACGTTCACCCACTTGGGCAACTTGCCCATTCACACTTACACGACCAGCGGCAATGACTTCTTCCATATAACGGCGAGAACCCAAACCAACACGTGCAAGCACCTTTTGCAATTTTTCACTCATGACAGCATAACCTTAGAAATAATTATCAACAGTTCACCTATTTATGACTTCGGTGCATTTGCATCGAGGGCCATAAAAGCTTCCTTGGCATCCTGCAGGGGAGGCAATTGGCCTAAACTGGTTAAGCCAAACGCATTTAAAAATTGTGGCGTTGTCACTAACAACGCAGGTCTTCCAGGGAGTTCACGAAAGCCAGATTCTTTAATCCAGTTCCAGTCAAACAGCGAACGCAAAATCTGACTGTTATTCGTGACACCACGAATTTGTTCTATATCTGCCCGGGTCACCGGTTGGTGATAGGCAATCACGGCCAACGTTTCAAGTAGTGAAGGAGACAAGCGCGCTGGTCGCTCGGGCCATGTCTGAGCAATAATATTACGATATTTCGCACGTACTTGAAAACGGAAACCTTGAGCAGTTTCAATCAGTTCAATCGAACGGCCATGCATCAGCATAGACAGTTGCTGCAAGTACTGACGTAGTTCCTGCTTGGTATATCGATCCTGAAAAGCTTCTTTTAAGCGTGCCAGAGACACCGCTGAATCACTCGCAAAAATGATGGCTTCCAGCTGCATTAAAACATCATGCAAATTGTCTTCCGCTGTGAGGACTGAGCTGTGGTCAATGGTCATAAAGATGCTCCCTGAATTGCGAGCGGGGCTTCAATGCCTGTAGCAATAATCTGAATTTTTTGTTGGCGCGTCAGTTCCAGAACCGCCATAAAGGTGACGACCATGCCCATACGGCCTTGGCTTGGTTTGAGTAAATCTGCAAAGGAAAGCACTTCGCCAGTTTCCAGGCAGCTTTCAATATAGGCAATACGCTCTTCAAGCAGCACCGGCTCCTGTTGCACCTGATGAATCACCGGCTCAGGACGGTTAAAGATACACAGCAGGGCATCACGCAGCAGATCGACGTTATGACCTTCATTCGGTTGAATAAACTCGCCCAGACTGACATTGGTCTCAAATGTATCACGCTCAAGCACACTCATCTGGTTCAGGCGTTCTGCGGCTTGCTTGATCCGTAAATAATTTTCCAGACGATCAATCAGTTCCTGTTTTGGATCTTGCTCCGTCGCAGTAATATTTTTTGGTTTTGGAAGAAGCAAGCGGGATTTGAGATCTGCCAATAGTGCTGCCATGACCATATAGTCTGCGGTCAGTTCAATATTGAGCGACTTCATCGCATCCATATAGGACAGGTATTGGGCAGCAATCGGCGCAATGTCGACTTGCAGCAAGTCGAAGCCATTTTTTTGGATCAGGTAAATTAAAAAGTCGAGCGGGCCTTCGAAATGCTCTAACAGGATTTCAAACGCTGAAGGAGGAATATAAAGATCCTCAGGAATCGTCTCCTGCCATTCATCCAGAACACGGATGTGCGGAGTAGGTTCCATCATATTATGGACGCTTTGATTCATATACAGTTGTTGGCCACGCGAATTTTCAAAGGCATGAAGGCTGATTCTTCGATATCACATCGAAAGAAAAAGCATGTAAAAAGTTGATCTTAGTGTACTCGAAAAATACCTCTAAATAAATTAGATATGCGTTTAGATACAAAAAAACAGTAGCTTTTACGGCTGTTCTTCGGTTTTTGATCATATCGAATACGGGGATGCCTTTCTGAAGTAAGGATTCAGAGGAATGAAGTGAAGTTCCAGTTGGGTTTGCAAGCTTTAAAATTGATCATGAGCACTGATAAATATGGGAACTCAGATCAGGAAAAAATCATTCTTTAGCAGCAACTAAAAAGTATATTTATTGAAAATAAACCTTAAAAACAGATATCTATCGTTTAAAAAATATTCTAATATCTCAGAAAAATATACCGATAAATAAAACAACTAAAAACTGGACTGATGATCAATATGCCTATTATTGTGATATTTGTTGCGGTGATCAGCTTGGGGATATTCTGGGCTTATCCAAAATATGAAATGATGCAACTGGAAGACCAAGCACGTCAGCAGCTTCAATCAGGTAGGTTTGCTGAATTAGAAGCTCAATACAAACCACTCCTTCAGAGAGAAAAAGTAGACTTTTCAGTTCTGGATCAGTATCCGAATATTCGCTTTTATACGCGCAGGCTTGAAGATGAAAATAAAAAACTTTCTGTGAAAAGTGAGCAGAATGTCAAAAATATAGCCTGTGATTCTGTTGAGGCTTTTCAAAACTTTGATCAGAAGTCTCGAACTGCAGTTCTAAATGTGATCGAAAAAGACCAAATTGTCTTTCATATGAATGTCAAAAATAAATTTGGGATAGACATGATGCAACATCAGCAAAAACTTTCAGACTGTCCAAATTTTGTCAGATTGAGAGCATTAAAGGTAGGGGAGGAATATGTCCCACCACCTAAAGAAAATCAGCAAGTAGACATGGTCGCACCTGCGGTAAGTACATCGGTTGCAGAAGAAGCTGCACAACCTCTAAGCTAAAAAAACTACGGATAAAAATATGAATATAAAATTTGTTGTTGTTGGTCTTTTAATTATTGCCGGACTATTTTTCGGCACTGAAAAATATTGGGAACATGAATTTCAACAGCAGGCACGTGAAACTTTGAAAAAAGTTCATATGGATGCACAAACCAAACAGCGATTGGAAAATAGTGGTCTGCCCATCTCTGGAGATATTCTGAATCAGTACCCAAATATTATTACCTACATGAAATTAACCACTTTAGCGGATGATCAATTATCGACAGAGATCCAGAAACATGTACAACAACTTGGTTGTATGCAGGTCGACCTGTTGCAAGGTCAGGAGCCGGATTTGGTGAAAGCTTATATCGTGGTGCTTGAAGAAGATCAGGTTGCATCCACCTATACCATCCAAAATAAATTTGGGAAGCCGGTTTTTGAATATAAGCAGGTCTTATCGGAATGTCCGAATTTTACGAAGTTGCGTCAGTTATAAAGATTTTCTAAGTTTGTTCTTTTAGGGCATATTCAATAATACGCTGGCAGGTGTCTGCTAGACAAAGATTGTTTTTTGAATAAAGGTTCAGCAGTTTTCTTGTCATCGCAACTTCAAGAAAATACTGGTACTCAATATTGTCGATATTCAGACTTAAGTCAGGCTTAGAATTCTTTTCGATAGAAATTGCCTTAGATTCTAACGTCCAAGGCAGTTTGACGTAGATCAGATGATTGGCAGGAAATTCATTTAAGTTTAGAAGGAGATAAAACAGATTCACCTTATTTCCTCCTGAAACTGAATTAAAACGTTTTTTTATTCAAAAGCACTTACATCACCGACACCACGGCGAATCACTTCAGGCTGATCACCGGATAAATCTACGATAGAAGTCGTACTTAATGTACCTAGCCCACTATCAATAAATACATCGATGCGTTTGCCGAGCTGCATTTCAATCTCGTATGGATCATCCATTGGATCAGTCTGATCTGGCAGAATCAGGGTCGAAGTCAGCAGTGGTTCACCCAGTTCTTGAAGCAGCATCTGACACACGGGATTGCTGGGAATACGTAAACCGATGGTTTTTTTCTTCGGATGCATTAAACGTTTAGGTACTTCACTGGTAGCGGGAAGAATAAAAGTAGTAACAGCAGGCGTATTATTTTTCAGCAAACGATATACGGCATTGTCCACTTTGGCATAGGTCGCAATGTCCGATAAGTCACAGCAGAGAATGGCGTATTGATGCTTTGGACCTAAACCACGAATCTGGGCAATGCGTTCCATAGCCTGTTTATTCCCGATCTGGCAGCCAATTGCATAAGCTGCATCGGTCGGATAAACAATCACATCACCGGCACGGATACGTTCCACTGCCTGGCTGATTAAACGTGGTTGGGGGTTGTCTGGGTGTACGCGTAAATGTAACATAAAATCTGCCTCCGATCCTGTGCTGACTTTATTATGAGATTGCCTGCGAAAAACATGCAATCCCAATAACGGTAAATTTGTATAATTTAATCAAGCATTTCACGAATAAATTCGTCGGATTGTAAACTTTTGCCATTCCGTGTGCAGGCACAGATACAATCAATAAAATATTTTGCATCACGAGGTAGTTTGGCTTCACCATTAAAATAACGTTGTACCTGCGCATAGACATTATCTTTAAAGCTGCTGCCATTGCCGCCTTCACCCGTCAGGTTATCTAAAGATACCCGGAATTTGCGTCCAAAGGCTTTGGCAAACATCCACTCGATGGCTTGCGGCTTGATTTCTACCTGTTCAAATAAAGCCTGCTGTTCCTGCGTACGACCATCTGGTGCATACCAATAGCCCAGATCTGGCAATAGACGACGCTTGTCACCGGCAATGGTCCAGTGGCTGATCTCATGCAAAGCACTATTAAAGAAACCGTGCGCAAATTGAATGCGGGCAGGGGTATCTTCAGTGGCGGGGAAATATTCTGGTTCAAAATCACCACGGACTAATGTGACATTTAGGTGGGAAAACCAGTGATTAAAGTGTAAGATGAGCCAATCAACCTGTTCTGCTTCTGACGATAAATTCGCCCACGGTAAGCGTTGCACTTGCTGTAGTGAGCTGTCAGAATCCAGAGTTGAAAGTGTGCTAACGAGTGATGAAACATTCACTTCTGTTTGCGGCTGCAACAGATGCATGACTGAAATTACCCAATTGGTCTGTCTAAAAATAAGTACAAAATTGTATCTTAATCTTTGACAGAGTTCTGATGAATTTGTAGAATTGCCGCCTTAATTATGTCAGCAAATACCTTTCCGGCACAGATTGAGCCGTTTAAATGGGCTGAACAGGGCTTTAAATGGTCAGGTCAACTGCCTTTATCCCGCTTTGTTCGTATTGCTCGTGAAGCTGTTGGATCAATTGATGATCAATTGATTAACATAGACTGTAAGCTATCAATGGATGCTTATCATCGCATTGTGTGGCTCGATGGCCATGTTGAAACGAAGGTTCCAATGGAATGTCAGCGTTGTCTGGAAACCGTTGAGATTGAACTCGTTTCAGATTTTCATCTTGCCCTTGTGGATGACGAATCACTGATAGAGCGCTTGGATGAGGATGCTGATTTCATCGTCTTAGGTGAAAGTGAAGCAACGACGAAAGGTTCATATGATGCACCTGCCACCGCTGATTTACTGGCACTCATAGAAGATGAATTGTTATTGTTGATGCCGTTGTCTCCTAAGCATGATGTTTGTGAGCATAAGCATCAACCCGCTCAAGAAGAAGTTGTTGAAGAAAAACGGGACAATCCGTTTGAAGTTTTGGCAGCTTTGAAGGGTAAACTTAACTAATTTTTGTGTTATACTCATACGTATAAGACAATCGAATTTGTTCTGATCCATTTTTTCGATATTTGTAAGGAGCCATCATGGCCGTTCAGCAAAACCGTAAAAGTCGCTCTCGCCGTGACATGCGCCGTTCACATGACGCTTTAACTGAGAATGCATTAACTGTAGACCAAGCTACTGGTGAAACTCATCGTCGTCACCACGTATCTAAAGATGGTATCTACCGTGGTCGTCAATTATTCGCTAAAGCATCTGCTGAATAATTGATGATGTATTAAGCGTCAAGCTTGATAGAAAAATTGGGAGCGTTAAGCTCCCTTTTTTTGTTTGTAACTTTTGGACTCTATAATAAAGTCGGGCTTTTTGTTGTATTTGGCAATTACCCCAGCCAAAATTACGTGCTAAATTGCGCTCCACAATGAGTTAGGTGGTATTTAGCTGTTAATTTTCATCAATTCTGTGAAGATTAGCGCCTCTTAATTGAAAGGATTTTATTATGTCTGCTAAACAACTCGAGCAAGCAGCTCAGGCAACCAAAACTGCATTTGTATTCCCGGGTCAGGGATCGCAGAAGGCGGGCATGCTCGCTGAACTGGCTGAGCAGTTTAGTAGTGTACGTGACACATTTGCCGAGGCATCTGAAGCAGTAGGCTTCGATCTGTGGCAGATTGCGCAAAGTGGTGAAGGGCTGAACCAGACTGAATTCACTCAACCGGTCCTTCTGACTGCATCAATTGCTTTATGGCGTGTATGGCTGGAACTGGGTGGTGTAGCACCGAAGTATCTGGCTGGCCATTCTTTAGGTGAATACAGTGCGCTGGTTGCGGCGGGTGCTTTAAGTCTCGGTGATGCAGTTAAACTGGTGAACCTGCGCGGTAAGCTGATGCAAGATGCAGTACCACAAGGTGTGGGTGCAATGGCGGCAATTCTGGGTCTGGAAGATGCTCAAGTTGTTGAACTTTGTGCACAGGCAACAGCAGTTGGTAAAGGTTCGGTTGAAGCAGCCAACTACAATGCCAAAGGTCAGGTCGTTGTTGCAGGTAATAAAGATCGTGTCGATGCGGTGATTGAGCTGGCAAAAGAAAATGGTGCTAAAGCGATCGCATTGCCTGTATCTGTTCCATCACACTGTTCATTGATGAAACCTGCTGCTGAACAGTTTGCTACGGCTTTGGAACAAACTGCCATTGAGCTACCACGTATTCCTGTAATACAAAATGTGGGCGCAGAAATTGCGACAGATGTAAATGCATTACGTCAGGCACTGACTGCACAATTGTATGAATCTGTACAGTGGACTAAAACCCTGCAGTTCCTTCAAGACGAAGGCGTTGCATATATCGTGGAATGCGGTCCGGGGAATGTACTTGCCAATATGGCGAAACGTTTACCAAATATCGAAAAAGCACTTCCACTGGATACTCAATCCCGTCTGGAAGATGCATTGAACACCGTATTGGTGGCAGAAGGGAAAATTGCATGACACAGGAACGTAAAGTTGCCTTGGTGACAGGTGCAAGCCGCGGCATTGGTGCTGCAATTGCACAACAATTAATTCAGGATGGCTACTTTGTGGTAGGAACTGCCACTTCTGAAGCAGGTGCTGAGAAATTATCTGCACAATTTGCTGAAAATGGTGCGGGTAAAGTATTAGATGTACGTGATGGCGCAGCCATTGATGCACTGGTGACTGACATCGAACAGAACTATGGTCCAGTCCTTGCGTTAGTGAACAATGCGGGTATTACCAAAGATAACCTGTTGCTGCGTATGTCGGAAGATGACTGGGACGATATCCTGAACATCCATCTGAAAGCAGTTTATCGACTTTCTAAGCGTGTTCTGAAAGGTATGACCAAGGCACGTTTCGGTCGCATCATTAACATCAGTTCTGTGGTGGCGCATTTTGCTAACCCGGGTCAGGCGAACTATTCTGCTGCCAAAGCAGGTATCGAAGCGTTTAGCCGCAGTCTTGCCAAAGAAATGGGTAGCCGTCAAATTACGGTAAACTCTGTGGCACCAGGCTTTATTGCGACTGAGATGACTGAACAGTTAAGTGAAGAAATTCGTAAGAAAATGAGTGATCAAGTGGCATTAAACCGTCTCGGTGATCCACAAGATATCGCAAATGCCGTAAGTTTCTTGGCTTCTGACAAGGCAAGTTACATTACAGGTACTGTAATTCACGTAAATGGTGGTTTATACATGAGCTAAGGGGCTTAAGTATAAACTTTCCAAATTTTTTAGATTCAATTAAACTAACGGCATTAAAAACGCCACAAGCAATGAGGAGAATTCCTGTGAGCGATATCGAACAACGCGTTAAGCAAGCGGTTGCAGAACAACTTGGTATCAAAATCGAAGAGATTAAAAACGAAGCATCTTTCATGGATGACTTGGGTGCTGACTCTCTAGACCTAGTTGAACTGGTAATGTCTTTCGAAAATGACTTCGACATCACGATTCCTGATGAAGATTCTAACGAAATCACAACTGTTCAATCTGCGATCGACTACGTTTCTAAAAAACTTGGTTAATTGTTGATTCTTAGCTCTGCTAAGCCTAAAGACCACCGCAAGGTGGTTTTTTTGTGTCTGGGTTTTGGTGAGTAATCACTTACATTCATTAACATGAAGCTTACCAATGCTTAACTTTTGCTCCGGTGAATTCCGCTATAAACAATAGGGAGATAAAAATCAGACAACAATAAAGGGAGTATTCCATGGGTATTTTTGATTTTGTAAAAGGTATAGGTAAGAAAAATACCGCAGCGGCAGAGCCGCAACAGACACCTGCTGCAGAACAAGCACCTGCAGCTGCACCTAAAGCAGCTCCGGCAGAGCCATCGGCACAAGAAATTGCCAACAAGTTATTAGGTCATATCAAGTCACTTGGGTTGCCAGTTGCGGGCTTATCGGTGACTTATAATGGCACGACAGATCTGGCAACGATCAAAGGACAGGTTCAAAATCAGGCGGATCGTGAAAAGATTATTCTGGCTGTTGGAAATATTGACCATGTGGCCAAAGTTGATGATCAGTTGACTGTAACAAGCCCAGAGCCTGAGAGTAAATTTTACACGGTAAAATCGGGCGATACCTTGTCGAAAATTTCTAAAGAATTTTATGGCGATGCTAATCAGTACAACAAAATTTTTGAAGCTAACCGTCCATTATTAAAAAATGCTGATGATATTTTCCCTGGTCAGGTCCTGCGCATTCCTCATTAATATTTTTTGAACTTTCAGATTTTTCACATTAACGGTTCATGGCAGGGCTCCTTTTGGGAGCTTTGTTGTTATTGTCGGTCATTAGGGCTTTAAATACCGACATCCAGATATAGCGTTTCTTTTACTTCCTCCATCACCACATAACTATGTGAGGAAGCGGAAGAAGGTAGTTTCTTTAATAAATTACCCAGCAGACGACGATAAGCACTCATCTCTTTCAGGCGTGCTTTGACCAGATAATCAAAATCTCCAGAAATTAAATGACATTCCAGTACCTCAGGAATTTCACTCAGGTCTCGTGCGACCTGTTCAAATACATCACCGGATTTGGCTGAGAGTTTAATTTCCAGGAAAACCAGCAGGTTCTTTTCCAGTTTTTCCGGATTTAACCGGGCATGATAACCCATGATGATGCCATCGCGTTCCAGTCGCTTGACGCGCTCAGAACAGGGTGTGGTGGACAGATTTACACGCGCTGCCAGTTCGCTGATGGCAATCCGTCCATCGCGTTGCAAAATATCCAGAATCATACGATCAATACGGTCTAATTTGCGCATTCATTATTCCCTTAATTTTTTAAAATCGCGCGAGAAATCTAGTGGATTCACTGAATATATTACTTCAAAACAGTGAAATTCACTATTGATCCAAAAATATACTAGGTAAATCGACTAGAAGGATTTTGAGGGTAAGGCAATGCGTGTTTTGGTCTTAGGTAGTGGTGTCATCGGTGTAGCAAGTGCCTATTACCTGGCACAGCAAGGTGCAGAAGTCACTGTACTGGACCGTCAGACTGGCCCTGCTGAAGAAACCAGTTTTGGTAATGCAGGCCAAATCTCTCCGGGCTATTCGACACCGTGGGCAGCACCGGGCATTCCGTTCAAAGCAGTAAAATGGATGTTCCAGCATCACGCACCCTTGGCGATTAATTTAGATGGCAGCATGTGGCAGTTAAACTGGATGGCGCAAATGCTGAAAAACTGTAATCCAGCCAGCTATGCCATTAACAAAGAGCGGATGACCCGTGTGGCGGAATATAGCCGTGACTGTTTACGTGAATTGCGTAAAGAAACAGGGATCAGCTACGAGCATCGTTCCAAAGGTACTTTACAAGTATTTCGTAATGAAGCCCAGTTAGAGATGGTGCAACGCGATATCGCCGTATTGCAAGAATGTGGTGTACCGCATGAATTATTACTGGGAGCTGAGCTGGCAAAAGTTGAACCGGCTTTGGCGCATGCTCAAGATAAATTGGTCGGCGGCTTGCATTTACCCAATGATGAAACCGGTGATTGCTATTTATTTACCAATGCCTTAGCCAATGTTGCCAAAGAATTGGGCGTAAAGTTCAAGTTTAACCAGCATGTAGAGCATCTGCTCACTGAAGGTGATGAAATTAAAGGTGTTGTTGTTAATGGTCAGGTATTAACAGCGGATAAATACGTGCTGGCATTTGGTAGTTATTCACGTGATTTTTTGAAACCGCTGGATCTGGATTTACCAGTTTATCCTGTAAAAGGCTATTCACTCACGATTCCAATTGTTGATGCCAATTTTGCACCGCAATCTACGGTGCTAGATGAAACCTATAAGATTGCCATCACTCGCTTTGACCAGCGCATCCGCGTTGGTGGTATGGCTGAGTTAAGTGGCTTTAACCATAACTTGAAAGATAATCGCCGTGCCACTTTGGAAATGGTGACTCAGGAATTATTTCCGGGCGGTAATTTGGCAGAAGCGAGCTTCTGGACCGGTCTGCGTCCAATGACGCCAGACAGTACGCCAATTATTGGCGCAACGCGTTTTAAAAATCTGTTCCTCAATACCGGACATGGCACTTTAGGTTGGACCATGGCCTGTGGTTCAGGCAAGTTGATCAGCGATATTGTGCTAAATCATAAAACCGAGATTAGCACGGAAGGGCTGTCACTCGGGCGCTATTCACACGCGGCGTAAATTTGCTGTTTCAAGGAAGAATCTATGCCACGTCCAATTCAAGCTGTGGTGCATTTAGATGCACTGCAGCATAACCTGAACATTGCCAAAGCCTCTGCTCCGAATGCTGAAGTATATGCTGTGGTCAAAGCCAATGCTTATGGGCATGGCATTGAGCGGGTTTATCCTGCATTTCAATCGGCAGATGGTTTTGCCTTGCTGGATTTGGCTGAAGCAGAATGTATAAGAGCAATAGGCTGGCAAGGTAAAATTTTATTGCTAGAAGGTATTTTTGCTGCCGATGACTTGGAAGTCTGTGCGAATTTAAACCTCAATTTTAGTGTGCATAGTCAGCATCAAATTGAGTGGTTAAAGCACTTCCAGCAGATCAATCCAGATGCAAAATTTGATGTGTATTTAAAGCTCAATAGCGGTATGAACCGTCTGGGTTTTCAGGCACATGAATACGTAGATATTTTTAAGCAACTCCAGGCGCTGGAAAATGTCCGTTCCATTACCCATATGACGCATTTCTCGGATGCCGATGGCCAGCGCTTTGGTCAGGAAGGTATTGAGTACCAATATTCTCTTTTCCAGCAAATTACAGCGCCCCTAGCAGGTCAAACCTCCGTAAGTAATAGTGCGGCGATCTTACGCCATCATTCCAATATCCAGTCTGACAGTGTACGTAGCGGCATCATGCTTTATGGCAGTTCGCCTGATTATCCAGCCCATAGCATTGATGACTGGAACTTAAAACCAGGCATGAGTTTGCGTAGTGAAATCATTGCGATTCAGCATATTCAGGCTGGTCAAAGTGTCGGTTACGGTTCCAATTTTATTGCAGAACATGAAATGCGTATTGGTGTCGTAGCCTGTGGTTATGCCGATGGTTATCAGCGCATCAGTCAGACGGGTACACCAGTGCTGGTAGATGGTGTCAGAACGCAGACGATTGGTCGGGTCAGTATGGATATGCTCACTGTTGATCTGACTGCACTTCCTCAAACCAACATTGGTAGTGAAGTGGTGCTTTGGGGGAGGTCGGTTCACGGCACAGTTCTCCCAATCGATGAGGTGGCTGCTGGCTCAAGAACGGTTGGCTATGAGTTGATGTGCGCCATTACTGCACGCGTGCCGGTGCAGGTCGAAACCTGAAAATTAAATATTTAGCAAAAACGGAAGAAATGAAGAGGACGAATTTATGACGGAACATACAGATATCCAGCGTATCAGCAGCAATCAGGTGATGAGTGCTGTCACTATTCACAACAAGACGGTGTATTTATCAGGACAGGTGCCGGATAGCACCAGCCAGGATATTAGTGGTCAAACGCGTGAAGTGTTAATGAAAATTGATCAGTTGCTGAAACTGGCAGGCACGGATAAAAGCCGTCTGCTATCTGCGCAGCTGTTCGTGAAAAACCTGGAAGATTTTCAAACTGTGAACCAGCTCTGGATCCACTGGTTGCAAGGACAGGGAACGCCGGCTCGTGCCACCATTCAGGCGGATCTGGTTCATCCAGACTGGCTGATTGAAATCGCAGTGATTGCAGCACAGCCTTAAGTTGCCCTGATTTCTTATATCTCCCAACTTAATTTTGTAAGGACATCTGGCCCAATCATTTAGCTTTTTAAATGAAACTACATCTGCATTCAGGATTACAGGAAGTAATCCGATCAGATGAGCGAGGGCTTGATGCGAAAAAGGAACGAAAGATGAATACTACACCCTCTAAAGATGACGCAACGCCGTCGAAACATGAGCTGCAACGCAAACTGTCCAATCGGCATCTCCAGCTGATTGCCATTGGTGGCTGTATCGGTACTGGCCTGTTTATGGGTTCGGGTAAAACTATTGCTTTAGCCGGTCCTTCTATCCTGCTGATCTATATGATCATTGGCGGGATGTTTTTCTTTTTAATGCGTGCACTCGGTGAGATGTTGCTGTCGAATCTGCAGTACAAATCTTTCATCGATATGGCGCATGACCTGATTGGACCAGGGGCGGGCTACTATATTGGCTGGTCGTATTGGCTGGGGTGGGTGTTGGTCGGTATAGCCGATCTGGCTGCAATTATTAATTATCTTAATTTCTGGTTGCCGGAAGGAACGGCCTTTACTCCGATGGGGCAGGCACTGATCAGTGCAGCCTGTGTATTACTGATTCTGAGTATTAATCTGGTCACAGTAAAAGTGTTTGGCGAGATTGAATTCTGGTTTGCCCTGATCAAGATTCTGGCAATTATTGGCCTGATTTTTGTCGGTGGATATATGGTCTTTAGCGGTTTTCAGGCGCCAAGCGGTGCGACAGCCAGCTTTAGTCATGTCTGGTCAGATGGCATGTTTCCGAAAGGTGTAACCGGCTTCCTGGCAGGTTTTCAGATCGCGATGTTTGCTTTTGTGGGGGTGGAACTTCTCGGTACTATGGCGGCTGAAACCAAGGACCCGGAAAAGAATCTACCTAAAGCAGTGAATGCGATTCCAACCCGTATCATCCTGTTCTATGTCCTGTCACTGTTGGTGATTATGGCGGTAACCCCGTGGAGCCAGATTCCTGCGGATCAAAGCCCATTCGTGAGCCTGTTTTTATATGCGGGTATTCCAATTTCGGCGATTATCATGAACTTCGTGGTCTTATCATCAGTGATGTCTTCGATGAACAGTGGCGTGTTTTCCACTAGCCGGATGCTGTTTGGTTTGGCACGTGGAGGGCAGGCACCACAAGCCTTGGCACAATTGTCGAGTCGTGCAGTACCAGCAAAAGGCTTGATGTTCTCTTGTACCTTTATTTTACTGGGTGCAGCATTTCAGTACTTTGTACCCAATACCATGGAAGCTTTTACCTTGGCGAGTTCCCTGTGTGTGATCCTGTTTATCAGTATCTGGAGTATTATCATGGTGTGCTATATCCGTTACCGTAAAAAGCAACCGGAAAAGCATACAGCTTCGACTTTTAAAATGCCGGGTGGGGTATGGATGTCTTATATCGTATTAGTATTCCTGTTCTTTGCTTTGGTCATTCTGAGTCTGGAACCGGATACGCTTAAAGCTTTGATGATCAGTCCATTGTGGCTACTGATTCTGGCAGTGACATACCGTATGCTATATCTGCCACGGGTACGTAAACTTCAGGTAGAGATGTAAACTTTAGAAATAAAAAATCCCCGACTGGCCGGGGATTTTTTATTGTGATGAGAATTGTTTGTGAATGTTATTCTTAATTATTACAATCTAAAAAATTTATTATTAAAAATAAGGGTCTATACATGATAGGGCAGACAAAATATAAAATTTGGTTATGGTTGATTGTTATTGTCATAGGGATAGCCATTCTGTTGGTATTTGCTGCAACATGGATGCGCACAGATGAACCTTTAACTGATACTGCAAAAAAAATTATCCAGCCAGATCTAATTTATAGAGCCAATATTCAGCAACATCCATATTTCTATTTATTGGGAATTGATGCCAAAGATGAGGTTAATCCTTATGCGTTGGGACGTTATCGCTATCATCGGGAGTGGGCAAGCTATATTCGAGATCAGAATGCTGGTGAGCATCATGAGATTGACTCGGGATTAAATCGCCAACTTAGCCGAGACGATTTTTCTGAAGATGAAATTCAGTTAATGAAAAATCTGCAATTGAGTTTGAACGATTCGCCAGAGCAATTTTCTATGCTGGTAGCAGAGCATGAAAAATCTCTACAATCGTTACTAGAACATGAGCGTATTCCTTTAACGCGGTTTTCAGATTTATTGGGACGCAAAGATTATGTTTCATTGGTGATTTCACCACAGGCAAGCGGGCCTGATTATCGCTATATTCGAACTTTACAATTACTAAAACTGGTTCAAATTCAACTTGATTCAGGTAGCAAAGTACAGCCTTATGCACAGCAATTTCATCAGGCTTTAGAATTTACTCACAATCGTTTATCGCTGATTGAAAAAATGCTAATGCAGAATTGGCTTAGTCAAATGGTAGATTTGATTCGCGTAGAACAAAAAAATGAGAATAATCCCATTCAGCTTAAAAATCTGAATTCAAATCAGCTAGGTTTAAAAACAAGTCTGCAAAATGAATTGACGGGAGATTATTTATTGACTCAATATTTACCGCATTCGTCTGAAGTTCGTTCTTTGCAATTCGAATGGTTGTATTTACCCAATAAGACCTTTAATGCAATAGCAGCACAATATGAAGTCTACTGGACAATTTCAGAAACACCTTATGTTGAACTGAAAGAACGATTTTCAGGAATTGAAGATTTGCCACGTTCTAAATGGCATCTGAAAAATGCGATAGGGCAGATCTTGTCTCAGGTCAGTAGGCCAAATTTTGAAAAATATCTGCTGATGAATCATATTCTGAATAATAAGATTCTTTCCTTTAATGCGCTAAGTAAGGAAGCGCTAGACTTGAAGGTATTGAATCAAAACTCCGAAGGACGCCGTTATTTTCAGAAAGAAGGAAAGTTATGTATAGAACTACCATATCCGAAACATAAATTGCCTGAGTTAAATCTGAAGCATGACAGCTGTGTAAAAATCTAGAATCTCGGACATAAAAAATCCCCGAATGATCGGGGATTTTTTTATTTTTGCCATTTGAATTAGAAGGTAGGTTTTACCACCACCAAAATCACCACAGCAAATAAAATCAGTGTTGGCATTTCATTAAAGTAACGCCAAAACTTATGTGACTTGTAATGTGCATCTTCGAGTAGTTTTTTACGGTAATAGCCACAGACCAAGTGGTAAATCACCAGTAAACCCACCAAACCCACTTTCAGGTAGAACCATAGCGCTTCATGGTAGTGACGTGTAGCATCACCCCAATCTACTAAAAAGTGCGCCGTAATGAGGGTTGCAACCATTGCTGGCCACATAATGCCGCGATACAGCTTGCGTTCCATGACCTGGAAGCGTGTATGGCTGACCGCATCTTCACTCATGGCATGGTAAACATATAGCCGTGGCAGGTAGAACAATGCAGCAAACCAGCAGACCACGGCAATAATATGTAATGCTTTTACCCAAAGGAAAGCATCAGAAGGAGCATCCATCAAGTCACCCTAAAATGGGCGGCTTAGCCTTCCCATTTTTTAAAGATGAGACAAGCATTTACGCCGCCAAAACCGAAACTGTTACTCATTACAGTATTCAATTTTGTGTCGCGTTTTTCAAGTACGATATCAAATGGTTTCGCACCTTCATCCAGCTCGGTCACGTTGATGTTTGGTGCAATGAAGTCATTATGCATCATCAGGATTGAATAAATTGCTTCCTGTACACCTGCAGCACCGAGGCTGTGACCTGTCATAGACTTGGTTGAGCTTAGAGGTGGAACTTTATCTTCACCAAATGCACGTGCCATTGCTTGAAGCTCGGTTACATCACCAGCAGGAGTTGAAGTACCGTGAGTATTCACATAATCAATAGTTTCAACACCGTGCTGTTTTGCTTCGTCTAGCGCCATCAGGATACAGCGTGTTGCACCTTCACCAGATGGAGCAACCATGTCTGCACCATCCGAGTTCGCAGCGTAAGCCACAACTTCAGCCAGAATATTCGCACCACGTGCTTGTGCGTGTTCCAATGATTCAAGTACCACGAAACCGCCACCACCAGCAATCACGAAGCCGTCACGGTCTGCTGAATATGGACGAGATGCAGTTTCAGGGGTGTCATTGTATTTCGAACACAGCGCACCCATCGCATCAAACAGCAAGCTTTGAGACCAGTGATCTTCTTCACCACCACCAGCAAGCATCAAGTCCTGTTTACCCAATTGAATCAGGTTATAGGCATAACCAATCGCATCAGCAGAAGTTGCACATGCGCTGGTAATTGAATGTGCAATACCTTGTAGTTTAAGTGCTACACCAACGTTGGCTGTAATCGTATTCGACATGTTGCGTGGTACGAAAAATGGACCAATTTTACGTGCACCCTTAGTTTCAAGCAGTTCATTCATTTCAATTACAGAAGCGGTTGAGTTACCGCCTGAACCGCCCGCGATACCATAACGTGGGTTGCCACCGACTTGTTCAGGTGTTAAACCTGCATGTTCAAGTGCAGCCATCGCAGAGTTGTATGCATACATGGCACAAACGCCCATAAAGCGTTTTGCACGACGGTCGATATTGTCAAAATCCTGCTCAGCAGCTGCGCTGACATGACTTTTAAAGTTCAGTTCAGCATAGACTGGATTTAAACGTGTGCCTGAAATCCCGTTTTGTAAAGAGTGAGTTACATCTTCCAATGTATTTCCGATGCATGAGTTAATACCCATACCAGTGATGACAACACGTTTCATCTACAGATCCTTATAGTTCATCTCTATGGTCAGGGGAGATATTTAGCATTTTCATCAAGCGTTAAATATAGTGCTGACCCATTGTTCACAATGAGGAACATCATAACAGAAAGATTTTTGAAATCTTATGGCAAATGTTATGCCCAGTACGCTGTACATTCGAATAGAGATTCCTACACAGAGAGATTACTAAATGAAACAGAATAAGGTTGAGATAAACGCTGCTAGCACCTAGTATTTATACAAAATACAAGCACGTGCACGCTGAGGTAAGGAATGACAAATACCAATAATAAACAATCAAATGGCTTCGTATCCAGTGCGTTTGGAGTGGCGAAAAAGTTCAGTACAACAGGTTTGGATCTACTCAACCATGTTGCACCTGATTCGGTTTCGAAGGTCACACAGGCGCTGAATGTAGAAAAGGTGGTCAATGGTGCAGCTCAAGCCAAGAGTCCATTTGAATCAAAAAAATATGACAATCCACAGGAGATGTTGCGTGAACATCTGCCGAGTGTGTCGCGTCAACTGTTTGGCCGTCATTTCAATACAGTCAATAATGTGACGCATTTCATTTCGCCAAAGTTTAGCGAAAAAGTGTCAGACTATTTCTTTGACCATCTCAATCAGTTCACCAATGAGATCAGTTCTGTAGATGCCATTCTGGATGAAGCGGGCGTACGTGATCTGGAAGAACTCACTCAGGATGTCGACCGTTCTAAACGTATTTCTCAAGCTTTGGGTGAGCAGAATAAATGGATTGCTGCAGTTCAAGGTGCATTTTCAGGTGCAACCGGTGTGATTGGTACTGCAGTTGATATTCCTGCATCTTTGGTGTTGGCACTACGTACTATTTATCAGGTCGGCCGTTCTTATGGTTTTGATTTAAGTAAACAAGAAGATCAAGATATCGTGCAGCATATCTTCCGTCAGATTGATCTGGGTCTGATTGCAGAAAAGCAAACTGTATTGTTGGGTTTAAGAGCGCTAGGCGCTACTTTAAAAACCCATGATATTTCCCAGCTACAAGCCATGTTGGGTTCAAGTAATGATACCGAGCTGCTGCGTAAATTCCTGCATCAGGAAGATGGTCAGTCGAAATGGGAATGGATGAGCCATATACCGAAAGTTTCCCTGATTGAACAATTGTCTAAATTGGTGCCGTTGGCGGGTGCTGGGGTAGGGGCTGTCTATAGCCGCCGTTTTGTCGATGATGTCAATCAGAAAGCGCAAGATGTGTTCTCGAATGCACGTCAATATCTGCTACAGCATCGTGACAGCTCCGCTTCTGTTTTAGAGGCTTATGAAAAATCTAAAGCATTATTGCAACAGGCTGCACCAAAGCTGCTGGAAAATATCAAGAAGGACGGTCGTGCCAGTGACGAGTTGATTTTAGATAAAGACATTCCGATTGAAGGGAATGAACATATTACTCAAGTCAAAGTGCTGAAAAAGACAGATTCTCAAGTCACAGATGAAGCTAAAGATGAAGAGGTCAGTGAAGGGCTGGATACATTGGCCGATAAATTGGTAAAACCTGTTGCAGATAAGCATGTACAACAACCTGCACTGAGTGAGCCTGCACCTGAAGATATCGAAGACACGCTTGCACAGGCAGAAGCTGAGGGAGATGTCACAGACGAGGCTGAAGTCGCTGCATCGGATACTGAAAATGATCAGAGTGAAGTAAACACAGAAAATGCACAGCAAAAGCCAAAAAAAGCGACAAAATCTTCTGCTAAAAAATCGACGGAAGATGTTACAAAAGGTACAGATTGATCTGTAGAAAAATAGTAAAGATATGAAAGTACTGGGCAATTGTAAGCAAGAGCGGCTGTGCATTTGCCTGCTTGTATCTTGTTGACCAATTTTGCATCTTGACTTACAATTGCATGCCCTCAAAAAGTAGTAGTTTTTTGGGGCTTTTTATTAACGGGAGAATTGCCAAATGGCAACAACAAATCAGTTGATCCGTAAGGGTCGTACGACTTTGATTGAAAAATCAAAAGTTCCTGCGTTGAAGGCTTGTCCACAACGTCGTGGTGTTTGTACACGTGTTTACACAACTACACCTAAAAAACCTAACTCAGCAATGCGTAAAGTTTGCCGTGTTCGCTTAACTTCTGGCTTTGAAGTATCAAGCTACATCGGTGGTGAAGGCCATAACCTGCAAGAGCACAGTGTTGTTCTTATCCGTGGTGGTCGTGTTAAAGACTTACCAGGTGTACGTTACCATACCGTTCGTGGTTCTTTAGACTGTGCTGGCGTGAAAGATCGTAACCAAGCACGTTCTAAATACGGTGCTAAACGTCCTAAGAAATAATTCGTTAAGAATTAGCTCTTGGTTCGCTAGAACTGCAATCCTTTATCGTCTCGCTTGTCTGATTTCTGCATTTAATTTTGTGAAATTCAAGCGACGTGTAGTAAGGCCAGCTAAAGGTACACGACACTTTGTACAAATGCTGGATAAACCTGAAGTGTCATATTTATAGGTAGTTTAAAATGCCAAGACGTCGCGTAGTCGCTGCTCGTGAAATCCTTCCGGATCCTAAATTCAGTAGCCAAACAATCGCTAAATTCATGAACCACGTAATGCAAGATGGTAAAAAGTCTATTGCTGAAAGTATCGTTTACGGTGCTTTAGACCGCGTTCAAGAAAAATCTAAAGTAGACCCAGTTGAATTCTTTGAAGCTACGCTTGAAAAAGTTCGTCCTATGGTTGAAGTAAAAGCACGCCGTGTTGGTGGTGCTACATACCAAGTACCTATGGAAGTACGCCCATCCCGTCGTACTGCATTGGCTATGCGTTGGTTAGTAGATGCTGCTGCTAAGCGTTCTGAAAAAACTATGGCTTTACGTCTTGCTGGTGAGTTGCTTGATGCATCTGAAGGTAAAGGCGCAGCGGTTAAAAAACGTGAAGATGTGCACCGTATGGCTGAAGCCAACAAAGCATTCTCTCACTACCGTTTCTAAGCAAATAAAACAGGCCCTTATCAGGACGGTGATGATATGGGTTTCACCCAATCATTATCAAAGCGCTTTAAGTTGCTAGCAACTTAAAGCGTCCTGTTTTAAACAACAAAATTTAGGAATGCAAGAGATCATGGCTCGTCAAACCCCAATTTCTCGTTACCGTAACATTGGTATCTCAGCGCACATTGATGCTGGTAAAACAACCACTTCAGAACGTATCCTGTTCTACACAGGTGAGAGCCACAAGTTAGGTGAAACTCATGAAGGTTCAGCTACAACGGACTGGATGGAACAAGAGCAAGAACGTGGTATTACCATTACTTCAGCAGCTGTAACATGCTTCTGGAAAGGTATGGGCAACCAGTTCGAACAACACCGTATTAACGTAATTGACACCCCGGGACACGTTGACTTCACGATCGAAGTTGAGCGTTCTATGCGTGTTCTTGACGGTGCATGTATGGTTTACTGTGCTGTAGGTGGTGTACAACCTCAGTCTGAAACTGTATGGCGTCAAGCAAACAAGTATAAAGTGCCTCGTATTGCGTTCGTTAACAAAATGGACCGTACTGGCGCGAACTTCTTCCGTGCAGTTGAACAAGTTAAAACACGTCTTGGCGGTAACCCAGTGCCAATCGTTGTTCCAGTCGGCGCTGAAGAAAACTTCCAGGGTGTTGTTGACCTTATCGAAATGAAAGCGATTATCTGGGATGAAGCGTCTCAAGGTATGAAGTTTGAATACGGTGAGATCCCTGCTGACTTAGTTGATACTGCTAATGAATGGCGTACTAACATGGTTGAAGCTGCTGCGGAAGCATCAGAAGAACTCATGGACAAGTACCTGGAAGAAGGCGAGTTAACTAAAGAAGAAATCGTTGCTGGTCTTCGTGCGCGTACATTGCTTAACGAAATCCAACCAATGCTTTGTGGTTCTGCGTTCAAAAACAAAGGTGTTCAACGTATGTTGGATGCTGTTATTGAATTCTTACCTGCGCCAACTGACGTTGAAGCAATTAAAGGTATCTTAGACGACAAAGACGAAACTGAAGGTTCTCGTGAAGCGTCTGATGATGCTCCGTTCTCTGCGCTTGCGTTCAAAATCATGAACGACAAATTCGTAGGTAACTTAACGTTCGTACGTGTTTACTCTGGTGTGCTTAAAGCAGGTAGCCCATGCTACAACCCAGTGAAAATGAAACGTGAACGTGTAGGCCGTATCGTACAGATGCACGCAAATGACCGTCACGACATCGAAGAAATTCGTGCGGGCGACATCGCGGCATGTGTAGGTCTTAAAGACACGACTACTGGTGATACATTATGTGACGAAAACCACGTAATTACACTAGAGCGTATGGAATTCCCAGAGCCAGTAATTGCACTTGCAGTTGAACCTAAAACTAAAGCTGACCAAGAAAAAATGTCAGTTGCTTTAGGTCGTTTGGCAAAAGAAGATCCATCGTTCCGCGTACGTACTGACGAAGAGTCTGGTCAAACAATTATTGCTGGTATGGGTGAGCTTCACCTTGACATCATTGTTGACCGTATGAAACGTGAGTTCAACGTTGAAGCGAACATTGGTAAACCAATGGTTGCTTACCGTGAAACAATCAAGAAATCTGTTGAACAAGAAGGTAAATTCGTTCGTCAAACAGGTGGTAAAGGTAAATTCGGTCACGTATACGTACGTTTAGAACCGATGGATCCTGAATCTGAAAAAGATTACGAATTCGCTGAAGAAGTTGTTGGTGGTGTAGTACCGAAAGAATTCTTCGGTGCGGTTGACAAAGGTATCCAAGAACGTATGAAGAATGGTGTCCTGGCTGGTTACCCAGTTGTTGGCATCAAAGCGACATTGTTCGACGGTTCTTACCATGATGTCGACTCTGACGAATTATCGTTCAAAATGGCGGGTTCTTATGCCTTCCGTGACGGTTTCATGAAAGCAGATCCTGTTCTTCTTGAACCAATCATGAAAGTTGAAGTAGAAACTCCAGAAGACTACATGGGCGATATCATGGGTGACTTAAACCGTCGTCGTGGTATGGTTCAAGGTATGGACGATCTACCTGGCGGTACTAAAGCAATCCGTGCTGAAGTTCCACTTTCTGAGATGTTCGGTTACGCAACTCATATGCGTTCTATGTCTCAAGGTCGTGCGACTTACTCTATGGAATTTGCTAAATATGCTGAAACTCCACGTAACGTGGCTGAAGGCATCATCGCTAAGTTCCAGTCTGGCGGTAAAAAAGGTGACGACGAGTAATCTTTCGATTACTATAAGCCCAACTAATTCATAGTTAAAATCCAGTGCTCATGCAGTGATCCTGCATGAGTAGTTTAAAAAAGGAAGATCTCATGGCTAAGGCTAAGTTTGAACGTAATAAGCCACACGTTAACGTGGGCACAATTGGTCACGTTGACCATGGTAAAACAACTTTAACAGCTGCGATTGCAACTGTATGTGCGAAGCAATTCGGTGGTGAAGCGAAAGACTACGCTGCAATTGACTCTGCACCAGAAGAAAAAGCACGTGGTATTACAATTAATACTTCTCACGTAGAATACGATTCTCCAACTCGTCACTACGCTCACGTAGACTGCCCGGGCCACGCCGATTATGTTAAAAACATGATTACTGGTGCTGCTCAGATGGACGGCGCGATCCTTGTATGTGCTGCGACTGATGGTCCTATGCCACAAACTCGTGAACACATCCTTCTTTCTCGTCAGGTAGGTGTACCTTACATCGTTGTATTCTTGAACAAATGCGACCTTGTAGACGACGAAGAGCTTCTTGAGCTGGTTGAAATGGAAGTTCGTGAACTTCTTTCTACTTACGACTTCCCAGGTGATGACACTCCAGTTATCCGTGGTTCTGCTCTTCTTGCACTTAACGGTGATGCTGGTCAGTACGGTGAATCTGCAGTTGTAGCTCTTGTTGAAGCGCTTGACTCTTACATCCCAGAGCCAGAACGTGCAATCGACCAAGCATTCTTGATGCCAATCGAAGACGTATTCTCAATCTCAGGTCGTGGTACAGTAGTAACTGGCCGTGTTGAGACTGGTATCGTTAAAGTAGGCGAAGAAGTTGAAATCGTTGGTATCAAAGACACAGTTAAAACAACTGTAACTGGCGTTGAAATGTTCCGTAAACTTCTTGACGAAGGCCGTGCGGGCGAGAACTGTGGTGTTCTTCTTCGTGGTACTAAGCGTGAAGACGTACAACGTGGTCAAGTACTTGCTAAACCAGGTACAATCAAGCCGCACACTAAATTCGACGCAGAAGTATACGTACTTTCTAAAGAAGAAGGTGGTCGTCATACTCCATTCCTTAACGGTTACCGTCCACAGTTCTATTTCCGTACTACGGACGTAACTGGTGCGATCGCGCTTAAAGAAGGCGTTGAAATGGTTATGCCTGGTGACAACGTTGAGATGTCAGTAGAGCTAATCCACCCAATCGCAATGGACCCAGGTCTACGTTTTGCGATCCGTGAAGGCGGTCGTACAGTTGGTGCTGGTGTAGTTGCTAAAGTTACTGCATAATCATCTGATTGTGTGAAAAAAAGCGTCCCTTTGGGACGCTTTTTTTATGTCTGGCGATTTTTTTAGAACAGATGTGATTTCATCATCATAAGTTATTCTTGCGTTGTAAAAAGGATTTCACAAAACATTTGCTATTACCTCTAACAAAGCCGAGTTGAATTTCTCTTGTGCCGAAATAAAGTTGTGCTTTATTTCTCTTGCGTCAGAATAAAGCAATGCTTTATTCCTCCTCATGTCCTTAAGTGATATTTCACTGACCTTATTGGAAAAGATCATCGATCATTTTTTGCCTAATATAACAATCATAAGATGAATCAATAATGTCAGGATTGACTAAAAGGAGCAGTGGTATGAATGCTGAAGTAAAAATTACCAATCGTGCCGGTGCAAGTTTTCCTGTACGTCGCATGAACTTTGATTTTGATCAGGTTCCAGAATACTGGATGAATGGTTCAGCCGGGCTGACGCATTTTATGACCGCATTGTCAGCTTTATTCCCTGCAGGTGAAAAATTCTTTATCGACAGTGTACGTGCGGTACATCACCATCCCAAGCTCAAAGATAATGAAGCATTGCAAAAAGAGATCTCTGCTTTTATTGGGCAAGAAGCGATGCACACCCAGGAACATGTCGGCTTTAATGCCTCAGCACAAAAATATGGTCATGATGTTGATACCCTAGATCGTTATACTGATAGAGTCATTCAAACCACGCGTAAAGTCATGGCTAAATTGGTTAAACCTGTGAGAATTACTCAGGAAATGGTAGATCTGACTGCAACGACTGCACTTGAACATTTCACTGCGACCATTGCCTCTCAGCTGCTGAGCAATAGTCATATTCAGGAACTGATGAAAGATGACACCATGAAAACCATGTGGCTCTGGCATGCCATTGAAGAGAATGAGCATAAAGCCGTGGCTTATGACGTGTTTGAAGGTATGTTTGGCAAAGGTTTAAAGTCATATCTGTTACGTACCAGTTCATTGGTGATTGCTATGCTGACTTTGTTCTTTGTACAAAGCTATTTTGTTATGCGCCTGCTGAAAGAAGATCGTCAGTTAAATCTGGAAGCCCTCAAGGATATTTACCAATATGGTTATAGCCCATCCAAAGGTGTAATTACCGGTATGGGGCGTGAAATGGCCATGTACTTCAAGCCAGGTTTTCATCCAAATGACCATGATACACACAGTTTGCTGGCACACTGGAAAGGCAAACTCGGTCTTTAATCTGACACTAAAAAAGAGCGATTGAGATCGCTCTTTTTTTTACTCGATTTTCAGCATAAAGTTTCTATAATGCGCAGGAGATTTTTATTGATAGATGAACGAACATGATTCGTTTGATGCAAATAGCAGATATAGATGCGGTCACCCAGATTGAGCAACAAGTGCAATCTCATCCTTGGACCAGAACCCAGTTCGAGGAAGCCGTTAGTGCTTATCAGAGCACTATTATTGAATATGCAGGTAAAGTGGTAGGCTTTTGTATTTTGCAACCGGTGCTGGATGAAGCCAATTTACTGCTCATGGCAATTGACCCAAGCCAGCAGGGTAAGGGCCTTGGTTTTCAGTTGCTAGAGGAATCAATCCAGTTGCTGAAGAATAATCCGGTACAGATTTTCTTGGAAGTACGTGAGTCAAATACTGCTGCAATCCGACTCTATGAAAAGTCTGGTTTTCATCAGATTGACCTGCGCAAGAATTATTATCCAAATCCGGGTGGGGGACGTGAACATGCCATCATCATGGTGAAGGCATGTAGCGATGACTTTGCCAGTCTGTTTAAATAAACAAGACTAAAGCTGCTGCTTTATGACGACCGTCTTATTTGATGATGGGATTATTCCATCCAGAGGGTAGGGTCGTCATCAAGGAGTTTCCCAAGTGTTCGATCTCTGTCGTATTTAATGAACGGTTTAAGCGGCGCCATTGACCATCAATCAATAATTCAAGTGGCAGGTACTGGGACTTGTAATTCATCTTAATAGAATGTGGAACCCAATAACCCAGATAAATAAAAGGTAGACCTAGTTTTTGAGCATGTTCGATCTGCTTTAAAATTGCAAAAACCCCGAGAGAACGTCGACTTTCATCCGGATCAAAGAACGTATAAACCGCAGAGATTCCATCATCGAGCAGATCGCAGGTCGATACACTGATCAGCCGATCATCTTTCCATAATTCCAGAAAGAAGCTATCTGTACAGCTTTGCAGCAAAAACTTTTCAAACTGATCACGGCTTGGTGGATACATATCGCCATCAGCATGTCGTTCATTGATATAGCGTTCATACAGTGCATAGTGCGTATCATTTGCCTGCTGCGGTGTGCTGATGCGCAGGCTTAAGTCCTGATTTCTTTTCCATGCCTTTTTCTGTGAACTGTTCATGCTGAATTCACGCACTGGAACACGAGAGGACAGGCATTGACGGCATAGATGACATTCAGGGCGGTAAACAAAATCGCCACTACGGCGGAAACCGGTACGGGATAATTCAGAAAGCGTCACCACATCTATGCGATGTGAGGGATCGAGAAAAACCATACGCGCAGACTTGTTGGGCAGATAGCTGCAATCGTGTGGCGGTGTAATGTAATACTGTAAATCGTTCAGCAGGGATTTTGGTTGATAGGAGTTCATGACAAATTCCCTCTGTTATTTTCATTCACTTAATCGCGCGTTTAACGCTATTGTTTTACTTGAAAATACACCCTCCTGATACTTTTGCCAATTGATAGGCGAGCGTTTTATCACATCTTGTAACGAATTAAGGTATGCTTGGCGAGAAATTGTACTGGCACCGAGGCTCAACAGATGGTCATTGACCAATTGACAGTCAATCCAGGGCAGCTGATTTTCCTGACCAATCAGCATTAAAGTATAAAATGCCATTTTCGAAACATCGGTCTGGGTGCTGAACATGGATTCACCAAAACAACCCTGTCCGATGGTTACTCCATATAAGCCGCCGACAATCTGGTCTTCATCCCAGACTTCGATGCTATAGCCATGACCGGCATCAAACATGTCACAGTAACCCTGAATAATATCTTCGCTAATCCAGGTTTCATCGGCATAAGCACGAGGAAGTGAACAGGAACGGATAACCCGTTCAAAAGCATGATTTACGGTAATTTTATAATCATACTTTTTCATATTACGGATCAGGGATTTACTCGGATGATAATCCTGTGGTCGGATAATGCAACGTGGTTCCGGGCTCCACCAGCAGATCGGCTCACCTTCCGAGAACCATGGAAACAGGCCATGCGAATAGGCTTCAAACAGGGTGGATGGTGTGAGATCGGCGCCAATACAAATAAGTCCTTCTCCTTCAAGATCAACTTCTACAGGATTGGGGAACATGAACTGTGAAGGGGGAAGATGCTGCATGATTGAACCTGGTTTTAGAATCATCAGTATTTATCATACATAAAAAAGCCGCCCAAGATGGACGGCTTTTTCATTTTCGCTGCTTAGTCTAACTTGCCCATCGCATCGAGATATTTTTCTGCATCCAGTGCGGCCATACAGCCTGAACCTGCAGAGGTAATCGCTTGACGGTATACGCTATCCGCAATATCACCCGCAGCGAATACGCCAGGAATAGAAGTTTGCGTTGCATTGCCCGCAGTACCACTTTGCACTTGGATATAACCTTCACGAAGCTGTAATTGACCTTCAAAAATGCTGCTATTTGGTTTATGACCAATCGCAACAAACATACCTGAAACTTCAACTTCTTGAGTTGAGTCATCTTGAGTTGATTTTAAACGTACTGAGGTTACACCTGCTTTGGCATCACCCAGGACTTCATCGACCTGGTGATTCCAGATGATGCTGATTTTGCCTTCTTTCTCTTTTTCAAACAGGTGGTCCTGAAGAATTTTTTCAGAACGCAGGCTGTCACGACGGTGTACCAACGTCACATGAGACGCGATATTTGACAGATAAAGTGCTTCTTCAACTGCAGTATTACCACCACCGACAACCATCACTTTCTGGTTTTTATAGAAGAAACCGTCACAAGTCGCGCATGCACTCACACCTTGGCCCATAAAAGCCGCTTCAGATTCAAGACCCAAGTATTGCGCAGTTGCACCGGTACAAATGATCAAGGCATCACAAGTGAACTCTTCCATGTCGCCTTTTAATACAAAAGGACGTACGTTCAAGTCAACTTCATTGATGTGGTCATACACGATTTCAGTACCGAAACGTTCCGCATGCGCCTGCATACGTTCCATCAATACCGGACCAGTCAGGCCTTCAGGATCACCTGGCCAGTTGTCTACTTCAGTCGTCGTAGTCAGCTGACCACCAAGTTGCAGACCTGCAATGAGTGTCGGTTTTAAGTTTGCACGTGCTGCATACACAGCTGCGCTGTAGCCAGCAGGGCCGGAACCTAAAATAATCAGTCGTGAGTGACGTGCGCTCATCGGGCTATCCTTTTTGTATTTAGAAATTTATTGAATTATACGTGAAACTGTATAACAGTGGTGTGAGATTAAAGTCGATATTATTGATCATCCAAATCGATTTGGGCTATATAGAAGTGATAAAGAACAAGACCTATGTGCAGTTGCACAATACTGCATCTTTTTTCGTGTAACAGGTGCATAATAGGCATTTTATTGCGTCGTTTTTTTGAATCATAATAGCAAAAGAACATTCATGAAGAATTGGCTACAGGACAGTATATGACAACGGTGTCGAGTGCTTATGCACAGCGCTTAGTAATGACATTATTTTTGGTCTCATTTGGGATCTATCTGTTTCTTGCAACAGTGACCTATACGCCATTTGATCCGGGGTGGATGCACATTTCCAGTGACACCCAGACGGTTTCAAATGCCAGTGGGGTTGCGGGTGCATGGATCTCAGACTTACTGTTTGGTTTTCTTGGCTGGGCGAGTTTGCTTATTCCATTATATCTGTTCGTAGAAGCCGTACAGGTCTGGTGGCCACACAGCTTCCTGAACCGGCCATTCCGTTATGCAGCACAATTCTTCCTGTTACTGACCACTTCTGCCTTGATGTTCCTGTTCTGGGAAGTCCCTGCTGATACGCTGGATAATTCTTCTGGTGGCATTATTGGTTATGAGTTAGGTCAAAGTCTTGAACAGCTATTGACGATCTACGGTGCGGCAGTGTTTCTGGTGGGTTTATGGGTATTGCTGTTTACCTTGGCTTTTGGCGTGAAATGGAATAAGACCTGGAGCAGCCTGAAAGCAACGCCTGCATATTTACAGGATCTGTTTTATCGTAATGTCCCGGAAGGGGAGGGTGAGTTTGATCGTTCTATGGCAGTGGCCAAGAAAGATATCGCCAGCAGTCCTGCTAAAAAGAGCGTCTCAACGCCGGTAATTCCTGTACCTGAGCATGAACCTGTAGAAATAGATCCTGTAGTTCGTGACCATGTAGCCGAGCGCCTATTCGATGATATTGCGGATCGTGAATTCCAGGCGCAACAGAAAAAACATCCAGAGCCAGAACTTAGCCCGGAAGATGAAGAATTTGAAAAAACGCTGGAAAAAGCGCATCGCCTGATTCAGGATCCAGACCGTGTGATTACCACAGGCGAAGTTTGGCGCGCATTGCATTCTGATGAAGACCAGCGCCATAAACAGGACATTGATGCGTTATTAAAAGCAGCGGAAGAAGAACAGCAGACTTCTGCCGCCCCTGTAGCGGTTGCGCCAATTCAGGAAATCAAGGCACATCTCAAAACAGAAACACCTGTAGCTTCTGTGACCACGAAAAAAGGTCTGGATTGGGATGATGATGAAATCTTTGACGAGTTGCTGGCAGCTGTACCGCCCGGGAAAACGGCGACGGATGTGCATAGCCCATTCACTGCCCAGGCATCAACTGAACAGCCAGCTTTAAGAATTGTTGAAGATTTGCCGAAAGCGGTGGTAGCGACTACAGCTGTGGCGACAGGCATCAGTGCTACTCCTGCTTCTATACCATCGGTACGTAACACAGGGCTTGAAGCTGATTTTGATGATCTGGATGATCTACTGGTCGAAGATATTGAGCCGGAAAAGCCAGTTCGGGCTTCGAGCTATGCGCAATCTTCTGCTTTTGTCCAGGCGCCGATTCAGCATCAAGGCATAGAAGTGTCTACACCTGAGAGCAACTCGACTGCTCAGACAGCTCTTCAACAAAATACAAATCAGCAAAATACCAGTGATGCAGTGAAAGCAGCATTATCCAAAGAAGAATTCATTGAAGCCTGGCATGAAACTGCGGGTGCTCCTCAAGAAGAAGATGAATTTGATTTTGATGCACCACTGACTGACTCGATGGGGCGTCCTTTGTCACGTGCGATGCAAGTGGCTGAACGTCGTAAAGATTTATCGCCATTGCCGGGTTTAGAGTTGCTTGATGAAGTCGACCCAAATAAAAAAGTGAACTTCACTGAAGAGCAATTATCACGTCTGTCTGAATTGCTAGAAATTAAACTTCAGGAATTTAACGTCAAGGCCAAAGTGGTCGAAGCACAACCGGGTCCTGTGGTGACGCGTTTTGAACTGGATCTGGCACCAGGTGTGAAAGCCTCAAAAGTCACTAATATTTCCCGTGACCTGGCACGTTCCATGTCGATGGCGTCGGTACGTGTAGTCGAGGTGATTCCAGGCAAGCCATATATCGGGATTGAAGTGCCAAACAGCACCCGTGAAATGGTACGCCTAATCGAGCTGGTGAAAACCCCGAAATTTGAAGACTCGGATGCCATTCTTTCAATGGCGATGGGTAAAGATATTTCCGGAAATCCGGTGATTACTGAACTAGGCAAAGCACCTCATATGCTGGTTGCCGGTACCACAGGTTCCGGTAAATCGGTCGCAGTGAACTCGATGATCTTGTCGATGCTGCTCAAGTACACGCCTGATCAATTGCGTCTGATCCTGATTGACCCAAAACAGCTGGAATTGGCGAACTATAACGATATTCCACATCTGTTGACACCTGTCGTTACTGATATGAAAGATGCAGTAAGTGCACTGAACTGGTGTGTCAATGAAATGGAACGTCGTTACAAGCTGATGTCTTTCCTGAAAATCCGCAAGCTCAGCGACTATAACCGTAAGGTGGAAGAAGCAATTGCCAATGGGGAAGATCTGTTTGATCCAACCTGGAAAGCCAGTGAATCGGTGGCCGGGGAACGTGCACCACGTTTGACACCATTGCCATCAATTGTGATTGTCGCGGACGAGTTCGCGGATATGATCATGCAGGTGGGTAAAAAAGCGGAAGAAATGATCACCCGTCTGGCACAGAAATCTCGTGCAGCGGGTATTCACTTGCTCCTGGCAACTCAACGACCATCGGTGGATGTCATTACCGGTCTGATCAAAGCCAACATCCCAACGCGTGTAGCACTGCGTGTAAACTCGAAAATCGACTCGCGTACCATTCTGGATGCGGGTGGTGCAGAAGACCTGCTGGGTCATGGTGATATGCTGTTCCTTGGCCCAGGTAAAATTGAGCCTGAACGTGTGCATGGTGCTTTTATTGCCGATGATGAAGTTAACCGTATTTGTGATGCCTGGCGTGAGCGTGGTGCACCGAACTATGTGGATGAGATATTGACTCCATTTGATGAAGAACCTACAAGTCGTGGCTTTGAAGATGGTGGTGATGGTGCTTCTGACCGTGATCCACTCTATGACCAGTGTGTATCGTTCGTATTAGAAACCCGTAAGGCATCTACGTCGTCGCTACAGCGTAAGTTTAGCCTCGGTTATAACCGTGCTGCCCGAATCATTGACCAGATGGAAGAGAACGGTGTGGTGAGCGCGATGGGCGCGAATGGTAAGCGTGAGATTCTGATTTAAGCTCAGAATCTCCACCAATAAAAAAAAGCCTGCATAAAGCAGGCTTTTTTTATTGTATAAGCAAAGTTTTAAGCAAACTTGGCTAATACTTCAAGGAACTCAGCACTATGACGCGGGAATTTTGCAATCACGTCATGAATGCGTTCACCTTCAGGGTTAGTCGCATTGACGTCACGACCATCTGCAACGAATTGAGTCAACAGGCGTTCATAGTCAAAAGGACGCATGTGTTTATAAGCATGATAAAGCACATGAAAGTCTGCATTTACGCCTGCAGGAGGTAATTGAGTGAGATAGGCAAATACACGCTCATCTGACCATTCTTCGTTAAACGTTGCCGGTTGAGACAATGCCATCACAAGCTCCTTGAGGTAATTTTTAAAATGAAAAATATGAGTACGCAAGTAACAGGATATCTTAATGTTCTCTGTCTACCTAGAAGCTAAACTGATGATCTTGCAGCTGGGTAAAGTAAACTTTGTACGCCCTGTCCACTCGAAGCATAGATTCTCGTTTTGCGACTGGGCCAGGCGGTGCTTTAAGTTTACTACTCCAGCTAACTCGAAGCATAGCTTCTCATCTTGCGGCCGGGTAAAGCCTTAAAGCAGTGCTTTAAGTTTACTAATCCGGCCTCATATTCTGCCTTGAATCAATTTGCTTGACTAATCAAAAATCAGATTATCGTTCTTCAGGTAAATTGATATTCATTTCAAGCATTTCAATATTCGCTTCAGAACGGACCTGCATTTGAATATGCTGTTCGTCTACACCGCGCACATAACGGTTCACGACTTGCATGATCTCTTTTTTCATTTGATCAATTTTGTCCTGGCTTAAACGACGACCAAGACCTTGTTCAGAGGCAACGATAACTTTTAAACGATCTTTTGCGGTTTGAGCGCTCGTTGGTTTTTCTTCGCTGCTAAAAAGCTTACTCCAAAATCCTGCCATGTTTACGCTCCAAATAATCGTGCTAACCAACCCTTCGGTTTCACTTCAATGTGACGATAAGGGCGTTCTTCTCCAAGGAAACGAGCAACAAGGTCATCATACGCTTGACCCGCTGCAGATTCGGTAAAGTTAATGACCGGTTTCCCTTCATTAGACGCTTGAAGAACGCTAGGGCATTCAGGAATGACGCCAAGTGTTGGTACACGTAAAATATCTTTAGAAATATCGTCAATCGTTAACATTTCTTGTTTATCTGCACGTTCTGGATTGAAACGTGTGATACACAGATGTTTACGGATGCGACCTTCGTTTTGTTCCACTTTCTTGGTCTTGCTATCGAGCATACCAATGATGCGGTCAGAGTCACGTACTGAAGAAATTTCAGGATTAGTTACAATGATGGCTTCATCAGCATGGTACATGGCCATGATGGCACCACGTTCGATCCCAGCAGGTGAATCACAAATAATGTAGTCAAATTCCTGCGACAGTTCATCCATTACACGTGCCACACCTTCATCAGTGAGGGCTTCTTTATCACGTGTTTGAGACGCTGGCAGAATATATAAGTTCTCAATATCCTTATCGCGAATAAGCGCTTGTTGTAATCGTGCTTCGTTATTTAAAACATTCACAAAATCATAAACAACGCGGCGTTCACAACCCATGATCAAGTCAAGGTTACGTAAACCCACGTCAAAGTCGATAACAACAGTTTTGTGGCCACGTAGGGCTAAACCTGTTGCAAAAGATGCACTTGTTGTAGTTTTACCTACACCACCTTTGCCTGACGTTACGACAACAATTTTCGCCACCGAATCCACTCCTGTTATGGTTTAAATTCCCTATTTAACATAGGGTTTTGGTGTTTATTTATACATTAAAATTCTAGAGCTTCAAATACAAGCTCTAGTTGATCATTCAAGTAAATATGCACAGGCTTTTTCACCACATGCGGTGGAATGTCGTCTGCAACACAATAGGTACCTGCAATAGAAATCAGTTCTGCTTCCAGTGCATGACAGAAAATGCGGGCCGCAGTATTGCCACCTGCACCAGCAATCACACGACCACGGGCACTGCCATAGATATGAATATTGCCAGAGGCAATCACTTCTGAACCGCTGTTGATGCTGGCACTGATAATAATGTCGCCATGATGCTGCACAATGCACTGACCGGTACGCAGAATTTCATCATGGTAGGAAGTCACATGAGCAATGACAGGGGCTGCCTTAACTTCTTCTGTTCCGGCATCTGACTTAACAACTTCAGGTTTGACTTCAATGACCTGTTCTTTGGTTGCCTTGATTTCCTGCAGCTGACGGTCAGGCGGCAATACCGGGAACTGGATTGCACGCGCCTGATCTGCAAGCGGACCTTCAGTCACTGCCATCGGTTGCACATCCAGACTGATCAACAGCTGGATAAGCGCAATAAGTTCCTGCTCGACAGTACTTTCAATCACCACTAGGGTGCCCGGTGGAAATGCAGCTTGTAATTTGGGTGCTAATTGCTGGCGGATCGCATCATGATCATTTGTTTCAAGGGTAATGCGAATCGCATTGACCATTCTGCCCTTAATCCGTATATCAGCCATAGTTCTTCCTTAATACTTCTGACTTATAAAATTTTATGTCGAAGCAATGTTGTAAATAGTGCAAATCCTAGAACAAATTTCGTTAATTCTCTAGCGATCCAGGTTATTTTTTTATGCGATCAGATTCCATAAAAAAGAATAGCATTATTCATGCCGAATTAGAGGTATGTTGAACGCTGATTTTGCTCATTTTCTTCCAAAATCTGCTGCCACTGTTTAATTTTGACCTGTTTGCGGATCGCCTCAAGTGTTTCAAAAACAGCCGACTCCACCAGTTTGTCGATGTTTGGATTTTGTTCAATCTGGATCTGACTGATCTTTTCTGAAATCATGGCAAAAGTTGGGTTATCTTTACTGTAATCAGTATGGGTAAATGGATCGATCAGTCCTTGGGTAATATTTTCTCCCAAGCGTTGACCAATACTTTGAATCTGCTGTTCGATGCGGCTACCGACAATTGGTATCAGACGTAGCAACTGGGTCAGCTCAGGCGTATCTTCAATGGCTTTATTCACCACCTGGCCGACGTTTTTGGCAATCATATACCGCTGTGCCTGTAATTCCTTGCCTAAGGTTTCTTGCAGGATATCTGCCAAAGCAGTGGCAAATAATTGACGGTGATGCTCGACCAGATCATCAATCAGTTGACGATGTGTGGTGCTAGAGGTCAGTTCGCGTTTAATTCCGTCCAGTACGGTAACCACAATACGGCTGGTCAGCTCTTCCATAATCAGGTTGTAATAGAAGTTGCCACGCTTATACCAGCTCGATGGAATGACCTTGAAACCGTGGCTATGCAGGTTGTAGCCGATTGCCACTGCGCGGAGCAGACGCAGAAAACGGAATTGCGGCAGGATCGCGAGAATTTCATACCAGTGAATAAAGGGGAAGAACCACCAGCGGGCATGATGACGCAAGACCATGGCAATCAGCCAGCGCACCAATAACTCCCCAATCAGGAAGGTGGTAAACCAGCCTTCGGTAATAATCACCCAGGGACGCAGTTCAGCTTTATAGAATTGCAGGATTTCAGGCAGACGTATGAAATCGAATAACCATTGCCCAAAGTCGCTCATTAAAATGGCATTGGCACTCAGGCATAACAGGTTGATGACGATTAACACCATCATAAAGATGTCGTAGGCCAGGGCGACCTTCCAGCCCCAAGTCCCTTCACGGAAAAATTTAAAGGCGCTAGAGCTGGTTTTTGGGGGAGTTGGCTTCATAGTCTCTCAGATCAGTACATCAGGCTGCTCGAGCCAGATCCTGCTTCATTTTCTCAATTAACTGATCTTTCTCAGTCCATATTTGATGAACCCATTGCTGGAAATGCTCGCGGTATTCAGCATCTTCTTCATAATTACCGCCCAGTACCCAGTCTGGGAGTTCAATCTTTCTTAAATCTACCGCAATACGGGGTACTTCGCCCAGCCAGAATTCACCATAACCTGGTACACCGTCCGGATAAACGATGGTCATGTCTACAAATGCATCAATACGGTCACCCAGAATATTCAATGCCAGTGCCAAGCCACCGGCTTTTGGTTTTAACAGATGTTTATACGGGGACTGTTGCTGGTCATGTTTTTCCTGGGTAAAACGGGTACCTTCCAGATAATTGAGCAGGGTAAATGGCTGACTCAGCAACTGCTGGCAGGATTTACGCGCTTCATCCATATCGCGGTCTTTTAGCGCAGGATTTTTGGCAATCTGTTCCTTGGTGTGACGCTTCATCATCGGGAAACCGAGGATTTTAAATGCCTGTCCGACAAATGGGATAAAGATCAGTTCCCATTTGGTAAAGAAACGGGTCAATGGCATACGGGTTAAGCCGAAGTATTGATTAACCGTCGTGTCGACCCAGCTCTGATGATTACAGCTCATCAGGTAGCGCCCCTGCATATTCAGATCCAGAGATTCATCGATGCTAATGGTCCATTGGGTATTTTTAAGGACATTTTCAATCAGCCAGTTGTTTACGCCAAGCCAGCTGTTGGTAATCTTGATATTGGTTTCATCAATTTTAGATGACTTTTTGACTAGTTTGGTCAGACCCAAAGCCAGTACTGGCGGTCCATGGAAAAAGGTGCTTCCCGTCATTACTGAAGTCACTGTCAGGCCACGTGCAATTTTTTTTAATATAGGTTGTTTTTTACTTTCCGACGACATATAACCCTGTCCTAAGCTGAAAATCGACTAAATTTTGTCATATTATTAACAATATACGTTCTCAATCTGAAATAGAAAAGTGCCGAATGAGAACTATGGAGGAAATGTGATGAAGTTAACCGTTTTGGTTACACATAAACATTACAAATAGTTACGAAAAGATTTATTATTAACAAATCAGATATGGTTATTAATTGAATTATTGACCATTATTCTTCAAATACAACAAAACAAGTTAAGGAGGCATGCGATGCGTGCATTGTTAATTACAGCAGCTGTAGCAGGGGCGGTAGCACTTACAGGTTGTCAAACTACTGGTAATAACCTTGGTGGTATTGAATACGACAAAGCAGCTTTAGGTACAGTAATTGGTGCTGCGGCGGGTTATGGTATTTCTAAAGGCAATGCAAACACTAGCCGTCAAAACAACCGTGCAGCTGCAATTGGTGCAGTAGTGGGTGGTGCAGCGGGTGTTTACCTTGACAATAAAGAGAAAAAATTACGTCAAGCTACAGCAGGTACAGGTGTAGATGTAAACCGTAATCCAGACGGTTCGATCAACCTAGTAATGCCAGGCGCGATTACATTTGATACCAACAAATCAAATATCAAACCAAACTTTTATGCAACATTGAACAAGGTTGCTCAAGTTCTAACTGAAGATAGCCAAAGCGGTATTTTGGTAACTGGTTATACTGACAGCACTGGTAATGATTCAATCAACCTGCCATTGTCTCAAGCACGTGCGCAATCTGTTGCGAACTACCTTGCTGGTCAAGGCGTAGCACGTACACGTATTAATGCTCAAGGTTTAGGTTCAGCGAACCCAATCGCAGACAACACAACTGCAGCGGGTAAAGAACAAAACCGTCGTGTTGAGATTGCGGTATATGCTGTTCAGTAAGATCTGAATTGCAAAAAGACCACCTTCGGGTGGTTTTTTTATGTCTGAAATATGATGCAGGAAAATGAATTTTCAATTAGGAAACTGAGCTTGAGCCGACTATAATCGGAGCCGAATCTAGAAGAGGAAGCACTATGTCACTCGCCAGTCAGTTAAATGACAAGCAACTTGAAGCCATGAAATACACTCAAGGACCCTTGTTAGTGCTTGCCGGTGCGGGTTCAGGTAAGACTTCAGTAATCACAAGAAAAATCGCCTACTTGGTCAAGCATTGTGGCATTCCGGCACACCGTATTACTGCCATGACCTTTACCAACAAAGCCGCACGTGAAATGAAAGAGCGTGTGGGTAAGTTGCTCACCCGTGAGGAAGGTAAAGGCTTATCAGTATCGACTTTCCATACCTTTGGTCTAAATCTATTACGTTTAGAACTTAAACATACACCGCTGAAAAATAATTTTTCGATTCTGGATGCAGATGACTGCAAGCGTATTCTGATGGACCTGATGCACCGTGATAATTTATCCGGCGCAGAAAGCAAGGAACTGATCGCAAAAGCGATGAAAATGATTTCCGACTGGAAAAACGATCTGATTCCGCCAGAGCAGGCCCATACCACCTGTGAAACTCAGGAAGATGTCCAGTTTGCACATTTGTATCAATTGTATGAACGTAACTTGCGTGCTTATAACGCCGTCGACTTTGATGACCTGATTGTGATGCCAACGCGTTTGCTACAGGAAAATGCCGAAGTGCGTGATAAATGGCAGAACCGTGTGCGTTATTTGTTGGTGGATGAATATCAGGATACCAACACCGCCCAGTATATTCTGGTGAAGTTGCTGGTGGGCGTGATGGGCCAGTTCACTGCGGTAGGTGATGATGACCAGTCGATCTATGCCTGGCGTGGTGCTAAACCGGAAAACATGGCGCTGTTACAACAGGATTTCCCGAATCTGAAAGTCATCAAGCTGGAACAGAACTACCGTTCAACCAGTCGTATTCTAAAAGCGGCGAATACCGTTATTGGCAATAATCCGCATATCTTTGATAAAAAACTCTGGTCAGACAAAGGCCATGGTGAAGTGATCCGTGTCATCACTTGCCGTAATGATGATGATGAAGCCGAACGCGTGGTGAAAGATCTCATTACGCATAAGCTGATGAATGGTAAAAACTGGAAAGACTACGCGATTTTGTATCGCGGGAATTTTCAGGCACGTATTCTGGAAACCCAGCTGCGTCAGATGCAGATTCCTTACAAGCTCTCGGGAGGTCAGTCTTTCTTTGCGCGTGCCGAAATCAAAGACGTCATGAGTTACCTGCGTCTGATCATTAACCCGGAAGATGACAGTGCCTTCCTGCGTATCATCAATACACCGAAACGCGCCATCGGCCCGGTGACGCTGGAAAAATTAGGTCTGTTTGCGCAGGAAAATAATCTATCGCTTTTGGCTGCGGCAGCTGACCAGCGTCTGACCATGGCGATGCCAAAGAAAGCCACGACTCAGCTGGCCGAATTTGCAGACTTCATCAATAACTTTACCCGCAATCTGCTGGATGATGATGAACCAGTGCCGATTATCCGCCAGATGATGGTGGAAGCCGGCTATATTGACTACATCAAGGAATCGGCAGCAACCCCGGCGCAGGAAAAAACCAAGCTCGACAATATTGAAGTTCTATATAGCAGTATCCAGAGCCTGATTAACCGTGCTGAAGATGTGGATGAAAAGAATATTGAAAGTGTGATCCGTAAAATGGTGCTGCTGGATATGCTGGAACAGCAACAGGAAGCGGAAGATACTGACAAGGTTAATCTGCTCACCTTACATGCGTCTAAAGGTCTGGAATTCCCTTATGTCTATCTGATTGGTCTGGAAGAAGAGATTCTGCCACACAAAAACTCGATCGCGGCAGAAACCGTTGAGGAAGAACGCCGTCTGATGTACGTGGGCATTACCCGTGCCCGTCAGGGTTTGACGATTACCTTGGCTGAGCAGCGTAAGGCCGGTGGTCAGATGAAGCAGATGACGCCAAGCCGCTTCCTGGATGAATTGCCAGAAGATGAGCTGGAATGGTTGGGTCGCAAGAAAAAGCTGGCTGGCAATATTGATCCGAAACAGCAGGCACAACATTATCTGGATAATTTGCGCGCACTGATTAAGCGTTAAAATTTAAGTAATTAATCTATTGATATTTTTCTACAGGAATAAAATGATGAAAGTACAGGTGAAAGTCCTTGATGCACGCCTTGGCAATGAATGGCCTATGCCAAATTATGCAACCACAGGTTCTGCAGGACTCGACCTTCGTGCATGCGTGAACGAAACCACCGTGATTCAACCAGGTCAAACAGTTCTGGTGAAAACTGGTCTGGCTATTTATATCGAAGATCCTGCATTTGCGGGCCTGATCCTGCCACGTTCTGGTCTGGGTCATAAACACGGCATAGTACTGGGTAATCTAGTGGGTCTGATTGATTCGGATTATCAAGGCGAACTCATGGTTTCGGTATGGAATCGCAGTCAGACTGCATTTAGCCTGGAACCAGGTGAACGACTGGCACAGTATGTACTTGTCCCAGTGGTTCAAGCACAGTTCGATATTGTGAATGAGTTTGAAGCCACTGAGCGTGGTGCAGGCGGCTTTGGTCATACTGGCAAGAACTAATTTAAAAAAGAGCCTACATTCAATCAAATGTGGGCTTTTTTAAGGGTTGATAGAATAAGATTTATCCCGTTTTTCAGCTAGCATTTATCCATTCGTTATATTTTTTAAATTGATTATTTATCTGAAATCAGCTAAAAGTACGTTGTCCTAGAACAAAAAAACTAAAGTTTCACATCATGGTGATTAGACCTGATTTCTGAACTTATATTCTCCTATTTAGCAGTGAAATTACGATCTATGGGATTCATGCATCATCCATTCCCCATGCAAATCTTTCGTGCTTATGACATTCGCGGTAAGGTTAGTTTACTCAATGTCAGCATGGTAAATGCCATTGCACATGGCTTGGCCCAGCAGTATCAAGCTGCGGGACAGACACGTGTCGCAATTGGTTATGATGCGAGGCTATCGAGTCCGACCTATGCCCATATTATTCAACGCATATTAAGCCAGTATTATGCGATTGAAGCGCAAATTATTGGCTGCTGTTCTAGTCCGATGCTGTATTACACGTCACGTGAATTTGATGGTAATGGCATCATGATCACTGCGAGCCATAATCCACGAGAAGATAATGGCATCAAGTGGTTGATTGATAATCAACCCCCATGTCCTGAAATGATTCAGGCAGTAGGACAGGAAGCTCAAAAATATTATTCAGAGCAACTGCAACAGGTAGACTGGATTGAGCATGAGATTATTCCAGAATATTGCCTCAAATATCAGCAGTCCATTCTCAATGATATTCAGCTGAAACGCCGTTATCGGGTCGTGCTGGATGGTCTGAATGGTTCAGCTGGACGCTGCGCGGCTTTGGTGTTGAACAAGCTAGGCTGTGATCTGACGACAATAAGAACTGAAGCGAACGGTCATTTTCCCGATCATGCGCCGGATCCGTCTCAGGAAGCTCATTTGCAGCTGTTAAAAGCAAAGGTTTTAGAAACAGGAGCCGACATTGGAATTGCCCTAGATGGTGATGGCGATCGCCTGGTACTTATCGATGCGGAAGGACAGGTGATTACGGCTGATCAGCTGTTATGCCTATGTGCTGAAATTTGTCTTAAAGATCAGGCTAATAAAGAATTTGTCTTTGATGTGAAATGTTCTACCCTCGTTCGTAATACGGTACAAGCGCTGGGTGCTAAGCCGGTCATGATCCGCACAGGAAGTTCTTTCCTGCGGAAGTATCTGGCGAATTCTAAAGGACAGGCAATTTTCGGTGGTGAATATGCCGGACACTATGTCTTCAATGATGGCCGTGGCGGCGGTTATGATGATGGTGTTTATGCGGCACTCAGAGTCATGGAGTATCTGGATCAAACTGGACAGACACTGGCAGAAGCACTGGCACGTTATCCCAAACGTACGGGTACTGAAGACCTCTATATTTCGACGCATCAGATTAAGCCACTAGAATTACTTGACTTTGTTGAAGCACAATCAGGTAAATTAAACGCGCAAATTAGTAAAATTGACGGTATACGTCTTGATTTTGATGATGGTTTTGGCATCATTCGAGCATCCAATACAGGTGAATACTTCACAGTGCGTTTTGATGCGGAAAATCAGAGCCGCCTGAATGAAATTCGTCACCTGTTCGTTTCGATGTTACGTGACCGCTATCCAGCGATCGCCCAAGATATTTTAGATGCTCAATAAGGAGAGGCGAATGCCAAATCAACAGACAGGCATCGACAAAGCACAAATTCTGACTGAAGCTTTGCCGTATATTCAACGCTTTGCGGGTAAAACCCTAGTGGTGAAATATGGCGGTAACGCAATGACCGATCCTGAGCTGGAGAGTTCATTTGCTCGTGACATCGTGTTGCTGAAAACTGTAGGTCTGAATCCGATCGTAGTACATGGTGGCGGTCCTCAAGTCGATTCTATGCTGAAACAGCTGGGCCGTGAATCTGAACGTATTGACGGCATGCGTGTTACTGATCCTGTAACCATGGAAATCGTTGAAATGGTGCTTGGCGGGAGCGTAAACAAATCCATCGTTAATCTGATCAACAAACATGGTGGACGTGCCATTGGTTTGACCGGTAAAGATGGTAACCTGATCCGTGCACAAAAACTGCTGATGGAAAAAACAGCAGAAGATGGTTCAATCCAGAAAATTGATTTAGGTCTGGTGGGTGAAGTGGTTGGTGTCAAAACTGACGTACTGGAAATGTTTACCAATAGCGATTTTATTCCTGTGATTGCACCACTAGGTGTGGATGAAGAAGGCAATACCTATAATATCAATGCAGATTTGGTGGCCGGTAAAGTCGCTGAAGCATTGGGTGCAGAAAAGCTGATTTTATTGACCAATATCACAGGGGTATTGGATGAAAATAAAAATTTGCTGACAGGTTTAAGCACACAAGAAGTCGACCGTTTAATCGAAACTGGAGTCATTTACGGTGGTATGATTCCAAAAGTGGGTTGTGCGCTTGATGCGGTGAAAGGTGGTGTGGTGAGTGCGCATATTGTGGATGGTCGTGTACCGCATGCCAGCCTGCTAGAAATCTTTACTGATCATGGTGTGGGTACATTGATTACCAACCGTGTAAAGTCAGCCCATCATTAATTCAATGATTGAAAAGAGTCTCAGTTGAGGCTCTTTTTTATGCCTTTTATTTTTAGGTCTTATCTTCTGAAATACGAATAATTTTTCCTTAGTAGAACATCGTCATTTCAAAAAATAGCTTGAGCCAGATTGATCTGTTTTCTAAAATAAAGCATAAAAAAGCATTCTTTAGCATTTTTAGCGCATAATATTGAATGGATCAAGATTTGAAAAGCCCTATGGACTCATGCACAATAACTGCATAAATACCCCGATACCTGAATGAAGATTATGTGCCAGCTGCTTGGAATGAATTGTGCGACACCGACGGATATTACCTTTTCATTTCGAGGCTTTTCCCAGCGCGCAGGGATTACTTCAGATCATGCCGATGGTTTTGGGATTGCTTTCTTTGAAGACAAAGCCTGCCGTTTATTTGTCGATAACCAGTCTGCGGTTGAATCACCGATTGCCGAGCTGATCCGCAATTATCCAATCAAATCCAGGAATGTGATTGCGCATATCCGTAAGGCGACTCAGGGTAAAATTAATCTGGAAAATTCGCATCCTTTTAGTCGCGAGCTGTGGGGACGTCAGTGGATCTTCGCGCATAATGGTGATCTGCATAATTTCTTTCCAGAGCTCTCAGGCCGTTTTACGCCAGTCGGTAATACCGACAGTGAACGTGCTTTCTGTTATCTGCTCGATCAGCTGGTAAAGCGCTTTGGTTATCATGAACCGAAACAGGATCAGATCTTTGATCTACTGACCGAGATTTCGCCATCCATTGCCGAGCATGGTACTTTTAATTTCTGCTTGTCCAATGGTCAGGCGCTGTTTACCTATGCCATTACCAAGCTACACTGGCTGGTGCGTGAATATCCGTTTAAGCCTGCACAACTTATTGATATCGAAGTTGAAGTCGATTTTAGCCAGGTGACTACACCCGAGGATCGTGTCGCGGTGATTACGACGGAGCCATTGACCCAGAATGAAGAATGGACTGCCTTTCAGCCCGGTGAGATGATTCTGTTCCAGCATGGAGCAAAAGTACGTTCTCAACTAACCCATGTGGAACGTCTGGAACGTGAGCGACTGGATCCTTCGCTAAAACGGGTGACACGTGCAGATCAGTATTAATCTCGAAACTAAAAAGACAGTATAAAAGTGCTGTCTTTTTTGTTTAATAGTCATGTAAAAAGCAAAGATTAATAATAGCTTATAGCTCTTATTGGTTAATTAATATCTGATCTTTTTGCTCGGAATAAATTATTTTTAATTATGTATAACAAACACTTAACAAGAAAAATACAATTTTAGCTCTAAAGCCGACTAATTCACTTTATTTTTATTTAAATCAATAATCTATATGCTTTAATTTATGTGATAAATCCTCAATATTTATAGGTGGTCGTAATGAAGATGAAATGGGTTCCAGAATACAATACTGGTATCGATGTGATTGACGATCAGCATAAACGAATTCTCGATTATATTAATGAAATCGACGAAATTGATGTCAATACAGATCGTGCGCGTATTAAGCAAATTCTAGAAAATATTATCGATTACACACAATCGCATTTCACTTTTGAAGAATCACTTCAGGAAGAAGCGGGTTATAAATATCGTGTTCCGCATAAACGTGTGCATGATCTGTTCATCAAGAAAATTGAATCCTATCGTGACCGTTTTGAAATAGGACATTCGATTGAAGCTGAATTACATGAAGTATTATCGAAATGGCTGATCAACCATATTCAGCATGATGACGCGGATTATGTGGATGCGGTGAAGGAAAATATGATCGGCCTGATCAAAGAAAAAGAAAAGAAAAAGGGCAAAAACTGGTTCGCTCGTTTTTTCTCATAAAGTAATTTTCCCCTATAACAAAAATTAAAGTCTAATGATCATTTTGCGCAGCAAATCATCTTCGGGTGGTTTGCTTTTTGTTTTTGATTTTCACCGCTATGCAAGGCAAAATAGCGCTAGATTTTTATAGGAATGCATCATGCAGGACAATACTATGTCAAAATGGTTATCGCCTCTGATGGCTTTTTGTTTATCCTTTCTTATTATTGCGACCCTCGCACCAATAACAGGTATTCAGATTGATCGTCAGCTTGATTTCTGGATGTTGTGGTTGGCGACAATGCTGATCCTGGCGCTTCCAGTTTGTTATCTGGAAATTGCTTTAGCGAAACGTTCCAAAACGACCGCATTACAGGCATTGTCGAGTCTGACCCGTGAGGCAGACAGTTCGCAGCGCTGGCGTATTGTCGGTTGGCTGGCTGTGGTGTTTATTCCATTCCTTGCTGGTGCCATGCTGAATCATGCTGCCAATGTGGTGTCGATTGCCAATATTGAAGTACAACAACCGTTGATCCTGGCTGGATTAGCAATTATAGCTTTGCTCCTGTCTTTAATTCCGCGTCTGATTCTGGTGGGAATTACGACAGTTGGCGTGATCGCATCTTTAATCCTTGCTAATGTCATGGGTACAGCACTGCCTGAATGGCAAGTCACTCCGTTACAGTTTTCTGAATGGGGCAATGCAACGGTCCTGGCACTGGTTGCCAGTGGTTTAGGTATGGGGCTGTATTGGCAGTCTAGTCTGGCTGCGGTGAAGCAGCAGGATGTTGCGACCAAAACTGTATTACCGATCTGGATTGCACAACTGCTTGCAGTGATTGCTTTTGGTTTCTTCGCGGTAAAAGCTGAAGTACCTGCATTTGCCTTGGTTGCTGCGATTGTAGTTGCGGCTGCACTGATGTTACAGATGGCACGTGAGCAGCTGCAACAGCGTCAGATCAATGTCATTATTCAATGGGCAATTGTAGCGGTTGCGACACTGGTCTGGTTGATTCCAAATATCACGCCGGTCTTTAATAGTTTGCTAATCCTATGGGGCTTGGTGATCAGTCTGATCTATACCTTGTTTGCCGGCTGGATCATGAAAATCAGTCATCTTCGTAAATCAATGAATTTCAGTTCGGAAGCATTCTATAACATCTGGCGAATTGCAGTTCGAGTGGTATTACCCGTGTCGATCGTTGTTGCGATTATTGCAGTGTTAGGGCAGTGGTTCTGATGAATCAGTCAGCGTTGATTTGGGTGGCATATGCTGCCCCTGAGCAACAGTTTCATATTGCAGTGCCATTTCAGCAGGGCATGACTGCACTGGATGCGATTGCTGCAAGCGGCATCCGCGATCAGGTGGAATTGCCTGAATCTTTAAATCTGGGAATATTTGGCGTGCACTTGCAGGATCATGCACAGCTTTTAAATGCTGGGGATCGAGTAGAAATTTACCGTGCGTTGACCATTAATCCTAAGGATATACGTCGTAAACGTGCAGCGCAAAATCCTGTAGGACGTTACATTAAAGGTAACCGATCGAAGCTGTGGCAATCCTGAAGCTGATCAAATGCTTCATAAAAACAGCAAAATGCCATTAATTTGACAAACCTATGCAGTTAATTAGAAAAACCCCTAGAAATACAGGGGTTTTTTTATGGAAAAGCGATTATAGTGGTGGCGCTGTCAGAATCGCTTCTTTCGAACCAGGTAAACCGGGTTGTGACGCTGGAATGGTTTCTAGACCTTCAATACGTTCCACAATACCGTTTGGATTAAAGTAGATTTTTAAGTGCTGACCACGTGCAGCAGGAATGTTGGCTTTTTTAGCATAGGTTCCTGGGGTATAATTGTAGATGTAGTCCCAGCGTAATGGATTTAAAGGATCTGTCACTGTTGGGCTGCCAAGTAGGAAGCGGACTTGTTGGTGGCTCATTCCCACCTGGATTTTAGAGGCTTGTGCTTGAGTTAAAGGTGTTCCTTGAGGAATATCAACTTTGTACACACCTAAGGTCGAACAGCCGACGAGCAATGAAGTGACGAATAACGTCAACATGATTTTTTGCATTTTGCTACACTATCCCAAATTAATTATGATGCATTTGATCCAAGGATAGATCATACTGCATCTAAACTTTGTTGCATATTCCAACTTTAATTTTGTTGAGAGACCTTTTTACATGCCTATTTCAAATCAAGATTTACGCAAAGCTGGACTGAAAGTTACCCTGCCTAGAATTAAAATATTAGAACTATTAGAAAACTCACGTCAGCACCATTTAAGCGCGGAAGATATCTACAAGACTTTACTCGATCAAGGGGAAGATGTGGGTCTTGCAACTGTATATCGTGTGTTAACACAGTTTGAAGCAGCAGGCATTATTCAGCGTCACCACTTTGAAAATAATCATTCTGTATTTGAAATTATGCAGGATGATCACCATGATCACCTGGTATGTCAAAACTGCAATAAAGTTGTTGAATTCACCAATGACGTAATTGAACATGAACAGCACGAAGTTGCGAAAAAATTCGGCTTTGAATTAACAGGCCACTCACTGAATCTGTATGGTTACTGTGATGAACCTGAATGTCAGGACGCTTATCGTAAAAAATAATGCCAGGTTTTCTTGGACATAAAAAAACAGGCTTCATTTGAAGCCTGTTTTTTTATATGAGGTTTATGATTTAATCTTAAGATTGTCCATCAAAGGTAATATTGCTGCCGGCATTCATTAGATGTGCACCGCCTTCTTCTGCTAGCTTGATTTGCAGACGTAGATCGTTCGGAGAATCGGCATGTTTCAGCGCATCCTTGTAGCTGATCTGTTTGGCCTTATACAGGTCATACAGTGCCTGGTCAAAGGTCTGCATGCCCAGTTCACGCGAACGCTTCATCAAGTCTTTAATTTCATGCACATCACCTTTACGGATCAGATCTGAAACTAAAGGTGAGTTGATCAGGATCTCAATTGCGGCACGACGGCCTGTACCATCAATGGTTGGGATCAGCTGCTGCGCCACAATGGCTTTCATGTTTAAAGACAGGTCCATAAACAGTTGGTTATGCCGGTCTGCTTCAAAGAAGTGAATAATCCGGTCAATGGCCTGGTTAGCGTTGTTGGCATGCAGCGTGGCAAAGACCAGGTGACCGGTTTCTGCAAAGGCAATGGCATAGTCCATGGTTTCACGTGAACGGATCTCACCAATCAGAATCACATCTGGTGCCTGACGCAGGGTATTTTTCAGGGCAATTTCAAATGAATCTGTGTCGATCCCGACTTCGCGCTGAGTAATAATACAGCCCTTATGTTGGTGAATGAATTCAATCGGATCTTCAATGGTAATGATATGACCCTTGGAGTTTTCATTGCGATAACCGACCAAAGATGCCAGCGAGGTTGATTTACCTGTACCGGTTGCCCCGACAAAAATAATGATGCCTCGTTTGGTCATCGCCAGTTCTTTCAGAATTGGCGGTAACTTGAGTTCATCCATGGTGGGAATCACAGTTTCAATCCGACGTAGCACCATCCCCGGTTCATCACGCTGCTGGAAAGCACTGACACGGAAACGCGTGGACTTGTCCGGAGTGCTGATCGCGAAGTTACATTCACGCGTTTCGGCAAATTCCTTACGCTGCTTTTCGCTCATGATCGAGTTCAGCAGTTGTCCCACAGCCGGCCCCGGCAATTTTACTGAACCAATCGGTACAATCTGACCGTTAACTTTGATAGAGGGTTCGACATCGGCTGTGATGAACAGATCCGAAGCCTTTTTCTCTACCATATAATTGAGTAAGCCGTTAAAGTCCATGATAAAACCCCAATAAAATTAATTTTTTATAAGAATGATTCAGGCTGTTTAGCAGCAGTACGTGCAACTTGTGGGCTGATCACGCCTTTAGATACCAGTGTTTTCAGGCTCTGATCCAGTGTGGTCATACCATAGTTGGCACCGGTCTGAATTGCAGAGTACATCTGAGCGACTTTGTTTTCACGGATCAGGTTACGGATTGCAGGAATACCGATCATGATTTCATGTGCAGCCACACGACCACCGCCATTTTTCTTCAGCAGGGTTTGTGAAACAACCGCTTGTAGTGATTCAGACAGCATGGCACGAACCATGTCTTTTTCTTCTGCCGGAAATACGTCAATCACACGGTCAATGGTTTTTGCCGCTGAGGTGGTATGCAGGGTGCCGAACACCAGGTGACCAGTTTCCGCAGCGGTGAGCGCTAGACGGATGGTTTCAAGGTCACGCATCTCACCGACCAGGATAATATCTGGGTCTTCACGTAATGCAGAACGTAATGCTTCATTAAAACCATGGGTATCACGATGCACTTCACGCTGGTTGATCAGACATTTTTTTGATTGGTGTACAAATTCGATTGGATCTTCGACGGTCAGGATGTGGTCATAACGGTTATCATTAATATAGTCCAGCATCGCTGCCAGCGTCGTTGATTTACCTGAACCGGTTGGACCTGTCACCAGCACCAGACCACGTGGATATTCACAGATATCTTTAAAGATTTGGCCCATGCCCAGATCTTCAATGGTCAGGACTTTAGATGGAATGGTACGGAATACGGCACCGGCACCGCGGTTCTGGTTAAATGCGTTGACACGGAAACGGGCCACGCCAGGAACTTCAAAGGAAAAGTCAGTTTCAAGATTTTCTTCATAGTCACGGCGCTGTTTATCGTTCATGATATCGTAAACCAGCTTGTGCACTTCTTTGTGTTCCAGAGCAGGCAGGTTAATACGACGAACCTCACCATCAACACGAATCAGTGGTGGCATCCCCGCAGACAAGTGTAAATCCGACGCGCCATTTTTAGCAGAAAATGCTAATAATTCTGTAATGTCCATAAAGTCCCCAGAGTCATTTAAATGTTATTTATTTTGATAGAATAATAAGGCTTTCCCACAGCTTAACCAACACTTAGTTGGGGAGCAAGGGAAAAAAACATGAACGAAATGAGAACTCCGTCAATGAAAATGATGCAACTCGCACGAGATCAGGTATTGGCCCAAATCCACACTGCATGTCAGCAGGCTGGTCGTGATGAACAGACCGTGCAGCTGCTGGCTGTTTCAAAGACACATCCAGCAGAAATGTTGGCGGAAATGTATGCAGCCGGACAGCGCAGTTTTGGTGAAAACTATTTACAGGAAGCGCTAGATAAAATTGAAAAGTTGCAGGATCTAGAGATTGAATGGCATTTCATTGGGCATGTTCAGCGGAACAAGACCAAGCATCTGGCAGAAAAGTTTGACTGGGTACATGGGGTAGATCGTCTGATTATTGCTGAACGTCTGTCCAGTCAGCGTGAAGATGATCAAGCACCCCTAAATATCTGTCTTCAGGTGAATATCGACGGGCAGGATACTAAAGATGGCTGTCAGCCAGAAGAAGTAGCGGATCTGGTAGCACAAATCAGCCAATTAGCTAAACTACGTCTGCGCGGGTTGATGGTGATTCCGGCGCCACATAATACGGCGGCTTTTGCCGATGCCAAGGCTTTGTTCGAAGCGGTTAAAACGCGACATGCTCAACCTGAGGATTGGGATACTTTGAGTATGGGGATGTCAGGCGATATGACCGAAGCGATTGCCGCAGGTTCAACCATGGTGCGTGTCGGCACAGCCTTGTTTGGTACACGTCCTAAAAAAGATTAACAGATCCGTATTTTCAGGATTGTTAAAAAAAAGCGTTATGGCATTGAGTTGGATAACGCTTTTCTTTTTTGTGGTTCGAGGAATTTTGCCATTAAGCTAGCCAGTAGAACTAAAACCAGCATAGTCGCAACTAGAGCCAGAACAGCTCCCCCTAGACCATAAGCACGGCTTTGTGGAAAGCAGCCCAAAATAAACAGCAGTAAAGGAAAATGAGTGACATAGAGGGTATAGGAAAAACTCGCGGACTTTATCCAGACCGGTTGATAGTGACTGAGCTGTTGTTGCAGTTGAATCAGCCAGCAGACAAAAGCCAATCCCATCAACATGTTAAATGGCACAAAATAGTTGCCACGATAAATCTTGACCTGATCGATGATATGAAAGTTATAGGCGTCCATACAGGCAATAAAAAAGGCCACACTCAAGCAGCCCAGTTTAAGTGAATTTAAATGATTTAAGACATAGTGTTGAATATGAGCAAATGAACTGGCAAAGGCTGTCAACCATAAAAGAAAATAAATCAAAAACTGGGGGTTAAGGGCTGTAAGTGTAATGAACACTAAAGCAAAACCGAGTCTGGCAATAGCGGAGTGTTTTAAAAAAGGCAAAAAGCCTGCCAGCACATAAAACCAGACTTCAAAACTTAAACTCCATAATGGCGCATTGGCAGATAGGGTGGGCGTCACAAAGCCATTTAAAAAGAATAATGAACCCAGAAAATTGTCCCACTCCAGACTATAGGTGGTGCGAATCATTATGCCAAAACTGTTCTGAAACTGATGACTATGAGAACTAAAGAAATAAGGTGCCAGAATATATAAGATCAAGGTCAGAGCGAGGGCAAACAGGAAAGGCGGCAAAATCCTGTGGCAGCGCTGCTGGATATAGTGAGACAGATTAAACTGGCTGTTTTGCTGGATATTATTTTGTATAGAGGTTCCGATCAGATAACCACTTAAAGCAAAGAACATCATCACCGCGGCCTGACCCAGCAGCCGAACCCAGGAATAGAGGGTTAAATCAAAAGGGGCGATAAACGCCTGAAAGCAGTGACTGAATAGCACCACAATCGCACTCACTCCACGCAAGCTTTCCAGTTGTAAGCTGAATTCAGCTGAAAATCTGCGTGAAGTCATATTCATGTGCGCTAGCCTATAATCTGAATGGTACTGGCGCCAGAGCCGACTGGTTTAACCTGAATTTGGACTGGAATCCGTTCATGCATTTCCTGAACATGCGAAATGAGCACGACTTTACGACCCTGGCTTTGCAGATGATCCAGTGCATTCATCACCATATGTAAAGACGCTGGGTCGAGCGTACCAAAACCTTCATCAATGAACAGCGATTCCAGCTTCATCGAACCAGAGGCCATGTTGGCAATGGCTAAGGCTAATGCCAGTGATACCAGAAAAGTTTCCCCACCGGACAGGGAAAGTACGGGGCGGACCTCACTGTTCATATCCAGGTCAATAATCGCCAAACTCAGACTGTTCGGAATACGGTACAGCTGATAGCGTGGAGCCAAAGGCTGAAGCTGCTGGTTGGCATATTCAACCAGAATATCCAGATGATGTTCCTGAGCAATTTTCTGGAATTTGGTACCTTCTTTATGTCCAATTAAGTCATAAATCCGGCCCCAGCGATATTCTTCAGCCTTAATCTGCTCAATTTGATGCTGATATTTGGTATACGTGCTTTGGTTGTTGGTATTCATGCGCAGTTTGGCATCGGTCTCATTCAGGGCTTCTTGTTTTGCTGTCTTTTCCTGTATCAGCACAGCAAGTTTTTGTTCAATGTCCTCAAATTCATGTTCAGGCTGTAGTTTTAAATGCACCTGATATTGTTCTTCGAGTAACTGCCATGCGGTTTTGGCATTTTCCAATGCCTGTTTCTGATTGGCCAGATCCTGACGGATACGCTGATGGCTGGCGAGATCGATAGCTAACCATTGGCTAATCTGTTCTGTGCTCACCTGTGGATGGACTTGCTGCCAAGCCTGAATACTCTGCTGATATTGCTCAAGCTGCTGATCAAGCTGCTGCTGTTGGGTTATGAAATCCTGTAGCTTAAGATCGGCCTGATGTAGCTGTTTTTCTGCCTGACTGGTTTGTTGTCGCTGGATTTCCAGTTGCTGTTGCAAGGCCTTGGTTTGCTGATCCAAAGTCATCTGCCACTCTGCAGCCACCCGATATACTTGTCCTGCATATTGCTCGGTCAATTCGGCTAGTTGCTGGCGCAGGTCTTTACCTTGCTGGATGAGATGTTCCAGAGACTGCTGGCATTGAGCAAAGTTCTGCTGTTCAACTTGCAGCTGATATTGGGTTTTATCAACTGCTTGTTGCTGTGCTTGCAGCTCAGCTTCCAATTGCTTTTGCGCACCTAAATGTTGCATACGCTGTTGTAACTGTTGCTGCAGTGTAGATAACCATTTTATTGGATCCTGAGATGAATAATGCTCAGGTAATACATTGATGATAGGCTGAATGAACTGGGCCAATTGTGCGCGCTGTTGCAGAACCAATTGCAGTTGATGCAAGTGCTGTTGCTGCTGACGCCATTGCTGTAATAACTGCTGTAACTGCTGTTCTTGTTGTTGCAACTGTTCAATCTGCTGCAAGTTGCCATTTTTGTGATCTTTTAAAAGTTGGGTTAAATGATTTAAATCGTTTTCGTTATCAGCAATAACCCCTAAAGTCGCCAGCTGAGTTGTACATGCAATCTGTTGCTGCTGAATTTGCTGTTGTAATGCTTTCACGCGCTGCTGTTGCTGTTCAATCACAGTTTGCAGCTTTGAGATTTCAATCCATTTCTGTTGCTGGGTTTGAAGCAGCTGATCGAGCTGTTGTTTGGCTTGCTGTAATTGCTGTTCCTGGAGTTGGTGCAGGCTTTGTTCCAGCAGCTCATGTTGTCCCTGAACAAAAGGATGTGCATGACTGCCACACACCATACAGGGCTGATCAGGTTTTAATTGGGCACGCAGTTCCTGCACGCTTTGCGTATATAACAAACGTTGCTGGGCTAAAATCTGCTCCAGCTGTTCATAAGCATGTTGTTCGGATTGAATCTGTTGCTGCAACTTTTGTTCAGCATCCTGCAATAATTGCAGTTGCTGTTGCTGGGTATTTATAGAAGTTTGTAGTTGCTCTGACTCTTGAGATTGCTGAAGAGTCTGTTGCAAGTGTTGCTGTAGAACATCAAGCTGGAGTTGTTCAGTATGATGCTGTTGGCGTGTCTGCTGAACAGATTTAAGTTGCTGATCTAACTGTTCAATACTTTGATGTTGCTGGATCCAGTGATTGAGCTTGGCAGATAATTCGGCAACAGTTTTTTCCAGTTCAGACAAAGGCTGATTCAGACTTTCAGGATTGTTTTGCAATAGTTGTTGAGACTGCTGTAAATAGTCTTGAATACGTTGCAGGGTTGCGTGAGGTTCCTGATCAAAAACACTTAAAAATTCTGATTGGGTTAACTGCTGAGTGATCTGCTGCTGTTGAGCCTGAGTATGACTTAAGGCCAATTGTTGTTGTGCTAACTGCTGTTCTAAAGGTTGCAGGCGAGTCGCTTGAAACTGGCTTTGCTCCGCATTTATTTTTTTATACTGTTCAGATACCGTATGGATGGCATGATCCAGCTTTAAGCCTGCTTCCAGATGTGGCTTGATCTGGTCTAAATGCTGGTGAAATTTTTGCTGCTGTTGCTGTAAGCCTGTAAGTTTAGTTTCTTCTTCAGTAAAGCGTTTTTTTAGCGTCTCAAATTCAAGGGTGAATTGTGCCTGTTGTTGCTGAATCTGAATTTTTTTCGGTTCTAAATGGGAACGCTGAATAAACTGATCACGGATAGACTGGAATTCATCCAGCTGTTCCAGTAATTGTTGCTGTCCTGCAGATTTATTTATGGCATCCAGCTGGACGTCATACACTTCTTTTTTAGCATGGACTTCGGCATACAGCTTATGACGGTCCAGATGCCATTTTTTCTCATTTTCCAGCAGTTTTTCAGATTGCTGAAGATTCTGTAATTGTAAAGACAGCGCCGTCTGTTGCTGTTGTAAGGCGTTCATATCTTCTTCGGACAGAATTTCAATATGCCCAATCAGCTTTTCCAGATCACTGCGCTTATTTTTTACTTCACTGAATTTTTCTGCCGCTTTTTTACTGACCTCACTGAAAATTTGTGAATTGGTCAAATATTCCAGCAGGTCTGCACGTTCATGATCTTTGGCTTTTAAGAAGGCTCCCACTTCAGACTGGGCAAGTAGGACAGCACGGGTAAACTGCTCAAAGCTGAGTCCAATCAGTTTTTCAATCAGCGGCGTAACTTCGGATATTTTCTGTGTAAGTGTGGTGTCATCATCCAGGCATTTGATATAACGGTCGACTTTTAAATTGCCATCAATTTTATTGCGGGCACGGCGGATTTCCCAACGGGCAAGATAGCGTTTACTATCCAGCGCAATAAATTCCAGTTCACTAAAGCCGGTGGTTGTGCCACGACGCAGAATATTTTTAGAATCTTTGATGGAAACATCCTGTCCACCCGTATCTTTGAGACTGCCAGTCGCACCTTTTAAACGTGGAATTTCGTTATACAGTGCCAAACACATGGCATCCAGCAAGGTAGATTTACCTGCACCAGTTTTACCGGTAATGGCAATCAGGCCGGCATGTGCTAACGGGCTATCATCAAAGCGAATATCATGGCTACCCGCCAGAGAAGCCAGATTATTTAAACTCAAACGTAAAATTTTCATGGCATTTCCTTATGGCTGCTGCACATCAATATCTTGCTGGGCTTCATGTAGCAGCTGCAGGAAATCACGCTTTACCGAGTCATCTGGATCATAACCCATCTTTTCCCAGAGGTTGACGAACAGGGATTCCGGGGTCGGAGGCGCCAGATCAATTTTAGAAATGTGCGTGCTTGAGTCCGCTACTTGCTGATAAATCCGGGAAATACGTAGCAGTCGGTAACGGTTTGGCGGCAAAGCCTGTTCAATCTGCTGTCTGAGATCTACTGGGGGAGGCGCAGTGGTAGTGTATTCAATTTCCAGGAAATGGCGTGCAAACAGCTGTTCAATTTCACCATTCGGCAAGGCCTTGACTTGGTCAATCAGATCATTGAGGTCGGCACGAATCCGGAGCAGATCTACAGTGCGTGGAATGATCAGAGGCTCATATTGAAAGCGTTGTTCATCTGACTGCATCGGGTCAATTCGTACCTCTACGACCTGATGTTTATAATTCAGTTCACTAAAAGACAGCGGAATCGGGGAACCACTATAGCGGATATGTTCCTGACCGACTTTCTGCGGCTTATGCAAATGCCCCAACGCGACATAATCAATACCATCTTCAAAAAGCACCGTCGATAAGGCTTCTTCATGTCCCACTACAATCGGACGTTCAGAATCCGAAGTTTCTCCACCTTGCATATGCGCATGTGACATCAGAATCAGCGCCTGATCTGGCTGTTGACGCGCACGTGCTTCAGCAATCAGTTGCTGGTGTAAATAGGCTATTGCACTTTGATTGCTGCTGGTATGTTCATTCAGTCCGGTAATTTCGGCACTACGCAGATAAGGCAAGGCCAGGCACCAGGCTACAATTTTCTGTTCAGGGCTATAAATCGGCACCATCAGACGATCCAGATCCAGCTGATTATTTTCCTTGCGGCTGATGACACCGACTGCACGTGCATTGAATTTGGCAAGAAAAGGCTCAACCTGCTCGATGCGATAACCTGAATCATGGTTACCGGCAATCATCAGGGTTTGCATGTGCGGTGCCAGTGCATGGGCACTGGTTAAAAATTGATAAAGCTGTTTCTGAGCGCTGGAGGACGGATTGATGACATCAAAGATATCGCCTGCAATTAGCAGGGCATTTGGCTGTTTTTGTTTAATTTGTTTCAGCAGCCAGCTGAGAAATTGGCGATGTTCAAATTCACGATCATGATTATGGAAAAACTGCCCCAAATGCCAATCTGATGTATGTAGAAAATGAACTGCCATGTCCCCTGAGCCTATAAAAGTTTAAACACCCGAAGTGGGTAAAAGCATGGATGAAACCAGCAAAAATCTTACTTCCGAAGCAGGAATGATCGTTTTCGTCTGGATGAAAAATATCAGTATAGTGAGCTCGATCTGAGAAAACCAGTATCGGGTTGGGCAACTACTTTCTATCTGCCCCTAATAAGGCAATTTAATTTCTTGTTTTTTATCTATGTTTAAACTGAAGCAATAAGGAATAAAAATTTAGAAGCCCAAAAAATAAAGACCGACGATTCGAGTGATGGTGAAATCGTCGGTCAAAGTATGCTGTTTAAGAAAATTTTGGCTGCTATTCAAAACTTTCTGCTGCACACGAGTCTTATTGCTTTAGCAAAGATCAAACAGATTTGTGGATGCCGGTACAAATTTGGTGACCTTGTACCCTATATAACGTCAGCTTTTCAGCATTGGTTGACAATACAATGAAAAAAAACTCATTTTTTTTTATACTGACAGCATCCTGTTGTGTGAGTGATGGCTATGGCGCCGCTAAAACGCTATTTTCTCTGGTTTTTTTTAATCTGTTTTGTGATGACCTGTATTTGCGGGGTGATTGCAGCCTTGATGCCGATGGGAATGGGAGCAGTGCTGACCATGGTGCCATATCTGGTAGCCATGATCTGGGTATTATTTAAATTTCTTCGTCAGAACTGTCGGGCACCGACACAAGCCGAACGTAAAAAAATCACTTTAGGATTCAGTCTGATTTTCTGGGGGTATAACCTGGCATTTTTATTATTGGGAATTCTGGTCGCAACCCGTTCCAATCCCAATGCCTGGCAGGATTTTATGCTGTATCTTCAGCAACCGCAGTTTATGAGCGTGGTCGTGATCATGTTCTTATTGATTGCGATTCCATTATATCTGCTCACTTACTGGTTCTATGGAAATCAGGCTCAACGTATGGCCAACAAAATGTTTGGTAATTCTCAATAAATAATTTGAACATCAGTACCTAGAACTTTAGTCTAAAAAATAGCCTGAAATACCCCCAATATTCAGGCTTAATACCTTTTGCTCTATGTCGTTATGATGAATGGTATCTTTTGATAACTCCAAAGGCAGAGCAGTTCATTACAATGTTGGAGACCTAATAAGAATAGCGACTGAATAACAATGCATAAGCCTGTCGTACTCATTACCGGAGCAAGTGGTTTTATTGGCCAGTACGCGGTCAAACACTTTCTCGGACTAGACTGTCATGTCATTGGCCTGACCCGTGAGCGCCATCGGCTGGAAATGCATCCGGATTTTCACTGGATCAATGATTTTGATGAACTGCGTACCCGTCAGATTGATTATGTCATTAATCTGGCGGGTGAAAATATCGGTGCAGAGCGCTGGACTGCCGAGCGTAAAGAGATTCTCTTGCAGAGCCGATTAGACACGACCCGTCAACTTTATGAATTTTTAAAAAAGAATCAGATTTTCCCGAAATGTATTTTGTCTACATCCGCAGTGGGCTATTACGGTATTGATCCGCAAGAGCATTGGCAACAGGTGTATACAGAAGAAGCGGCACCCCAACAGATTTTTATGTCCCAGCTCTGTGCGCAATGGGAGCAGCTGGCTTTATCCTATACTGATCAGAATACCAAGATCATGCGTTTTGGCGTGGTGCTGGGCAGAAAAGGTGGTTTTTTGCCACAAATGCTGATGCCAATCAAAATGAATCTGGTGGGTCGAATCGGTAGTGGCCGGCAGCCATTTGCCTGGGTGCATATCCAGGATTTGCTTAACGTCATGGATTTCCTGCTGCATGCAAAAACCACCGCTCAGATCTTTAATGTGGTTGCACCTGAGAAAACCAGTCAGTTGCATTTTAGCCAGACGGCAGCAGAGGTACTGAAGCGTAAACCATTATTCTCTTTGCCTGGCAATATGATGCAGTGGATGTTGGGTGAGCAGTCACAACTGATTTTAAATGGTCAGTATGTCCGGCCTAAAGCACTGCAAGAGGCTGGCTTTGAATTTGAGTTTCCAACCATCAAGGAAGCACTCACCGATCTAGTGGGCAAGCGCAGTGAAAGGCTGTAACTGATCCGGTGCATAGGCCTGTGCATCCACTAAAGTAGATTGTCCGAATATCAGCTGTCTCAGCAATAAAGCTGATGCAGGCGCCATGCATAGTCCATTGCGAAAGTGACCGAAATTGGCCCAGCCATTTTTCAATTGGGGCAGCTGACCAATATAGGGAATGCCTTGCGGTGAGCCGGGGCGTAAGCCAGCCCATTCTTGCACAATTGGGAATTCTGCCAGTTCTGGCACCATTTCAAAACAGGCATTCAGAATTTTCTGCCGAATCTCGGCAGCAGGGGTGGTATTAAAACCAACTTCGCGCATACTGGAGCCACAAACAATATGCCCATCCTGACGTGGTATCAGATACATGACCTGATTCATACACATGGTAGGTAACCAGTGTTCTGGGGTTTTAAATAACACCATCTGCCCCTGTACGGGATGCACCGGGATATCTATTTTTAGCTGCTGCGACCATTGTCCTGACCATGCGCCAGTGCTAAACACAAACTGATCTGCCTCAATCCACTCGCCATCCCCAGTCTGTACCGCTGTAATCTGATCCGCAGTAATTTTCAGTTGGCTTACCGGGGTGTGTTCCAGCCAGCTCACTTGTGGATGCTGTTTTAAATAACAGCTAATCGATTGTAGCAGGCGAGGGTTACGCACATTGGCGATGTGGGGGAAGTACAAGGCATGTTTAAATTCGGATGAAACCTGCGGATTGATCTGCTCAATCTGTTCCTGCTCGATATAAAGCGCTTGCTGCATCGGCTCATGATGTCTTTCAGCATAGTGATAGCCAATGTCGAAATCTTCTTCATCAAAGATCAGCATGCCGGTTTCATGAATTTCAAAATCAATGCCAGTAACTGGTTTTAATTTGTTATTCCAGTCCTGATATAGCGGTTTGGCATATTTGGCCAAGGCATTGACTGCCTGCGGATAACGCCATGGATACATCGGGGAAAGAATACCGCCACCGGCCCAAGAGGCAGCTTTTCCTGCCTGCTGCTGATCCAGAATCGTTACTGAACAGCCCTGTTCAATCAACTCCAGTGCAGTCATGAGTCCATTAATCCCTGCACCGATGATGGCAATATGCATCAGGTTTTAACCCTTATTTTCGAATCTTGTTTAAACCAAAAACCAAAAAAATGCCTTCCTTGAATCAAGAAAGGCATTCCAGACTATTTCATTTCTTTCAGTTTTACTGCAGCTTCTTCCGCGAAGTAGGTCCAGATGCCATCTGCACCGGCACGACGGCAGCTCATCAACGATTCCAGAATTACACTGTCAGATAGCCAGCCATTCTGGATTGCACCCGCCAGCATCGCATATTCACCGCTGACCTGATACACGAAGGTTGGAATACCAAAGGTATCTTTGACTTCACGCACGATGTCCAGATACGGTAGGCCTGGTTTTACAATGACCATGTCCGCACCTTCCTGAATATCCAAAGCAATTTCATGCAGGGCTTCAGCACGGTTGCCGACATCCATCTGGTAATTGTATTTATTGCCGCCTTTCAGGTTGCTTGAAGAACCTACTGCATCACGGAAGGGGCCGTAGAAGCTGGAGGCATATTTGGCAGAGTAGGCCATGATAGACGTATAGATATGACCATTGGCTTCAAAAGCTTCACGAATCGCGCCGATACGGCCATCCATCATGTCACTTGGTGCAAAGATATCTGCACCGGCTTCGGCATGGCTTAAGCCCTGTTTAATCAGACATTCAACCGTTTCATCATTTAAGACATAACCAGTTTCATCGATAATGCCATCCTGACCATGCGTGGTATAAGGGTCCAATGCGCCGTCGGTAATCAGTACCATTTCTGGTAATTCTTTTTTCAGCAGGCGAACTGTGGTTTGCACTAAACCATCTTCACGCCATGCTGCTTCAGCAGTCAGACTTTTGTCTTCTTGTGGCGTCACCGGAAACAGCGCTAGTTTGCTGACACCCAACTCAAGCAGGCGTTCAGCTTTTTTCACCAGCAGATCTGCCGAAAGGCGCTGAATATTTGGCATACTTGGCACGTCTTGAGTCTGGTTTTGTCCCGGTAAAACAAATACTGGATAAATGAGATGATCAGCCGAGAGATGCGTTTCACGAACCATTGAGCGTAGGTGTTCATTTTTACGAATACGACGCATGCGAGTTGCAGGAAACGCGGGACGATTGAACGTATAGGTCATAAAAATCTCATTGATCAATATTAAACTATAGGTATTGTAGTGCCTTAATTTGCATTTAGGGCAAATGGATACATTTTTTTATTTAATCAAGGTTATTCGAGCAAACTATGACGGTAGCAGAGAAAAGTTGGACAGGAAATATTGATTTAGGCTCGAATAAGGATGTTCTATTCAACCAGTTGTGTGATGCTTTTAATGCTTCACCATTCTACCAATATTGCGGTATGCAAATGCGCGTTGTGGATGGACAGATTGAAGCATATGTAGAAATGCAGAAGGATCTGATTGGCAATGTGGCATTCCAGATTTTACATGGTGGTGTGGCTGCCACCATTCTGGATAGTATTGGTGGAATTACCGCAATGGGTGAGCTGTACAAAAAAGCCAGCCCTGAAGATATGCAAGAAACCAGCAAAAAAGTTTCACGTCTGGCGACTGTGGATATGCGTGTCGACTATCTGGCACCCGGGCGTGGCAAATACTTTACTGCACGTGCGGAAACCTTACGTCTGGGGCGTAAGGGATGCACGATGCGCATGACGCTGATTAATGATGAGGCTAAACCGATTGCGACTGCGATTGCATCTTATGCTTACTAGAAGCTGAGATAATTAAAAAAAACCGCTGAGGAATCAGCGGTTTTTTTATGGTTTATAGGTCTGATTTGGCCCGCTTCAGAGCATTTTGCCATTTGGCCAAGTGTGCTTCACGTTCATCATTTTGCATTTTCGGTTCAAAGGCCTGATCCAGTTGCCAGGACTGGGAAATTTCATTCAGACTGGAAAAAACTCCGGACTTTAAACCGGCCATCGCTGCTGCCCCCCAAGCGGTGGATTCCAGCATTTTTGGACGTAGCACAGGGACATTCAGCAGATCAGCCTGGAACTGCATCAACATATCATTTGAACTTGCGCCACCATCGACACGGAGTTCTTTTAAAGGATGAGCAATATCAGATTGCATTGCAGTCAGAATATCGGATACTTGAAAGGCAATAGATTCTAAAGCAGCACGTGCAATATGGGACTTATTGGTACCGCGTGACATCCCACAAAGTAAAGCACGTGCTTCACTGTCCCAGTGCGGTGCACCGAGACCAGTAAAGGCAGGTACCAAAACTACGCCGTCTGTATCTGGAACTTTACAGGCCAGTTTTTCTACATCTGAACTTTTTTGGATAATCCCCAGACCATCCCGTAACCATTGCACCACCGCACCCGCCATAAAGATACTGCCTTCCAGTGCGTAGGTCGTGTGACCCTGTGCTTGCCAAGCAAGCGTGGAAAGCAGCTTGTTCTGACTCAGTTGAATATCATGACCAGTATTAAACAGCATAAAGCAGCCGGTTCCATAAGTGTTTTTTGCCATACCGGGTTCAAAACAGGATTGGCCAAACAGGGCAGATTGTTGGTCGCCCAAAATACCGGTAATAGGAATGGTAGCACCTAATAAACCAGGTGCCGTATCTGCAATATGGCAATCAGAGCTGATGATTCTTGGCAGGACTGCAGCTGGAATATTAAACAGATCCAGTAGGCCTTCATCCCAACTTTGAGTTTGCAGATTCATCAGCATGGTACGGGAAGCATTACTGGTTTCAATCACATGTTCAGCGCCTTGGGTCAGATTCCAGATCAGCCAGCTATCGATCGTACCGAAAGCGACATGTCCCTGTTCTGCCAGCGCACGTAGTCCATCGACATTTTCTAATAACCAGACCAGCTTTCCGGCACTGAAATAGGGGTCAATGCGTAGACCGGTTGTTTGTTGTACCTGATCCATCAGGCTTTGCTGAATCAGCTGATTACACCATTCTGTCGCACGGCGGTCCTGCCAGATAATCGCCGGCGCAAGGGGCTTGCCATTACGGCGATCCCACACAACAGTCGTTTCACGCTGATTGGTGAGTCCAATCGCTTTAATGTCTTTTGCTAGAACTCCCGCAGAAGCGATCGCTTGCTGAACGACACCAATTTGGGTAGTCCAAATTTCTAAGGCATCTTGCTCGACCCAACCCGAACGAGGAGTTTGAATATGTGTTTCTTTTTGAGCTGTCGCTTGAACCTGTCCATGTTCATTAAAAATAATTGCACGACTAGACGTCGTTCCCTGATCAAGGGCCAATAAATAGCTCATAATTTTTTTAAATACTGACTTGAATTTTTAAATATTAGCGCAATTATGTAATCAGGCGCATTCAAAAGTGTATTTGTGTAGAAAATGCATCGTATTTTTTACCAGTTATGCTATGATTGCTCTGTACTTTGGGGGTGTTCTTGGCTTCGACGCTGATGATGAAACTCATAGATGCATGCCGAGAGCGCATTTTCTCTCGTAAATAAAATTTGCATTTTAATAGTCGCAAACGACGAAACTTACGCTCTAGCTGCCTAAGGGCAGCTTGTCCGCATCCCTGAATACTTGTGGTTAGGGGTCCCGACTGAAGCGAACGCACACAAGTCCGTATGAAATCAAGCCTTGGGGTTTCGTACTAAATCTTAAAGGATCGCGATTTGTACCCTGTTCGTCGGGTCACAAAGAGCTAAATCAATAGACGATATCTAAGCATGTAGTATTCTCGAGCGTAATGTTGGCGGACGCGGGTTCAACTCCCGCCACCTCCACCAAAATTCCATTCAGAGATGTTCGACTGAATATAAAAAAGCCTTTAAACTCAATGTTTAAAGGCTTTTTTATTGGCTGTATTGTCCAATCCTGTCCTAAGCTGTGTGACCCAATTTTTGCCTTCCATGGGTAATTATTGGGAAAATTTACCCAATTATTTTTAGTGCTAAATAGGGTAAATACAGATGAAACTTACAGATACAGAATGTAGAAAAGCTCAACCCAAAGAAAAGCGTTATCGCCTCTCTGATGAGAATGGCTTATCACTACTTGTCACACCTGCTGGCCAAAAATATTGGAATGTTCGTTATACCGTTCATGGTCAGCGTCAATCCGAATCTTTAGGTCCGTACTTTAAGGAAGTGGCTGAAGATTGGTTTGAGAACCAACGACAAACCCGGTACGGTTCAATAAGCATAGAACTAGAGTTACGCCAAAAAATTAACTTATATGTCATGCAAAGTTCATCAATCTGAAAGATAAGGTTCATATTTAGTATATATGGTATTTCAAAATTTCTAGTTCAAGTGAAAGGTTGTGTTTTGAATTGCAATATTATATTTATCAATGCTTTATGTTTATCAATTGGAATAATAGGAACTGCACATGCAAATTTTATAGAAGATAGTGAAGCTAAAATTAATTTTAAAAATTATTACTTTGATCAAGATCAATCACCTACCAATAAAGATTCTACTGTCTGGGGACAGGGGATTGAATTGATATATCAGTCTGGTTATACGGAAGGTAAAGTTGGACTAGGATTAGATGCGAGTGCTGCAATTGGTATACGCTTAGACGGTAGTAAAGATCAAGCTAAAAACTCATTGATGTTCCCATTAGAGGAAGATGGTGGTCCTACAAACTATTGGACGAGAGCATATCCAACTTTAAAAGCAAAATATAGTGATACTGAGTTAAAGGTTGGTGAATTACGCCCAAATCTTCCAATTTTGAGTCGAAGCTTTGCAAGATTACTTGAATCTTCTTATATGGGAGCTCAAATCAATTCAAAAGAAATTAAAGGTCTCAATATAACGACTGGTTATATTACAGAGGCTATTCCTCGAACATCACGCGATAAATCTGAGCTATCCATTAAAGGTGCAACTGAGTCAAGTGATGGCTTTCTATATGCAGGTGCAGATTGGAAACCCATTAAAGATTTGACCCTACAGTACTATATAGGTGAGTTGGATGACTTTTATGTACAGCAATTTTTGGGTGCCAAGTATAAATTTAAGATCACTGAAAACCAAAGTCTTAATACAGATTTGAGACTATTTGATACTCAAGCAACCGGTGCCAATGAGCGGGGTGAAAAAGGCTACGGTGCTAAAGTGGATAACCAAACGGCAAGTATAGATTTTAAGTATAAAATTAAAAATCACCAAGTTCAGTTTGGTGCACAAAAAATTGGAGATAATGGTGATTTTTTACATATGAACCAGAGTGGATTAGGTAATGGTGCTGAAGGCACTTTTATTTATCTACCTACTAACCGATTGCTACAGAACTTTACCAATGCGGGTGAAAAGTCGACTTGGTATGGCTACCGATATGATTTCACAGATCAATATCTTAAAGGTTTAAATGTTTCTTTTATAAAAGTAAAAGGCCGTGATTTCGGTAAATGTGGCTGTGCAACAGAATCGGAGATTGATTACACCCTACGCTATAAAGTCCCACAAGGTAAGCTGAAAAATTTAGGTTTTACCGCCCAATATGGAAAATTTAAGAAAAGTACTGGGACGGAACAAGAGCAAACGCGCATCTATTTAACCTACAGCCTTCCTTTATTTTAATTACAAGTTTAATGTGAAATAAAAAATGAATCAATTTAATACAGATCGTCGACAATTTTTATTAGGATTGGCGGGATTAACTTCACTTGCCCTCATATCCGGTTTAAGCCCAGTGAAAACTTGGGCTAATCCAAAATTTCCAATTAGTCCATTTCAATTAGGAGTAGCATCTGGTGATCCGTGGCCTGATGGTTTTGTGATTTGGACACGTATTGCACCTTATCCACTTTCCGTTGATGGTGGAATGCCAAATAAAGCAGTTCAGGTCACATGGGAAATTGCACTTGATGCAAATTTTAAAAAAATTGTACAAACGGGTGAGACACAAGCACATCCTGACTTACATCATACTGTTCATGTGGAAGTCAAAAATTTAGCTCCACACACGCGTTATTATTACAGATTCTTGATGGGGGGATATGAAAGCCCGACAGGAACAGCGAAATCAACGGCAAGTGCCAATCAAATGCCTGAAAAAGTCCGTGCTGCTGTTGTGGGTTGCCAACATTATGAAACAGGCTACTACACTGCCTATGACTATATGAGTAAGGAAGAAGATCTTGATATTGTCTTCCACTATGGAGATTATATTTATGAAGGTCCAGAAGGTAAAGGAGGCGGACGTGCTATAGGTAACTTACGTGTTTCTCTTCCTGCACGGAAGCACATTGGGCCTGAAATTCAAACTCTTTTTCAATATAGAACGAGATATGCACAGTATCGTTCAGATCCGTACTTACAAGCTGCACATGCATCAGCTCCTTTTGCTGTGACTTTTGACGATCATGAGGTTGATAACAACTGGGCAGCAGATTTAGAAGAAAAAGGCGCTACAAAAGAAATTTTCTTATTACGTCGTGCTGCAGCATTCCAAGCATGGTATGAATATATGCCAGTCCGTTTAGCACAAAAACCAAATGGTCCAGATATCACAGCATATCGGACACTCGATTTTGGACAAATGTTGCGTATGAATATCTTAGATACTCGTCAATATCGTTCAGCGATCCTGTGTTCAAAAGTACAGTTAGAGCAAGGGTTGGATCAACAAGGATATTGCAGTACAGGAAATCATAAAAATGAACAGATGCTTGGAAAAACTCAAGAAGCATGGCTAGCAAAGCAAATGCGTCACGATAAACGTTGGAATGTACTTGCACAGCAAATTCAAGTGATGCCATGGGTACGTTATAACAAATCAGGTAAAGCCTATTTTGGAAAGGATACTTGGAATGGCTATCCTTACGCACGCGAACGTCTCATACAATCTATACGTGACAATGCTCCACATGGAAATACGGTGATTCTATCAGGCGATTTACATCAATATTTTGTTGCTAATATTCCTAGTGATCCAAACAATTACCAGTCACCTTCAATCGCGACTGAGTTCTTAACCACTTCAATTACTTCAACCGGTGATGGCCAACCGATACGTCCAGGTCAAGAAGATGTTCTAAAATTAAATCCGCATATCAAATTTATTAACGATCAGCGGGGTTATCAAACTTTAGATTTCTTTAAAGATCATATGCGAACAGACTTGAATGTGCTCGATTTTGTTGAAAAGCCAGGAGGGAAACTTTCAGTTGCTGCTCGTTTTGAAGTGGAATATGGAAAGCCAATGGTGAAAAAAGTATAAATATATAAAAATGCCTGCATTAAGCAGGCATTTTTCACTTTGATTTATTTTAATATTTTATTTAATAAATGCTGTACCTCAATTTTGGCTTTAGCTATATCAGCTTGGAATGTTGGATCTGCTTGTAAGCGAGCAAACTGTGCTGCACCTGTAATGCGTCCTGCATCCACATCACTTTGCCAATGCATATTGCATATGACACGACTTTGACCAAAATCAAAACCACGTTTAAAAATCTCATTCTGACGGTCAGGACGAATTTCTGCCAAAATTAGTGCATAAGTCCAGCCAATGGTAGTATGACCTGACGGATAGGAACCATTTTGGTTTAAGCTCGTTTCTTCATGAGGCGTGCATGTCTTGACACCAAAATGAGCAAATGGTCGTTTACGATTATAATGTTTCTTGGCATCTTGAGTGCTATAGCGGCTATCTCGTTTAACTTTCTTCAGTAAGTTAAATAAGATGGGTGTATTTTTTTCACTGATCTCTAATCCAAACGCCTCTGAAAAGGGCACTCCAAGATGCTCATTAGACACATCTGCATCGATTGCAGCCTGTTTCCATTTCGCTTCACTTCGTTCAAGTTGCATCTGTTTGAATATGGATTGATCACGTATAAATCCAGCACTTGAAGGTGCAGGTGGTTCTGGCAATATTAATAAGCTATTCGGGGCTTGATGGGGTGTTAAGTATGAATCATCTGCTGCGTAAAGTGACGGGCTGAGGAGGGCGAATGTGAATAAGGGCATGCAAGATAATTTAAAGAATTTATTTAATTTCATTGGTTTAAAGCTTCGCTAAAAGTAAGTGCGACAATAACATAATGGATAAATTTGAATGAATAATGACAATTTAAAGAACTTTTGATGAAAATTGCATAGCAGTATTTTTGAATTTATCGAAAAATTTACCTACAGTCGAAAAGTATAGATAGATTGGGATATAGTTATGGTAGATATCAAAAGAAGTCCAATAAAAAGACCTAAAAAGAAGAAAACTTATAGGGTGGTCTGTTGACATTTAGTGTGCAAAAAAAAATAGCGAGAGAGTAGAATTTAATCGCCAAACCAAATCTACTCCTCGCTATGCCTCGTAGGATAGAAATATTTGTTCAAACCTAAGGTTTTAGTGTTTTTTTTACAAGCTATGGTACAAGTAGATTTTAAATTCCTAATACAACCTGATAAGGTTTAAATCCCTCTAGTACAGCTTCGGAAACCAATTGAATAAAAGCTTTAGTTTTTCCATAAGCCATCCATTGATCTAGAGCTTCGTAGTAGGCTAAGCGATTTTCAACAGTGATAACGCATGGCGGGTAACCAGCTTTAAGTAATTCGAGATTCATCAATAGACGTGATGTACGTCCATTGCCGTCAATGAATGGATGGATACCTACAAAATCCGCATGTACTTTAGCAGCACATTCGATTGGATGAAGCTTATGTGCTTCTGTATTGTACCAATCGATTAGCTGAGCCATTTTGTCATTTAGCAGTGTGTAGTCTGGTGGAGTAGTTGTAGCACCTGAAATTAAAACATTTTGTTGACGATAGCGACCTGCATTCTCATCATCAATATTTTTTAGAATGAGTTGGTGGATATTTCGAATCTGCCATTCAGAGAATGGTTCCTCTTTACGAATAATATCTTCAACATAGTAGATGGCATTTCTATGGTTGATAGCCTCGAAATGTTCTCGTAATGCTTTGCCACCAACAGTAATACCTTCTAGGACAACCTTTGTTTCAAGCAAGGTAAGTGTATTGCCTTCGATCGCATTCGAATGATATGTCCAACGGACAATAAGGTCTTCTTGTAGATTTTTTACAATTGTAGGGGAAAGAGGACGATGCTGATCTAACTTTGTCTTCAAATCGTCAATAGTTTCAAACATGACCTTATCCCTGAGTATGTTGGAATGAATGATACATGAAAAAGAAATAGCAAAAAATGTAATGATATATCGTCACATTTTATTTCTGTGAAATATGTAAAAATGCGTACACAAGTTCTAATCCTAAATATGGATTTGAGCAAAATTAGTTTTGGTATTCAATGCACTAAATCTAATTTGGGTACAAAATGGGTACAGAATTTTTTAAATAATAGAAAAGTTTATTAAAATTAGATGTTTAGATTTTGAGTTCAAATGACGCCACCTTCACCAAAATTCTTCTTATAAATCAGTTGCTTATATAAGTAGCTTTTTTGTTGAGTATTGTTTCTACTAATTAAAATTTTATTATCATCATTATCTTTAGTGATCACTTTCAATATAAATTAGTGTGTGAATAGTTCTGAATCTTAAATTTTATAAGTTTTATTGAGCTTAATGAAAAAACTATAAACCAAAAAAAATTAGTTCTTCCGCAAATTTATTTGAATATAGAAATAAAGATAATTTTATTTGATCAAATAAGGTGAATTACATTCATAAAATTTTATTGGAATTTTTAAATTTTATGGCAAGGACATGAATATTATAGAAAAATATTCTTTACCTTCAATGTAATTACGATGCTAAAGGAATATTTCATAAGAATAATCAAAGCAGCTTCGCTGCTTTGATTATTCAGTAGAAGCAGATCAGGCAGCTTCAAGTGCATCCGTAATCATCTCCACCCCAGTTGCAGCTTTAATCTGCTCCAGCGTGACATCTTGAGCCAGTTCTACCAGAACCACTCCGCGTGAAGTAATATCCATGACACCGAGATCCGTAATGATCCGGTTGACCACACCTTTACCTGTTAGTGGCAAAGTACATTGAGGAACGATTTTCGAGGCACCATCTTTAGCCATGTGTTCCATTAGGACTACGACTTTCTGCACACCGGCTACCAGATCCATGGCACCGCCCATACCTTTGACTTTCTTGCCTGGAATCATCCAGTTTGCCAGATCACCCGTTTCGGAAACTTCCATTGCTCCCAGAATCGCAATATTGACATGCCCACCGCGAATCATGGCAAAGGAATCCGCACTGGAAAAGAAGGCAGCACCTTTACGGGCAGTCACCGTCTGTTTACCTGCATTAATTAGGTCTGCATCAACGGTTTTTACAGTTGGAAATTCATCAATGCCTAACAGGCCATTTTCAGACTGGAGCCAGACGTTGATATTGTCCGGAATATGGTTGGCCACCAGTGTTGGCAAACCGATACCAAGATTGACATAGAACCCATCTTCAAGTTCCTGTGCGGCACGTTGAGCCATTTGATTTCGAGTCCAAGCCATGATTATGCTCCCGCCTTTAAGGTCATCTGTTCAATGCGTTTTTCTGGTGAAGCATTAACGACAATGCGATTCACATAGATTCCAGGCAGATGGATATCATCGGGATCAAGTTCACCAATCTCTACGATCTGTTCAACTTCAGCCACAGTGATTTTCCCGGCCATGGCGCATTCAGGATTAAAATTACGTGCAGTTTTACGGAAGACCAGGTTGCCGGCCTTATCTGCTTTATAGGCTTTGACCAGTGCCACATCTGCGGTTAATGACTTTTCCAGGATAAATTCTTTACCCTCAAATTCACGGACTTCTTTGCCTTCAGCAACCAATGTGCCGACACCGGTTTGGGTGTAGAAAGCGGGAATTCCAGCACCACCCGCACGCAGTTTTTCTGCCAGTGTTCCTTGGGGCGTCAGCTCTACTTCTAGCTCACCATTTAAATATTGACGTTCAAATTCCTTGTTTTCACCGACATAAGAAGAAATCATTTTTTTTATCTGCTTGGTCCGCAACAATTTACCCAAACCAAAGTCATCCACCCCCGCATTATTGGAAATACAGGTGAGGTCGGTGACACCGGTATTTTTTAAGGCTTCTATGAGTGCTTCAGGAATGCCGCATAAACCAAATCCACCGACCGCCAGTGTTTGATGATCTGCCACGATATCCGCTAAAGCTTCCTGAGCATTCGCAATGACTTTATTCATCAGAAATCCCTTCCTTTAAAAATTTAAGCATCCATCTTGGCTTCGCGAGCGCTCTGGTCTAATTCATCCGCATGCAAGAAGTGTGTATGTGAAGGTGCGCGTTTGGTTTTGCTCCATTGTTCCAGCATGTCATACTTCATTGCTTCGGTAATCATGGCAATTTTCTGGTGTGCTTTTTCATCATCATAAGCCAGTTCCAGGCGATGACCATTTGGATCGAAGAAGTAAATCGAATGGAAAATGCCATGATTGGTAATGCCCAGTACATCCACGCCATTGGCTTCCAGATGTTCTTTGGCCTGAACTAATGCCTGGCGATCCTTCACTTTTAAGGCAATGTGCTGTACCCATTTCGGGGTATTTTCATCACGGCCCATTTCCGGTTGGGTTGGCAGTTCAAAGAAGGCCAAGACATTGCCATTACCTGCGTCCAGAAACAGGTGCATATACGGATCGAAAGCCTTGGTAGATGGGACATGATCCTCAGCAAAAGCCAGAATAAAGTCCATGTTCAGGTTTTTTTTGTACCACTCTACGGTTTCTTTGGCATCTTTACAGCGGTAGGCGACATGGTGAATTTTTTCGATTTGAATGGTCATGGTTATATCCTTATATGTTTTTATGCTGCATCCAGTTGTGCTTCGGGTGCAGCCTTTTGAAAAGCGTCCAGTGAATTGCAATGGGTATAAATCGATTCAATTTTTGGGAAATCTGAAAGATCGATATTGAAACGTTTGGCGTTATATACTTGTGGAATCAGACAGCAATCTGCAAGGCTCGGCTGATCTCCAAAACAGAATTGTCCATTTGAATGTGTCAATTGAGCTTCAAGTGCTTTTAAGCCGGTAATAACCCAGTGTCTGTACCATTCGGTTTTCTGTTCATCGCTGGCATTCAGGGTTTTACTAAGGTATTGAAGTACACGTAGGTTATTTAAGGGATGAATGTCGCAGGCAATATTCAGACTAAAGGCCCGGATCAGGGCACGCTGTTGCAAATCCTTGGGCAGCAGGGGAGTTTCTGGAAATTTTTCTTCCAGATATTCAATCATGCTGAGCGACTGGGTCAGCGTGAAATCATCTTCAATCAATGCAGGGACCAGCTCTCCCGGATTGACCCGACGAAATGTTTCACTATGCTGTTCGCCGCCATTGTTCACCAGATGAACCGGGATATGTTCTGCTTCGAGTCCTTTCAGGTTGAGTGCAATACGAACTCGGTAAGCGGCTGAACTCCGAAAATAGGTATACAGTTGCATGGTCATAAGCTCACCCCGGACTATTCAGTAAAACCGAAATTAATCGCTGGCAGGATTTTGCCGCTCACAGCACCGAAACCGATACGCAGGCCATCTTTTTCACAATGACCTTTCATGATCACGGTATCGCCGTCCTGAATGAACGTACGCTGTTCACCATTCGACAAAGTCAGTGGTTTGGTGGCATTCCAGGTAATTTCCAGTAATGAACCATAAGAATTTGGCGTAGGACCGGAAATCGTGCCTGAACCCATCAGATCACCAACCTGTACATTACAGCCGGCAATGGTGTGATGAGCCAGTTGCTGTGCCATTGACCAGTACATATATTTGAAATTGGTTTCACAGATCACATCAGCTTGGTCAGAATTTTCAGGCTGAATTTCAACAGACAGGTTAATGTCATAGCTATTGCTGCTGTTATCTTCACGCAGATAAGCCAGCGGTTTTGGCTCCTGATCAGGTGAACTGGTTTTAAACGGTTCAAGTGCTTCCAACGTCACGATCCATGGCGAGATCGAAGAGGCAAAAGTCTTGGCATTGAACGGCCCTAGAGGCACATATTCCCATTGTTGCAAGTCACGTGCAGACCAGTCATTGAATAGAACCATACCAAAAATATGATCCCAGGCATTTTCAATTGCAATGGGCTCACCTAAGTTATTTGGTTTGCCAATAATAAAGCCGGTTTCCAGTTCGAAGTCGAGTTTGCGACATGCTGAAAATACTGGGCGATCAGAATCCGGTAATTTGATCTGTCCAGATGGACGCACGATCTCTGTCCCGCTGACAATTACGGAGCTGGCACGACCGTTATAACCGACTGGAAGTTCTGACCAGTTGGCTAACAGAGCATTTTTCGGATCGCGGAACATACAGCCGACATTGGTGGCATGCTCTTTGGATGAATAGAAATCGGTATAGCCTGGAATATACACCGGCAGATGCATTGTGACGTCTGACTGTTTAAAGAAAACTTGATCACGAAGTTCCTGATTGTCACGCAATTCGGCATGATTGGCTGACAGTAACTTTTGTAATTCCATACGTACTTTAGACCAGTTGGCTTTACCTGACTCAATAAAAGCATTCAAGGTTGGCTGGTTAAAAAATTGCTGAACTTGTTCCAGATTTAAATAACCCTTTGCTTCCAATACCGCCAGGTCAACTACCCATTCTCCAAGTGCCACCCCGGCACGCGGTTGGGCGTTTTGTTCATCACTGAAAATACCGTAAGGAAGGTTTTCTAAAGGGAAATCTGAATCAGGAGCGATGTCGACAAATGACTTTAAACGTGTCGTCATAAATAGGGATCCTTTCCGTGGAAAATTTAAGTTCTATACAGAATCATACTTATATTTTTGAATTACGCAATAAATAATTTGATTATGAATAATGTAAATTTGTTAAAATGCGGCTATGATTTGAATCTGGAATCAGATTTGGCTGAGCAAGATTTTTGATTTCAGTAGTACAATGGCTTGATAGAACCATGAAAATTAATGCGTATATGCAGGATGAAACGATGAGCGTTGAGGAAGAAAAATTACAGGGAGGGGTGCAGTCTCTAGAAGTAGGATTAACTGTACTCGATGCATTGACTGAACATAATGCACCGATGATGTTAAAAGAGCTGTCAGAAGTCCTGTCTATGCATCCTGCAAAAGTGCATCGCTATGTGGTCAGTCTGATACGTAAAGGGTATGCCCAGCAGCTCAGTGACGGGCGTTATAGCCTGGGTGAGCGTGCTCACGCATTTGGGGTCAATGCCTTAAAACGTACCGATATGCTGGAATTAACCCAAAAATATATTATGCAGATTCAGCAGCATTTAAATTGCAGTATTCATGTCAGCAAATGGTTTGCTGATGGTGCGGTGGTGGTTCAGTCGCTTGAATCCAATCATGTATTTAATATTATTACCCGGGTCGGCTCGCGTATGCCTTTGCTAAAGTCAGCAACTGGTCGTTTACATGCCTGCCTTCAGCCAGAACACATCATCAAGCCTTTGCTGGAAAAAGAGTGGGCGAGTAGCGCTAAAGCAGGTCAATATCCTGCGAACGGGGAAGAATTCTTGCAGCTTAAAGAGAAAATTCTGCAGCAGGGCTATGCGTCAGTGACCGGTGATATGATGGCGGGCATCCATGCAGTGGCCATTCCGGTATATAACTTCAGCCGACAGCTTGATCATGTGATTACCTGTATCGGAACAGAAGACCAGTTGCCAGCAGATCAGATGCAACAGGCTATTGATTATCTGCTAGGGATTCAAAAACAGATTGATGCCTTGTTTAATCCACAGGTGGCTGTCTAATACTTTCTTCTATTACATACAATTTATAGTCATTACATAGATCCAGTCCTGATAGGGTACTGGATCTTTTTTATATCCAAATATTGACTCTCCGACAAACCCGGTACGGTTCAAAGAGCCTTATCTGACCCTATTTTTATTTAAAAAGATCAAATCATTATTCATAAAAAAAGCCTTCCAGCACTTAAGCTAGAAGGCTTCTAACAACTTAATTATTTTTAAGCAATCAACGGTTCAGCTTCATTTTGCATTTTGATCACCGCAGCCATCGACTCTGCAACATAATCAATATTGCTGAGGTTCAGACCCGCTGTACACATCCGGCCACTACGGACCAGATAAATACCGTAATGCTGTTTTAACAGATCCACTTGCTCAGCAGTTAAGCCGGTATAGCTGAACATGCCTTGTTGCTGGGTCAGGTAGCTGAAATCAAGTTCTGGTAGTGCCTGAGACAATTTTTCTTTGAGTAAGCCTCGCATACGTAAAATACGCTGGCGCATTTCTTCAACTTCAGCCTGCCATTGCTGAAACAGTTCAGGATTATTTAACACCTGACTGACCAATAGCGCACCATTGGCCGCTGGACTCGAATAAATCCGGCGAACTGTAGCTTTTAACTGGCCTAAAACATTTTGTGCGCTTGTAGCGTCATCACAGACAAAACTTAAGCTACCAATACGTTCTCCATATAAAGAGAAGATTTTGGAAAATGAATGGCTCACGATGAAGTTCATTCCGGCCTGATCGAGTGCACGAATGGCATAGGCATCCTGTTCCAGCCCTTGACCAAAACCTTGATACGCCATATCCAGGAAAGGAATTAAAGATTGGGCTTTTAAAACTTCAATCACCTGATCCCATTCATGTGGCTGTAAGTCGGCCCCGGTCGGATTATGACAGCAGGGATGCAGTAGCACGATGCTCTGCGCTGGCAGCTGTTTTAAGCAATCCAGCATCGCCGGTACATTAACGGTATTGGTTTCTGCATCATAATAAGGATAGAAATGGGTCTGAATACCAGCGCCATTAAAGATGGCAATATGGTTTTCCCAAGTCGGCTGGCTCACCCAGATTTCAGATTCTGGAAAATATTTTTTCAAAAAGTCAGCGCCGACTTTTAGCGCACCTGAGCCGCCCAAGGTCTGAATCGTAACTACACGGCCTTGCTCGCGGGCAGGGCTGGAAGTTCCAAAAATTAATTCCTGTGCAGCCTGGTTAAAGCTGTTCAGACCATCCATCGGCAAGTAAACACGAACTTTATTATAGTCAGGGGTCAGGTAAGTATAGGCTTTTTGCACTGAGTCTAGCTGCGGCACGATATTATCTTCGTTGTAATACAGGCCGATGCTTAAGTTAACTTTGTTATTACGCTGATCTTTGTTGAATTCTTCCATTAAAGAGAGAATCGGATCGCCGGCATAAGTATCAATATGTTGAAACATGAATCTATCCTAATCTAATCAATAAGCGATTACGCTTCTGGTAATGTGCTAATTTTGCTGCTGTCTAACATAGCCGTCTGAGATTCCTGTTTGCGCTTAAAGAAGTAGGCAACCGAGAGAATACCAATCCAGACTGGAATCATGATGACAGCAACACGCATATCCGGGGTGCTGCTCATAATCAGCAGAATACCGCCCATAAATGCGATACATAAATAGTTAGTGAATGGGTAAGCCACACTTGGAAAATCTGTTTTGGTCTGCATGCGGTTCATTGAGGTCTTGAATTTTAAATGAGTATAGGAAATTACTACCCAGTTAATCACAATGGCTGCGACCACCAGCATCATCAGCATGCTAAAGGCTTTTTCTGGCACCAGATAATTCAACAAGACACATAGGAGCGTACAGAATGCCGAGACCATAACAGCATTGACCGGAATACCGCGCTGATTGATTTTAGCTAAAAATTTGGGTGCATTACCTTGTTGAGCTAATCCCAACAGCATGCGGCTGGTACAGTAATTAGTACTGTTATAAACCGAAATCGCTGCGGTTAAAACCACAAAATTCAGAACTGCGGCCACTGTCTGGCTACCAAGTGAATCGAAAATCAGCACGAAAGGACTACCGCCTTGCGCCATCATATTCCAAGGATAAAGCGATAGAATCACCACTAGGCTCAGGATATAAAATAACAGAACACGGTAAACAATCTGGTTCACTGCTTTAGGCAAGGTTTTTTTCGGGTTATCTGTTTCTGCCGCTGCAATGCCGACCAGTTCAATACCGCCAAAAGCAAACATGATCATGGCCATCGCCATAATCAGACCCATAATCCCATTTGGGAAGAAGCCACCCAATTGCCATAAATTTTCCAGACTGGATTGGCTGTGACCATTGCCACTGGCCAGTAAATAACTGCCGAAAGCAATCATGGCAATAATGGCACCGACTTTAATGATCGCCAGCCAGAATTCCATTTCTCCGAATAATTTGACATGAAGCAAATTAATCACATTAATGAAAATAAAGAAGCCGAGCGCAGACACCCAGGTTGGGATTTCAGGCCACCAGTAATGCACATACAGGCCGACAGCGCTTAATTCGGCCATACAGACCAGAATATTCAGTACCCAATAATTCCAGCCAGACATAAATCCGGCAAACTTGCCCCAGTATTTATAAGCGAAATGGCTAAAAGAACCGCTGACAGGTTCATGTACAATCATTTCACCCAACTGGCGCATCATTAGAAAAGCAATCAAGCCTGCAATGGCATAACCCAGAATAACGGAAGGTCCGGCCAGCTTGATGGTTTGTGAGATGCCGAGAAATAGGCCGGTACCAATGGAACCACCCAGTGCAATAAGTTGAATATGCCGGTTACTTAAACCCTTTTTCAGGTTTCCTTGTTCAATATGCTGCATTTTTATTCATCATCCATGTGAGATTAAGTACTGAACAGTGATGATGGGCTTTATTATTTTTATACCGTCATCGGTGCAGAATCTTAAGTTTTATATAAGCGTATATGTTGAAACAGAGGCAGTAATACCGATGCATATGACACTATATGCATCGGTATATTTTAATCAAAGATCAGGCTTTCGAGATGTCCAGAACGCCACGTTTGATCTGATCACGTTCAATCGATTCAAATAAGGCTTTAAAATTCCCTTCACCGAAGCCATCGTCATCTTTGCGCTGGATAAACTCAAAGAACACCGGACCAATCATATTTTCAGAAAAAATCTGTAATAGCAGGCGTTTATTACCGTCTTTGGTATTACCATCCAGCAGGATGCCGCGTTTTTGCAGTTCATCTGCCGGTTCACCATGATTTGGCAAGCGCTCATCCAGCATTTCATAATAGGTGCTTGGCGGTGGTGTCATAAACGTGGTACCTAAGGCTTTAAGCTTGTCCCAGGTTTCCAGAAGGTCATCACAAATAAAGGCAATATGCTGAATGCCTTCACCATTAAATTCATTTAAGAATTCAGCAATCTGACCATTACCTTTATCTGAATCTTCATTCAGTGGAATACGGATCTTGCCGTCTGGTGCTGTCAGGGCTTTAGAAGTCAGGCCTGTGTATTCACCTTTAATATCGAAATAGCGGATTTCCTGAAAATTGAAAATCTTTTCATAGAAATCTGACCAGTACTGCATACGGCCTTTATACACATTATGGGTTAAATGATCGATTTCATTTAAACCTGTACCCAGTGGACGGGATGGAACGTTATCAAAGAAAATAAAATCATTCTGGTAAATGTCACAATCCACCAGGAAGATTGGAGAACCGCCAATGCCTTTAATCGCCGGAATGTTCAGCTCCATTGGACCAATTTTGTTGTAAATTGGCTCGGCACCTATTTCAATTGCTTTTTGAAAGGCTTTCGCAGCATTTTTGGTGCGGAATCCCATTGCACAGGCAGAAGGGCCATGCTCTTTATAAAAATATGCTGCATATGATTCAGGCTGATAATTCAGAATGATATTAATATTACCTTGGCGCCATAAGTAAACATTTTTCGATTTATGCTTCGCCACTTTTGTGAATCCGATGGTTTGAAAAACAGGATCCAGCTGGCCATCTTCAGAGACGAATTCAATAAATTCGAATCCACACAGTTCTAATGGATTGGCTAATTCATTCATACAACATCCTCATTATTTAAAAGCAATCCTATTGCTCATCTTTTACTGTCTTGTTCAGGCTCTACGGAGGTATGACTGCCGTTTTATATTGAGAAGACAAATCCGTTTGCCTGACTTCTTTGACTTGCTGAACTGCATCGATTCCTGATGCACACAAGAAAAAGAAGGAATTTAACTCATCATACTGGATCTTGAATATTATTCAATACGTAATTTAATTACGTAATAAATAATTTAGTAAAATATGGGGTTAATTTATAACATAAATTAATGTTATTCATAAAAAATATTTTTTGGATAATTCCAGGAAATTAATGCACGGTAAATGTAGCTTTTTGTAAGGCTAAGTCGTCTTAAACGAGCTATTTTGTAAGGCTTGCTGAGCTCAAGTTTCTAGGAAAAGAAACTGAAAAATTGAAATATGCAGAACTTGGTTTTAAATTGATTTTCTACAAAGAAAGAAAAAACCCTTAAATAATTGAGGGCCTTACTGTGGGGAAGGAATTTAATCTGTCAGTTTTTCCACTTCTATATTTTCACGATAGATACAGGCAGCCTTTATACAGTAGGAAAACACCAATTACCCCGGCCACCGCATTGATGATAGAAATGGGGTTTCCGACCGATTGAGGTATTTTCAAAGTAGCGGTCTGTAATCAGCGCAAATGAAAAAGCAAGGCATATTGTCGACTTGGACCTCGACAACTTTATAAACATTTTAGTGGCTTAGAACAGCTACAAAGCACTTTATAAAATGTGCAGCAGATCAAGAAATACCTGCTATTACAATTCGAAGAATAAAAACACAATAAAGAAACTGGCGTTTTGCCAGCTTAGGTCGAATATAGAATGCACAGATAAATTTGTTTAGCCACTCAAAAGCGTAAAGCATGGCTAAACAAATGCGTCATCTCTTAATCTCTACGCAGAGGTGAGATCATGAATATTGCAAAAAATACCATCTGCCTTTGGTACGATCACGATGCTGAAGAGGCTGCACGGTTTTATGCGCAAACCTTTCCAGGCTCGTCAGTAGAGGCAATAGTCCTTGCCCCTGGAGATTATCCGTCAGGAAAAAAGGGAGATGTCATTACAGTCAATTTTACGGTATTGGGTATTCCATGTATTGGTTTAAATGGTGGACCAGAATTTAAGCATAATGAAGCTTTTTCCTTTCAAGTGGCCACACAAAATCAGGAAGAAACGGACCGATACTGGAATGCGATTGTGAACAATAATGGGCAAGAAAGTGAATGCGGCTGGTGTAAGGATAAATGGGGAGTTTCCTGGCAGATTATCCCCATGGCTTTACTTGAAGCATCTTACAGTTCAGATCCTGCAGTAGCAAAAAGGGTATTTGATGCCATGCTTAAAATGAAGAAAATTGATGTAGCAATAATTCAGGCAGCGGTTCGTGGTTAAGTTATGTGGACTGATACAGCTTATATATCTGATGTTTCCGATGAAGCGAGTCACTTTATGAATAGACATAGATTGAGCTAAATTTTAAAAATCTCGCGCTTTTTATTTGTACCGACTCAGATTTAAACTTTAATGAATTGTCAGCTTGAGTTAAACAATACTTTTATAAAAAAGCCCTTGGATTTTTAGAGCCAAGGGTTCTAAATTTTCTGCCATAAGCTTGGTTTTACTGGCTTTTGGGAGCTTGATAGTGAGTAAGTTGCAAATTCATTATTAATCTTTATCAAGACAGAAATTGAGAATTTTATTTATAATTTTTATATATAAATAATAAGGATTAAAGCAGCTTAAATCATAAAATCTTGCAGCATACAATTGTAATTGATTGAAAAGCTCAGCTTATAAATTAGCGCCATTCCTTCAAATTTTGATAGAAAAGGCTAAACCATTTTTTAAAAAACCGCGTATTATTTCTGCATTCTTTTTTAACATTGATGTTGAGACTATGATTCGCAATGACTGGACGCGTGACGAGATTCAGGCACTTTATGATCAACCACTGATGGATCTGCTATTTCAGGCACAGCAAATTCACCGTGAGCATTTTGATGCCAATACCGTACAGGTCAGCACCTTGCTCTCTATTAAAACCGGTCGTTGTCCGGAAGACTGTAAATACTGTTCCCAGTCTGCCCATTACGATACTGATCTGGAAATTGAAAAAAGAGTAGAGGTACAAAAAGCCATTGCTGAAGCAAAGCAGGCGAAAGAATCAGGATCGACCCGTTTCTGTATGGGCGCAGCATGGCGGAATCCGCATGAGCGCGATATGCCTTATGTACTGGAACTGATTCAGGAAGTAAAAAAACTGGGTATGGAAACCTGCATGACCTTAGGGATGTTGAATGCTTCCCAGGCTGAACGTTTAAAAGATGCTGGTCTGGACTATTACAATCATAACCTCGACACTTCGCGTGAATACTATGCCAATGTCATCAGTACCCGAACTTTTGACGATCGTTTAAATACTTTGGACCATGTTCGCTCAGCTGGGATCAATGTATGTAGTGGCGGGATTGTCGGTTTAGGTGAAGGTAAACAGGATCGTGTGGGATTATTGTTTGAACTGGCGACTATGCCAATTCATCCGGAATCGGTGCCAATCAATATGCTGGTGCCAATCGAAGGAACACCGCTCGCCGATGTGGAAAAACTGGATGTGATTGACTGGATTCGGACGATTGCCGTAGCACGTATCATCATGCCAAAAAGCTATATTCGTTTGTCTGCAGGCCGTGAATCTCTATCTGATTCGGATCAGGCCCTAGCATTCATGGCAGGTGCTAACTCCTTATTCTCCGGTGATAAATTGTTGACTGCACCGAATAGTGGTGAAGGCAAGGACAAAGCCCTGTTTGCCAAGCTGGGATTAAAAGCCGAAGCACCGAAGAAAACTGGTCGTGAGCTCGCTATGGATGCCATGCAGCCTGCTTAAATTTTGCAGCTGTATATCAGGGATCATTTCGAAAGAAATCGGTCCCTTTTTTATTGAATAGATGACAACAAAAAAATAGGGAACAGGATTGATGAAAATTCTGCTCATCAGTGGCTGGGGACTGGGTACTCAGGTGCTGAATGAATTTGTACAGCAGCTAGAACAGCAGTTAACACTACAGCATCAGATCGAAGTCTGGGATATCTTTGACCCGAATAATGCAGCAATACTGGCAGAAAAAGTACAGGCTGCAGCCGATAAAGATCTACTGATCGGCTGGTCACTTGGAGGACAACTCGCCTTGTTATTGGCTCATGAAATCTATCAGCAGCTACAAATAGCCAAGCCCGTAATTGCCTGTATGTCCAATCCTTGCTTTGTGGCGCAAGAAAACTGGCCTCATGCTATGCCCAAAGTGCAGTATGAGCAGTTTAAACATGCGGTGATGTCACAACCTCAACAGGCTCTGCAACGCTTCTGTACATTGGTAACTTTAGGTTCAGCTGCGCCACGGGAACGGGCAAAATATTTACAGGAGCACTTGGTAAATATTGATTTATCCTATCAGCAGGCTCATCTCTATCTTTTAGAACAATTGAATTTGGTAGAGATCTTAAAAAGCTATCCGGGCAAGATGCTATTTATAAATTCTAAAAAAGATATGCTAGTTCCCTGCAAAGTTATACAAAATATTGCAGATATAAAAGCAGGAAATCTGAACTTTGTAAAAATTACGGCTGCGCATGATGCCATCCTGTTCGATACCAGTTTGGTCATTGAGCCAATCTTGCAATTTTTACCAGATCTTTATGAATCAAAAAACATCTGAATCTCCACTGGATGTTCATTTCAGAATTAAACCGTTAAGATCAGGACAGCGCTATTGTTTAGGTTATTTTCCGTGCACGATTCTTTTGATCAGCAGCATATCTGGCATCCATATACTTCCATGACCCATCCCTTGCCTTGTTACAAGGTGAGGGCGGCACATGGTGCTGTAATTGAGCTGGAAGATGGCACGCAGCTGATTGATGGGATGTCATCCTGGTGGTGCACGATTCATGGTTATAACCATCCAGAGCTGAATCAGGCGGTGCAGACCCAGTTGCAATCCATGTCACATGTCATGTTTGGTGGCCTAACCCATCAGCCGGCGATTGATCTGGCCAAACTGCTGATCGAAATTACTCCAGAGCCGCTGGATCGGATTTTCTATGCCGATTCTGGTTCGGTGGCTGTGGAAGTAGCCTTAAAAATGGCAGTGCAATACTGGCATGCCCGTGATCAGGCACAGAAAAGCAATTTTGTGACTACACGTTCCGGCTATCATGGTGATACTTGGAATGCCATGTCAGTCTGCGATCCAGTGACGGGTATGCACCAGATCTTTGGTTCCAGTCTGCCGAACCGTTATTTTGTTCCGGCACCACAAAGTCGTTTTGACGGTGAATGGCACGCGGAAGATATCCAGCCACTGCAACAGCTGCTGGCAGAAAAGCATGAACAGATCGCAGCCATGATTATTGAGCCGATCGTGCAGGGGGCAGGCGGCATGCGCCTGTATCATCCGGAATATCTGCGCCAGGTACGTCAGCTGTGCGACCGTTACCATATTCTGTTAATTCTGGATGAAATCGCGACTGGTTTTGGTCGGAGTGGCAAACTGTTTGCCTGTGAACATGCAGCTATTAGCCCGGATATCATGTGTCTGGGTAAGGCGTTAACCGGCGGCTATATGACCTTGTCTGCCACACTGACAACTGCACATGTCGCAGAAACCATTTCCAGCGGTGAAGCCGGGGTATTTATGCATGGCCCGACCTTTATGGCGAATCCGCTGGCCTGTGCAGTGGCACTCAAAAGCACCCAGCTTTTGCTGTCACAGGACTGGCAGGCAAGCGTGCAACAGATTGAACAGCGGTTAAAAGACCATTTACAGCCATTAAATGCATTGCCACAGGTTGCGGATATCCGCGTTCTTGGCGCGATTGGCGTGGTAGAACTACAGCAACCTGTTGATCTGGCCTGCTTCCAGGCAGAATGTGTACGCCGTGGTGTATGGATTCGCCCCTTTGGCCAACTGGTCTATGTGATGCCGCCATTTGTGATTTCTGAGGAACAACTTCAAACTTTACTGACGCATATGTGCGAGATGATTCAGGCAATGGGAGCAAGAGCATGAAGCATCTGGCACATTTTCAGCAGCAACTGGATGATTTGAAACAGCAAGGCCAGTACCGCCAGTTTAAGCAGGATATTTCCAGCCAGCCTTATCTTCAGCTGAATGGGGTTGAGATGCTGAATCTGGCATCCAATGACTATCTTGGTCTGGCGGCCAATCTGCAACTGCGTAAAGAATTTTTTGATCTGACTTCGCTTGCTGAGCGGCAGATGAGTGCCAGCTCTTCGCGATTGCTGACTGGAAATTTCCCGGCCTATGAACAGCTGGAAGCCAGTATGGCACAGGCATTTGGCCGATCCGTATTGCTATTTAACAGCGGCTATCATATGAATATCGGGATTCTGCCCGCACTGGCGGATAGTAAGACCATGATTATTGCCGACAAGCTGGTGCATGCCAGCATCATTGATGGCATCCGCCTGTCCAATGCCAGTTATGTACGCTACCGGCATAATGAACTGGGGCATCTGCAGCAGCTTTTAGCAAAGTATCAGACAGATGAAAATATTCAGCGCATTATTGTCGTTACCGAATCCATTTTCAGTATGGATGGTGATGAAACTGATCTTGGCGCATTGGTATCACTCAAGCAGCAGTTTGATAAAGTCATGCTGTATGTGGATGAAGCCCATGCCATTGGTGTGCGTGGTGAACGCGGACTAGGTTGTGCCGAGCAGTATCAGGTGCTGGATCAAATTGACCTGTTGGTCGGAACTTTTGGTAAGGCACTGGCTTCGGTGGGCGGCTATCTGGTTTGTCATCCAGTTATTCGTGAATATCTGATCAACAGCATGCGTCCACTCATTTTTAGTACCGCACAGCCACCCATCTGTATGGCCTGGACGCATTTTATTTTCCAGAAAATGCAACACATGAAGGAGGAGCGTCAGCAGCTTGCCAGTCTGGCCAACCGTTGCCATCAAAGCGTCCAGGCCCTGGGTTATGCCTGTCCATCTAGTTCGCAAATCGTGCCGATGATGATTGGCGATGCAGCCAAAACTGTGGCTGCCGCAGAATATGTACAGCAGAAAGGCTTTTATGTGCTGCCAGTACGTCCACCGACTGTGCCAAAAAATACTTCCAGATTACGAATTTGCCTGCATCAACAGGTCAGTCCGGCACAGCTGCAACAGTTGCTGGATGTCCTGCAGGAGTTACCACGATGAAAACCGATCAGGTTGCGCAGCGTTTTGCTCAGGCCCAGTCCAGCTATGAACAGCATGCGATTGCCCAGCGTCGGGTAACAATTGAATTGCTCCAGGATATGCGGTCGCATGTCCCACCACATTTACAGCGTATTCTGGAAATTGGTTGTGGTTCAGGTCTGTTTACCCGCCAGCTGTTGCAGCATTACAGTTTCGACCAGTTATTCCTGAACGATCTCTATCCAGAAGTTAAACAGCATTTTGAGGAAGATGCCCAGATTTACTGGGGCATTGGCAATGTCGAAACTTTGCCATTACCACAATCGCTGGATCTAGTAGTGTCCTGTTCTGCCTTGCAATGGGTGCAGCAACTAGAAGCTTTATTGGTAAAAATTCATCAGGCTTTAAATCCATCGGGCTGGTTGTGCTTTGCCAGCTATGCACAGGACAACTTAAAAGAAATTAAGGCACTGACTGGGCAGGGACTGGAATATCGCTCCCTTTCACAAATAGTTGAACTGCTGGAATCTTGTGGTTATGAGGTCCTGATGCAGGAGGAACAGCATCTGATTCTGGAGTTTGAACATCCTCGTGATGTACTGAAACATATCAAAGCCACAGGCGTACAGGCGACAGCCGCCGGTTTTCGTTGGAACAAATCTTCTTTACAGCTTTTTTATGAGCAATATCAACAATTCCAGCTGCCAGACAGCCAGCAATATCCTTTGACCTATCACCCGATTTATCTCATAGCACGGAAGCACCCATGAACACAAATATCTATTTTGTCAGTGGTATTGATACCGGTATTGGCAAGACTTATGCCACCGGTTTTCTGGCTAAGATCTGGAATGAGCAGGGCATTCACACCATTACCCAGAAGCTGATCCAGACTGGTAATACCGATCTGTCCGAGGATATCGAACAGCATCGCAAGATTATGGGCTGCGGCTTGCTGTCAGAAGATCAGCAAAAGCTGACCATGCCGGAAATTTACAGCTATCCGGCATCCCCTCATCTGGCAGCACGTTTGGACCAGCGTCCAGTAGACTTCAAAAAAATTGAACAGGCCACACAGCAACTGGCTGGACAGTTTGATCGTGTTTTGCTGGAAGGAGCAGGTGGTCTGATGGTGCCACTGACTGAAGAAATGCTCACTGTAGACTATATTGCTGCACAGCAATTCCCGGTGATTTTAGTGACCTCAGGCCGTCTTGGTAGCATCAACCACACGCTGCTCAGTCTGGAACTGCTTAAGCAGCGTAAGATTGAATTGTATGCGCTGGCATTTAACCATGCCAATGATGCTCAGGATGAAGTTATTGCACAGGATACCATTCATTATTTGCAGCAAGATTTACAAAAGAACTTTCCGGATGCACAGTGGCTGGATATTCCGGTATTTCAGCAAATCTGAAGCTTTGTTTTAGCCAGGTAGTAGGGTGCTATGCAATAAAGAAACTCATCCAGAACAGATTCCTGTTGGCCGGACTTGAGCTGTCGAGAATGTGAATTTATATAATACTGGAGCCAAAGTCTGTTTGATCTGATCAGGCTGGTCATTCAGATAAATCTTTCTGATGGAAAGTATTCTAAAGTTGGAACATGGCATGACCTATCTGATCCTGGCATTGTAATAAGTTGAGATTCTAAGCTTTAGGATATTATTTCTGTTACTCGGCAATTGCAGTTAAAAGCGGGCGGTTGAACTTGTCCTGAATTGAATGTCCTTTGGGTTATGAAAATTAATTTCTTATATTCAAAAAACGGCGGATTCAAGCAGCAAGTGCAACAGTATAAAAACCAGCCATAACTTCACTAGGCGTATACCAGCCTAGTGTTTTTCTAGGGCGATGATTGAGAGCAAATTCTATCTGCTCTATTTGTTCATTTGACACTTCATCAAACGAAGATGATTTTGGCAGATATTGCCTGATCAGACCATTGGTATTTTCATTTCTGGCTCGTTGAATCGACTTGTATGGATCTGCAAAGTACGTCTCTATCCCTGCTTCCGTTATCCGCCGGTGCTCGGAGAACTCCTTACCATTATCAAAGGTTACACTGTAGGCATGACTGCTGCGCAAACATGCTAAAGCACACGAAATCGTTTTAGTTGTGGTTCTAGTTTGTCCCAAATGAACGATATGTACATACAAGCTTTTGCGCTCAACCAGAGTTAATAATGCCCCCTTGTGATTCTTGCCTATCACGGTATCACCTTCAAAATCACCTAGGCGTTGACGTTTCTCGACGACCTCATCGCGACAGTGAATACTTGTTCTATCAACGAGTTGGCCTCTACGGTCTGTATTTTTATAACCTCGTTTACGATATTTCTTTTGATGCCTTAAATGAAGGTGGAGCTTACCACCTTTAGATTTATCTAGATAAACATACTGATAAATCCATTCATGTGAAGGCACATCAAGCCAACCTCGTTGTGTTAAAGCACCTGAAATTTGCTCAGGAGACCAATCTAAGCCAATCAGATAACGAATATAAACGAGAGCAAAATCTGTCATTTGTGAAGAGGATCGATATCGTCTTTGACTTGAAAATTTCTCTGCCTGTTGAGCTCGATATCCACGTTTTCCAGTATTTCTTTTGATCTCACGATAAAGGGTTGATCGAGAACGTCCAAGCTCCCTGGCAAGGGTAGAGATTGAAGATTTGCTTTTCAAAGCAGCATAAATTTCGTATCTTTCATCTTGAGAAAGTTGGGTGTATTGCTTCATTGGGTGCTTTCCAATTGCGAGTTGAAAAAAGTCTAATGATTTTAATACACCTAACTTTTTCAACTAACTACAAATATGTCGCACTTGGTATTTGAATCTGCGAACTATAAAAATTAAGAATGAAAATAGGGCTTTTATAATAATTATATATATTATAAGGTTATATAATTAAAGTTGAGTATATTGCTTGGATTTTAATCTAGCATAAAGCTTATACTCCTTCACTTCGGTCAATTCGAGAGAATGTTTTGCTGAGACGTAGTGGGCTACTGTTGGCATGTGCAACCTTGCTATTACAGTTTGCCGTATATTTACAGCCGCTATTACCGGAGCAATACCATATTGCGCCGGTCTGTTTCTCTATTACACATAATCTTCTCTCACCAAAACAGCATCAGCATGTACATGCAAGCTATCACGCGTTGATTGATCATCTGGATGCCGAATCCGGACATCATCATGACCATAATGAACATAACCATCAATGCCAGTACTGTACCGTGTATGGTGATATTGTCCTGCCATTTAATTTTGGTATTGATGAGGTTATTGATCGGATTCAGGTCAAGCTAAGCTTCTATAAATCCGTTTACCGACACGTCTATTTCTCCCTGCAACGGCTCTATTTGCTACCGCAAGGCAGGGCACCTCCTATTGCGTTTTAACACGTCAAGTCTGGCGAGGTCCGACCTTGCCGCTATCTAAAACGTTTTAAAGAGTGAAATAACATGAACATGACAATTTTCGCCTGGCTGATCCATGGCGGAGCGGAGCTGCTCAGCCTGAAAAAAGGGCAGCATGCAGATATTAAAGTCCTACAGATTTGCAACATTGTGAAAGTCGCATACCATCTAAACTACAAAATTATGAAGTCATTTCAGCTATTTAAGCTGAAGTTCTCTCACCAACAAATTCTACAATAAGGTGACGACATGGATTTAGGTTTAACTGCGCTGGAACTGGCACGTATCCAATTTGCCTTTACTGTCTCCTTTCATATTATTTTCCCGGCGATTTCTATCGGTCTGGCCAGCTTTCTGGCTGTCCTGGAATGGCGCTGGCTCAAAACCCAGGATCCGGTTTATCGGGATCTGTTCAAATTCTGGATCAAGATTTTTGCCTTGGCCTTTGGTATGGGGGTGGTCTCTGGCGTGGTCATGAGCTATCAGTTCGGTACCAACTGGAGTGAATTTTCCCGGGTGGCTGGAAGCGTCACTGGACCGCTACTGGCTTATGAAGTCTTGACAGCTTTCTTCCTGGAAGCAGGTTTCCTCGGCATCATGCTATTTGGCTGGGATCGGGTCGGACCGAAAACCCATTTTTTTGCTACGGTGATGGTTGCCCTTGGCACATGTATTTCCATGTTCTGGATTTTGTCTTCCAACAGCTGGATGCAGACCCCGCAGGGTTTCATTATTGAAAATGGCATCATCATGCCGCAGGACTGGTTTGCGATTGTCTTTAACCCGTCCTTTCCGTACCGTCTATTGCATATGGGGATTGCTGCCTTTCTGGTTTCGGCACTGCTGGTGGCGGCTACAGCTGCCTGGCATCTACTCCAAGGTCGCCGTGATGCACTGGTTAAAAAATCCTTTTCCATGGCCATGTGGATGATTCTGGCGCTGGCACCCTTACAGGTGATTGTGGGCGATTTTCATGGTTTGAATACTCGTGAATATCAGCCGGCCAAGATTGCCGCAATTGAAGGACACTGGGAAACCAACCGTGGTGAAGGCATGCCGCTTTATCTGTTTGGCATTCCAGACATGGAAGCAGAAGAAACCAAATATGCAATCGGAATTCCAAACTTGGGTAGTCTGATTCTGACCCATAGTATGGATGGTGAAGTGCAGGGTTTGAAAGATTTTGCACCTGAAGATCGTCCAAACTCGCTGGTGGTGTTCTGGAGCTTCCGTATCATGGTCGGTCTGGGCATGTTGATGTTGCTAATGGCACTAGCAGGTCTGATCCTGCGCAAAACAGGTCGTTTCTACGAATCGCGCTGGTTACATCGTTTCGCATTTTTCATGGGACCTTCCGGATTTATTGCTTTACTGGCAGGCTGGTTTACTACAGAAGTGGGCCGTCAGCCATGGGTGGTCTATGGGGTCATGCGCACTCGTGATGCACTGTCACCTGTATCAGCTGAACAGGTCGGACTAACGCTGATTATCTTTGTGGTGGTCTACTGCGTGGTATTTGGTGTTGGCATCTATTACATGCTGAAAATGATGCATAAAGGACCAGAATTTATCCATGCCCGTCCGCATACTGAGGGTGAAGTCATCCGTGCATCTAAACGTCCAATGAGTACCTTTGAGCAAAATGAAGAAGATGAGCGTGCTCAACGTGATCAGGAGAATAACAAATGATTGACCTGTCATTGATCTGGATTGCGATCATCGCGCTCGGTGTACTGATGTATGTGGTACTGGATGGCTTTGATCTGGGCATCGGTATTCTGTTTCCTTTCTTTAAGGATCAGCATGAACGCGATGTAATGATGAATACTGTGGCACCGGTTTGGGATGGTAATGAAACCTGGATGGTACTCGGTGGAGCAGGTCTATTTGCGGCTTTTCCACTGGTCTATTCAACCGTGCTATCTGCGCTGTATATGCCGATTATCCTGATGGTGATCTCACTGATTTTCCGTGGGGTTGCTTTTGAGTTCCGCTTTAAGGCACATAAGGGTAAGCATTGGTGGGATATCGCTTTTATTGGTGGTTCGGTTCTGACCTCTTTCTTGCAAGGCGTGATCTTGGGAGCCTATATCCAGGGCATTAAAACCACGAATGGCATCTATAGCGGTGGTGGACTGGACTGGTTGACTCCATTTTCGCTGTTTACCGGAGTCGGTGTAGTCACCCTGTATGCAACTTTAGGTTGTGGCTGGCTGATCTTTAAAACGGATCATGAATTGCAGGACAAGATGTTTCAGTTGATGCCAAAACTCATCATGATGTTATTACTGATCTTTGGGGCAGTCAGTCTGTATACGCCACTGGCACATCCACAGATTGCCGAGCGCTGGTTTGGTCAGCCACAGATTTTCTATTTCAGTCCGGTGCCGATACTGGTTTTATTATTTACCTTTATGGCGCTACGTGCCTGTAAGCGCCGTCAGGAATTTGCACCGTTCATTTATACCTTGGCGCTGGTGATTCTGGCTTATACAGGATTCCTGATCAGTCTGTGGCCTTATATCATTCCGCCAAGCGTTACCCTTTGGGAAGCTGCTGCACCGCAAAGCAGTCAGCTGTTTGCCCTGATTGGTGCACTGATTCTGATACCCATTATTCTGTTCTATACCGGTCTGTCTTATTGGGTGTTCCGCGATAAGGTTCGGGTAGGTGATGATGGCTATCATTAAGTTTGCGGAGGAAATTGAATGAAACTGAATCGGACGGGATGGTTTATTGTGTTATGGCTCGCGGGCTTTCTCACGATGGCGATTATTGCAGGACTTTTCCGCTTCCTGCTACAACTGGCATATTGATTGTGTATTAAGTTTCAAGATTCTGCATTTTCATAAAACAATAAAAAACCTCCCGATTTGATGGGAGGTTTTTTATATCTGTTTCAGCTTTAGGACTGAAATGAGAATGCTGTCAGCAAGGTATTGATCTGTATTCAGGAGAGGAAGAAAAACAGACACCAACCCAAACTTTTAATCAGCAGAATTACAACTCTCTCCAGATTTCATTTTCATCTTTGAGTGCAACAGTAAAGTTAAACTGGTTGTCTGTAGTCACCAATAGACTGGTTGGTGTTTGCATCACTACTTTCAGCACTGTACCTTCTTCATAAATAATCGGCGTACAGTTTTCTTTTTCCAGGGTAATCGGCTTCAGTAGTTCAATTACAGAGCTTTCCATGATTTAACTTCCCGCGAGTTATTATGTTTACTATCCATTCAAGGATAGCATAATTTTTCTTTGTTATTTAGTAGTTTTTGCAAAATGAAAATTGAGATGAATCCTTTCAATAGTGCATGTCGCTGTAGCTTAGGATGGAAAATAACCATATATCGTATCTGTTCTGTACAGGCTTGTTAACTGATGTTAAAACCAACAAAGGATTGATCACAGGATTCGTCACATAAGTATTCAGTCCACTACACACATAATGATTCATGCTTATAAATAAGCCGATAAAAATAAGCAGTTTTCAGGCAGATATTTTTTGATCAATCTGAAAAACTTGTTGTGAACTGCTTTAAACTGCAGCAGATTTCATCATGATTGATTGGCCTGAGTTCTACTAAAAATAAGGAGCATGCAAAGGACATGTTTAAGTCTTTCTTTCCAAAACCCGTCTGGTTTTTTCTTAGCGTGGTGGTGTGGTTCTTCATCAACCTCACGATCTGGCATAGTGGAGGTTCAAGCTGGGGCAGCTATGTGGGTTTTAGCGAAGGCTACCATGAAGCGACGATGGCGATTGATATTAGCCGTTTCTGGTCGCAGAAATTCCTGTGGTTTTATCTCTGGTTCCTGATCGCAACTGCACTTTTTGCAGGATTCTGGTATGTGGTAGCGCGGCATCCCTGGCAGCGCTGGTCGGTATGGGGTTCGGCCTTTATCCTGTTTAATATCTGGTTTGGGGTGCAGGTCAATGTCGTACTGAATGAATGGTACAGTCCCTTCTATGACCAGATCCAGAAGATGCTCACCAGTGGTGGTGGAGACGTGACTTTGCTCTATCAGGGCGCATTGGTCTTTATCTATATCGCGATGATCTATGTCACTCTGGCAGTATTTAACATGTTCTTTGTCAGTCATTATGTGTTCCGCTGGCGGACCGCAATGAATGATTACTATACGGCTTACTGGGAAAAACTGCGTCATATCGAGGGGGCTTCACAGCGTATTCAGGAAGATACTATGCGCTTTGCCCGCAGTACTGAAGAACTCGGTGTTTCCTTTATTGAATCCTTTATGCTGCTGATGGCTTTCTTGCCGGTTCTGTACAAGCTTTCAAGCCACGTCAAGACCTTACCTATTGTGGGTGAGATTACTCATGCGCTGGTCTGGGCATCCTTGGGCTGGGCGGTTTTTGGTACAGTGGTATTGATGGTCGTTGGTATGAAACTGCCAGGACTGGAGTTTAATAACCAGAAGGTCGAAGCGGCTTACCGTAAAGAACTGGTCTATGGAGAAGATCATGCCGAACGTGCTCAACCGCTAACGCTAAAAGAACTGTTCGGCCGGGTGCGCTGGAATTATTTCCGTCTGTATTTTCACTATGCCTATTTCAATATGGTACGCATCTGGTATTTGCAGCTCGACAATATTTATGGTCTGTTTGTACTGTTTCCGAGTATTGCAGCAGGGGCGATTACTTTAGGCTTGATGATGCAGATCCTGAATGTATTTAATAAAGTGCGTGAATCGTTCCAGTACCTGATTTTGTCCTGGCCAAAGATTATCGAGTTGATGTCGATCTACAAACGTCTGAAAGCGTTTGAATCTCATCTTCATTAAAGATTATGTCTCGTATTTTAAATAGACCTGTCTATTGACGGGTCTTTTTTCTATCAGCTCAGGATTGGCCGGAGTATCCGATGAACGGTCAATTTTAGTCAGAATATTTGTAAAACCTCCCAATTTGGGGATGTTCAGTGAATATTCGCTTGACTAGAATCCTAAGGGCCAAACGTGTTTGGTACTTAATTTTCAATCTCTTTGACGTATAAAAACAATAAACGTACGTTGATGAAAATTAAGTATTTTAAAGCTCATAAACTGCATGCTGGTGATGGAGAGTGGTTTGCTGTGCAAGTATAAAAACTCGATCCAGCCTGACAGATGAGTGACCAAAGAAGTACGTGATTCCTTCTTTGGTCTTTTTTCGTGTCTAGGTTTTATCTAACAAGTAATACTGCACCGTATGAAACTTAATGTAAATAAGTTCAAGAATAACTATTAAAATGTATTATGGTCGTCATTTTTGATCTTTTTAAACTTAAAAATAATTTTATTAATCAGAAGCTTGTATTTGTTGTTTGCCCAATTTTGCATTATTTTATGTATATGCTTTGGGTTGAGATATCTACGGTGAAACTGAAAGTATTTTTATTGATAACAATAACAATGAGCTTGGCAGCGTGTAATAGCATGCAAGGCGCAAAGAAAAATATATTACATCCTTTTCACAGTCCACAGGAACTGATTGTGAAACGGGGCATCAATCAGCCAGATGGCAAGGCGAAAGAGTATGTTTATCTATGGGATCAACAACAGCGCCATAATACGACTCAGGCCATGTATCCACGTTCAATCGTGACACAATATTGCCATGAGCAAGGGGGCAAGTTATCTCTGCTGCATAAGAGTAAGTTTGGTCTGGTCAGTAATACTGCTCAGCGTACCCGTCTCGCTGCAAATCGAGGTGTGGTACAGGGAATTGGTGCCTATAAATGTACGATGGGTGATCTTGCGGAAAACTGGATTGTATCGATTGAACCTGTTGCGGAACGTCAGGCGGAAAAAAATAGCAAGACCCGTAGCGTTCGGTTGCTGACCCGAGTGATGGAACCAGCTGAAGCCCATAATTTCTATCAGGCAGCTGCGAGCACTGCAAAGATAGCCAAGAAACCGGTTAATGTGGCGAAGACAACTGCTACTGCTAAAACGTCAACAGCAACAAAATCAGCGGCAGAACTGAAAGATCATGAGCGCAAAGAGTTAGCCAAGGTCGAAGCAGAGAAAAAAGAGCCTAAGCCAGTAACGGTTGCTAAGCCGCGTGCGAGCGTGAATGAAACCCCACAGCAACAGCAAATGAAGCTATATGTTGCTGCTCGGCGTGATATTAATAGTGGCAGGAACCTGAATAATGCCTGCAACAATGCCCAACGTGCCTATAACTATGGCAAGCAGCAAGGGACAGAAGGAACTCGGGTGTATACCGAATCCGGCATGTTGGTAGCACGTTGTTTGACTGGTATTTCGACCTATAGCAGTCGTTTTCCAAATGCCAAAGGACAGGCTCAACGTATCTTGAATGGACTGGCAACGCAATATAATCATGCGGGTGCCAAGAATATGTTGAAGCAGATGAAGTAAAAAGCAATTTTGCTCATCTTGATCAGCGTCACGTTCCATCATCATGCGATGGAACGTGAATATTAAATTTTCAAATCTTAATGTGCCCAGAGTATTATAGGCTAATCGTTGCGCCTAATGCTTTCACAAACTGTGCCATCCAGGCAGGGTGGGCAGGCCAGGCAGGAGCAGTCACCAGATGTCCGTCCGTGACTGCTTCCGTCACGGCGATGTCAGCATATTGACCGCCTGCAAGTTTTACTTCCGCAGCACATGCAGGGTAAGCAGAACAGGTTTTACCTTTCAGTACATCGGCCGCGGCAAGCAGTTGAGCGCCGTGACAGACAGCTGCAATCGGTTTTTGAACAGCATCAAACTCACGCACAATCTCGACAACACGTGCATTCATACGCAGGTACTCCGGCGCACGTCCGCCCGGAATCACTAGTCCGACATAATCTGAAGTATTGACCGCATTAAAGTCATAATTGATGGCAAAGTTATGACCGCGCTTTTCGCTATAGGTTTGCTCGCCCTCAAAGTCATGAATGGCTGTAGCGATGCTGTCACCGGCTTTTTTATCCGGGCAGACCGCGTGTACGGTATAGCCCAGACCCGTTAAAAACTGGAACGGCACCATGGTTTCATAGTCTTCGGCATAGTCGCCAACGAGCATCAAGATTTGTTTAGCCATGATTTTTCCCTCTGTTTGGATATGATTTATATAAAGTTTTATTTTCATTTACCTTAGCATAATCAGATGTCAGTTTTAAGAAGGAGCTTGCTTTCTTTAGTCGAAGCCATCAACCGTACAAAATCATCAGGGGGAGATAGGCTGAAAAGAGGTTTTATTTTACAGAGCCATAATAGGCTGCACCCGGTAATTTATGATAAAAAGACAGCAGTTCAGAAGGGAAGTTCACGTTATGTTTCACTCTATTTTTACCACTCTTGGTCGTCGCTTTGCTCGAATCGGTTGTTCTGTTTTGATGGCAACTACGATTATGGGAACCACACAAATTGCAATGGCCGGGCCAACGGTGGATCAGTTGAGTAACTGTCTGGTGAAATCTACCACGGCAGCAGATAAAACAACGGTGTTGCAATGGACTTTTGTCGCGTTATCCGCACATCCAGAATTGACGAAATTCAGCAATGTGAATGAAGAGCAGAGAACCCAACTGGATAAAAATTTAGCTCAGGTCTTGCAGCGGATATTGGTAGATCAATGCTCAGGTCAGACCAAAGCTGTAATTGCTGCGGAGGGTGTACAAGCGGTGGGCGATAGTTTTCAGGAGCTTGGACAAATTACCGGTGAAGAAATTTTAGAAAATCCTGAAGTGGAAAGTCAGCTGAAAGGTGTGCTGCGTTATGTTGATTTAAATAAACTGGTGATGACGTTTTTGACGCCTGATATTTGGAATAAGTTAGGTGAGATTCGTTAGTTTAAATCCTCTCCCTAGCCCTCGTCCTTTCTTACGCTTCGTTTTAAAAGCAATGCTTTAAAACTCGCTCAGGAGAGGGAATCACGCGTATTAAATTAATCACATGACAAAGTCTCCCTTTTTTAAAGGGAGATTTAGAGGGATTGAGAAAGTTGAATGTGTCCTAAGTCTTCAAGTTTGGTGATAGAGTATACTTTTTGATGGTCATCTTTTTGATTGTTAACTTCTTAGATTGGCTCTAAAAAATTAGAAATTGGATATTCAGTTTCTTTATTTGTATTCAAAAAAATATTTTTAGGATGTTTATTTAATTTGTTGATTTGTTATGATAATTATGTGTAAATTATTGGAATAATAGTAAAATTTTTAAAGAATTTAATGGATATAGAGCTAAAAACGATTCTTAAGATATATTTATCAATCTATATTTTGATTTTAATTCCTTATAGCTTGGCTGAATATTTATTGTTTTGTACTGAAAGAGCTATCGTTTGTCAATTTGATGAATCTAAACTTATTGCATTTATCACACTATGTACATATATTATTTCTCCTATAGTTGCTTTGTATATTTTTAATGGGTGGAAGAAACAATCTAATCATAATCAGAAGCAAGAAGTTATTGGGAAATTGAATGATGGTTTAAGGATTTTGTCTACTATTTTATATAGAAATCATGGTCTTTATAACCGTATATGCGATGATAAAAAACTTGGACATAATTATGATTTTAGTCTAGATCTTGAAGAAAATGAGATTCTTAGGAAAGTAGGCAATGATGTTCTGTCTCTTCTGAAAGAGTTGTATTATTTAACAGATAAAAATAAAGAGTATTTATTGTTTCGCCACAAGTTTCATAAATATTTAGAAAATGTGAGTATATATCTTAAAGAGGCATATAGATTAATTTATGAGAAACCCGAACAAGGACAGGACAGAATAAAAGAGTTAGCTGATTATTTTGAAGAAATGATACATATTTCTTATTATACAGATATTCATAATGAGAAATGGATTAAAATGTGTGATGTTTCTTTATTTAAGAAGGAGATATTTAAACATTGTTATGATGCCCAAAATGATATTACAAATTATATTTTAAAAAATGACTTCGGTGTTGAAATTTAAAAGAAAACCCGCTCTAAAGCGGGTTTTCTTTTAAAGAAAGATTAGATTAACCAATCAATTTCTTCATCAATTCATTCACTTGCGCAGGGTTAGCTTTCCCTTTTGCTGCTTTCATCACTTGACCAACAAGACCGTTAAAGGCTTTTTCTTTACCAGATTTATACTCTTCAACCATCTTCTCGTTCGCAGCAAGCACGTCTTTAATAATTGCTTCAATTGCACCTGTATCAGTTTCCTGTTTCAAGCCTTTTTCCGCAATAATTTCGTCCGCAGTTTTGCCTTCATCCCACATAAAGCCGAATACTTGCTTCGCGATCTTACCGTTAATTGTGTTGTCCACAATACGTGCAATCATACCGCCAAGTTTTTCAGCCGATACAGGAGAGTCATGAAGCTCTAGGCCAGCTTTGTTTAAAGCACCAGAGAATTCACCCATCACCCAGTTTGCAGCAATCTTACCTTGTGCAGCACCACCAGCAGCCTTAACGACTTCTTCATAAAACTCTGACATTTCACGAGTCAGCGTTAAAACATGAGCATCGTACTCAGTCACGCCAAAGTCCGCCACGAAACGTGCACGACGTGCAGCAGGAAGCTCAGGCATCGTTGCTTTAATCGCTTCGATTTGTTCGTCTGCAATGATTACAGGTAACAAGTCTGGGTCTGGGAAGTAGCGGTAATCGTTCGCTTCTTCTTTAGAACGCATTGAACGCGTTTCCATCTTCACAGGATCGAACAAACGTGTTTCTTGATCAATGGTGCCGTCCCATTCCAGGATTTCCATTTGACGTTCAATTTCAACATTGATCGCTTGTTCAATGAAACGGAATGAGTTCAAGTTTTTCAATTCACAACGTGTACCGAACGGTTGACCCGGACGACGTAACGACACGTTACAGTCAGCACGGAACGAACCTTCTGCCATGTTACCGTCAGAGATCCCTAACCAGCGTACCAGTGTGTGAATCGCTTTAATGTAGGCAACTGCTTCTTCAACCGAACGCATATCTGGCTCAGATACGATTTCTAGAAGTGGAGTACCTGCACGGTTCAAGTCGATGCCTGACATGCCTTCAAATTGGTCATGGATCGATTTACCTGCATCTTCCTCAAGGTGCGCACGAGTAACGCCTATACGCTTCACAGTGCCATCTTCAAGCTGGATGTCGATATGACCCAAGCCCACAATCGGGTTATCCATCTGGCTAATCTGATAGCCTTTCGGAGAATCCGGGTAGAAATAGTTTTTACGTGCAAACACAGAGGCTTGGTCGATGTAGGCATCGATACCTAGACCAAAGCGAATCGCAAGATCAACCACTTCCTTGTTCAATACTGGCAATACGCCTGGCATTGCCAAATCTACAAGGCTCGCCTGAGTATTTGGATCATTACCAAACTCAGTTGATGAGCCAGAGAAGATTTTAGATTTAGTCGCAAGCTGAGTGTGAATCTCGATACCAATAACGACTTCCCAACCATCAATCAGGTTAGATTTTGGTTTAGCAGCGTTCTTCGCCATTATGCATTCTCCTCAGCAATTGCAGCGCGTTTGGTGTGCCAGTCAGTCGCTTGTTGATACTGATGCACGACAGACAAGAGTTGTGATTCTGACCAGTAATTACCAATCAGCTGTAAGCCAACAGGTAAGTTGTCATTGTCAAAACCAACAGGCGCGTTAATCGCAGGAAGACCTGCAAGGTTTACCGCGATGGTATAGATGTCACCTAGGTACATTTCAACCGGAGACAGGTTTGCCCCGATACGGTATGCAGTAGTCGGTGCAGAAGGCGCAGCAATCACATCAACAGATTCAAATGCTTTTAAGAAATCTTGTTGAATTAAACGACGTACTTTCTGTGCTTTCACATAATAAGCATCGTAATAACCGGCAGACAGGGCATAAGTACCAATCAGGATACGACGCTGAACTTCAGCACCGAAACCTTCTGAACGAGAACGCTTATACAGGTCGAGCAGGTCTTTAGGCTCTTCACAACGGTAGCCATAACGCACGCCGTCATAACGAGACAGGTTAGAAGATGCTTCAGCAGGTGCGATCAGGTAGTAAGTTGGAACATAAGCTTCAGTCATGTTGAGATCAATCTCAACCAGAGTTGCGCCCATTTCTTCCAGTTTTTTCAGTGATTCTTCAACGCGTGCTTTCACGTCTGCATCCAGACCTTCAACATTGAAGTACTGTTTTGGAATACCAATGCGTAAGCCTTTTACCGATGTGCTGTTCAAGTTAGCAACGTAGTTGTCGACATCTTTTTGCACTGATGTTGAGTCTTTTGCGTCATGACCTGCCATCACATTCATGAGGTACGCACAGTCTTCAGCCGAACGTGCCATTGGGCCGCCTTGGTCTAGAGATGATGCATACGCGATCATACCAAAACGTGATACACGGCCATAAGTCGGTTTCAGACCAGTCAGACCACAGAAAGAGGCTGGCTGACGGATAGAACCACCGGTATCCGTACCGGTTGCAAAAGGTGCTAGATCAGCCGCCACAGCCGCAGCAGAACCGCCTGAAGAACCGCCCGGAACATGATCCAGTGCCCAAGGGTTTTTGGTCGCGCCAAAGTAAGATGACTCGGAAGTGGAACCCATGGCGAATTCGTCCATGTTCACTTTACCAAGCGTCACCAGGCCCGCAGCTTTACCTTTCGCTACAACGGTCGCGTCGTAAGGAGAGATAAAATTGTCCAGCATTTTAGAACCAGCAGTGGTTTTAATGCCTTGGGTACAGAAGATGTCTTTATGTGCAATTGGCACACCAGTCAGCACATTTGCGCTACCAGCACGACGCAGTGCGTCAGCAGCATCGGCTTGTGCCAGTGCTTGCTCAGCAGTCACAGTCACGTATGACTTCACTTGAGCATCCACTTTTTCGATGCGTTTTAAGTAATGTTCAGTCAATTCGCGTGATGAAAATTTAGCATTAGCCAAACCTTCGGTAAGTTCACGAATTGATAGGCGGTGTAAATCTGTCATGAGAAATAATTCTTTACGTTTAATTTAATAAAAAGATTGAACTGGGTAGTAATTACTCAATCACGCGAGGAACAAGGTACAAGCCGTCCTGTACCGCTGGCGCAACGGCTTGATATTCATCACGGTGATTACTTTCACTCACTACATCTTCACGTAATGGCTGAGGATGGTCGAAAGGGCTTTTTAATGGTTCAACACCGTCAGTATTGATACCTTTCAGCGTTTCCATCATGCCTAAAATTTTATTTAAACTTTGAGCATATTCAGCAGATTGCGTATCATTCAGAGATAACCGTGCAAGGTTCGCAATAGCTGAAACTGTTTCTGCATTTAAATCTGCAGAATGCTGTGCATCCGATGTAGACATAACATTACCTAATCAGTATTAAAAAAAAATCAAATTATCATGCGTTATGATAAGCGATTGACTTGTCCAAAGCATCACATTTAGTTAAAGTTGCCACCTTGCGTCCATATAAAGTTTAATTGAGAACGTCCCCGTGATTCTAAAACGACTAATAGGCTTGTTTTCGCCAGATCTAGCCATTGATTTAGGTACTGCAAATACACTTATTTATGCGCCAGGACGAGGCATTATATTAAATGAACCGACGGTTGTAGCAATCCGTCATAGTGGTTCACAAAAAATTGTTGCTGCCGTAGGTCTTGACGCGAAACAAATGCTTGGTCGTACCCCGGCAAATATTTCAGCAATCCGCCCGATGAAAGATGGCGTGATTGCAGACTTTGAAGTCACTGAAACCATGTTGAATCAGTTCATCGGCAAGGTTCACGAAAAACGTTTATTCCCGCCTGCACCGCGTGTTGTGGTGTGTGTTCCATGTAAATCTACCCTGGTTGAACGTCGTGCTATTCGTGAAGCCGTGTACAACGCTGGCGCGCGTGAAGTACGTCTGATTGAAGAACCGATGGCAGCGGCAATTGGCGCTGGCATGCCGGTAGAACAGGCATGTGGTTCGATGGTTGTGGACGTGGGCGGCGGTACAACAGAAATCGCGATCATCTCGCTGCAGGGCTGTGTCTATGCAGACTCATTACGTATTGGCGGTGATGTATTTGATGAACAGATCATTAACTACGTGCGTAAAGCACATGGTTGTGTGATTGGTGAAACGACTGCTGAAATTATTAAAAAAGAAGTCGGTATGGCGCTGCCTGATGAAGGTGCTAAACCGCTGGAAATCGAAGTTCGTGGCCGTAACCTGGCTGAAGGTGTGCCACGCGCAATTACGGTGACTTCTGACGAAGTGACTCAGGCAATTTCTGATCCATTGCAGTATATCGTTTCTGCTGTGAAATCGGCTCTGGAACAAACACCTCCTGAACTGTCTTCAGACATCGCTGAGCGCGGGATCGTGTTGACGGGTGGTGGTGCATTACTACGTAACCTGGACAAGCTTCTTGCCAAAGAAACTGGTCTTCCTGTTGTGGTTGCAGAAGATCCACTGTCATGTGTAACACGTGGTGGCGGTAAGGTTCTCGAATTTTTCGACAACCCAAATCATGACATGTTATTCGTAGGCTAAGAACAGGATACGGCGGGTGCAAACACATCTGTTTTCTCGACAACCGCCATCTTTTCGCTCATTCGTCATTGCGTTGGTGACCTGTCTGGTGGTGCTTTTCTTTGATTGGCGCATGCCGCATCTGGCTCAACCTGCAAGGGATGTGCTGAACGCGGCATATAATCCGATATATGCCGTGGCCAGTTATCCTGTATTGTCGCGAGAATGGCTGAATCAACAAACCAAGTCTGAAGCACAACTGCGTCGTGAAAATACGGCGATGCAGGCTGAGCTATTACAGGCGCAGGTACGCTTACAAAAAATTTCTGAACTGTCTGCTGAAAATACCCGTCTGCGCGGGCTGCTGGACACGCCTTTAATCATTGATGGACGTATGGAAATTGCAGAAGTGATTGGCACCGATCCCGATCCGTTGCGTCATATCATCGTGATTAACCGAGGTTCTAATAGCCACCTGCGGATAGGGCAGACTGTGCTGGATGACAAGGGGATTATGGGGCAGATCATTAGTGTCTATCCGCATAGTAGCCGTGTCATGCTGCTCTCAGATAAAGAACATTCCCTTTCAGTGCGTCTGGAACACACCGGCATGCGTGCCATCGTCTCGGGGACGGGTGATCTTGGGCGTCTGAAAATGGAATATGTCCCGACCAGTGCCAATATCAAGGTCGGTGAAAAAGTCTATAGCTCAGGTCTAGGACAGCATTTTCCGGCTGGTTATCTGGTCGGTACCGTCTCTAAAGTACAACGTCATAACTCAGGTGAATTTGCCCAGATTGATGTGATTCCGGCAGCACAGCTGGGTGGTGGTCATCATGTGGTGGTGCTGTTCTCTGATTCATTAGCGATGGAGCAGCCACATGTCGATCGCTAAAATGCAGTATAGAACCCATCGGGATCCATTGTTCCCGATCATTATTTCGGTGATTTTCGCCTCGGTTCTGGTGGTCTATCCTTTATCGTATTCGCTCTCTGGCTGGCGTCCGCAGTTTATGCTGATGATCATGCTGTTCTGGGTGTTATGTCAGCCGACCTGGTGCGGGATCTGGTTTGCGTTCAGTACCGGAATTTTGTTAGACCTGCTATTAGATGCACCTTTAGGTCTGAATGCGCTGAGTTTTATTATTATTGCCTTTATGGCACGCTTCCTGACCCGTGAACGCCGCATCCTGACTTTTAGCAATCTCTGGATTATTACGGCATTGGCACTTGTTGCCCATCTGATGCTCACCTTGTTTGCTCAGGTGATTAGCGGTGTACAGTTCTCTATTCCACGTCACTGGTTACCTATGCTGACTAGCATCATGGTATGGCCTGTTTTATATTATCTGCTTAGAAAATGGCGCATCTGATTCTGGCCTCCAGTTCACCTCGACGCCGTGAACTGTTGCAACAGTTGGGACTGGAGTTCGAGATTTACAGTCCCGACATTGATGAATCGGTACAGCCAAATGAATCGATTGCGGCTTATGTTGAGCGTTTGGCACGTGCCAAAGCCGATGCTGTGGCCGAGCTTTATCCTGATGCAATTATTATTGCTGCGGATACCAGTTTAGGGGTCGATGATGAGATTTTGGGCAAACCTGAATCCAAACAGCATGCTTTTGCAATGTGGGCTAAAATATCAGGTCGTAAACATGATGTATTTAGCGGTGTCTGCGTACGCACAAAAAATGAAAAATACAGTATAGTGGTACAGACACAGGTTGAATTTCAATCACTCACCACCCATGATATGGAAAGTTATTGGGCGACTGGTGAACCGGTAGGCAAGGCAGGCGGTTATGCCATTCAGGGCATTGCAGCACGTTATATCCCTGCGATTCAGGGAAGCTACTCCAACGTAGTCGGTTTGCCCCTATATGAAGCGGTACAGTTATTACAGATGGTTAAGGCACTAAATTAACTACTGAAAAAAGAATTCTTATAATGTTTTGAGTGTTGTTATGTCTGACGAGTTATTGATTAACTTCACACCGATGGAATGTCGTGTGGCGTTAATTGAAAACGGCACGGTGAACGAACTGTTCGTCGAGCGTACCGCGAAGCGCGGTCTGGTGGGGAATGTATATAAAGGCAAAGTGGTGCGTGTCCTGCCCGGGATGCAGGCTGCTTTTGTCGATATTGGTCTGTCACGTACTGCCTTTTTGCATATCAATGATATGGTCTGGCCGCGTCAGCAGCCGACGCCGAATGTGTTTGAATTGCTGCAACCCGGTCAGATCTTGACAGTGCAGGTGATGAAAGACATGCTCGGGACTAAAGGTGCACGTCTTTCGACTGATCTGTCTATTCCTTCACGCTACCTAGTTTTGATGCCTTATGGTAATCATATTGGCGTATCACAACGTATTGAATCTGAAGAAGAGCGCAACCGTTTACGTTCTATTATTGAGCGGATTCAGGCTGAACATAAACTGCCAGGTTCGGTCATTGTACGTACTGCTGCAGAAGGCATTGATGAAGCCGAAATTGCTCAGGACATGGCTTATCTAGCTAAACTCTGGGACTACATTCAGCGTAAACAAAAGAGTATTGCTGTTCCATCACTGATCTTTGAAGAGCTGCCGCTGCCGCAGCGTGTGATTCGTGACCTGGCCAATGAAAACACCGCTAAAATCTATGTTGATTCACGTGAAATCCACGGCAAACTGAAAGAGTTTGTTAAAGAATTTGTGCCAAGCATGAACGATCGTTTGCTGCATTATCCAGGCGAGCGTCCAATCTTTGACTTATATAATGTTGAAGATGATATCCAGAAGGCTTTACAGACCCGTGTGGCACTGAAATCTGGCGGCTATCTGATGATTGATCAGACTGAAGCCATGACTACGATTGATGTGAATACTGGTTCCTATGTCGGTGGTCGTTCACTGGAAGACACCGTATTCAAGACCAATATGGAAGCCACTGAGGTGATTGCACGTCAGTTACGGCTGCGTAATCTTGGCGGGATCATCATTATTGATTTCATTGATATGCAGGAAGCGCAGCACCGTGATGAGGTGATGAACCAGTTCGAAAAAATGCTGGAACGTGATCATGCCAAAACCAAGATTACTCAGGTATCTGAATTGGGTCTGGTTGAGATGACACGTAAGCGTACCCGTGAGTCTTTAGAACACCTGTTATGTGAGTCCTGCCCAACCTGTCAGGGGCGTGGATACGTTAAAACAGCAGAATCAGTGTGTTACGAAATATTCCGTGAAATTTTGCGTTATGCACGTGCTTATCAATCCCAAAGTGGATTCACTGTAGTTGCACATCCATCAGTCATTGATCGACTGCTTACCGCAGAAGCACCCGCTGTGGCGGATCTGGAACACTTTATTGATCGCGTGATTAAGTTCCAGGTTGAAAATTTATATACGCAAGAGCAATACGATATCATTCTCAGCTGAAATTGTAACAGAATATCGTAAAACCCTTGTTACAACTGGAATTTTACAAGCGCAGGTGAATTCTGAATACTAGACACATCCAGTAGCCAAAGCCAATCTCCCAATATTTTGGCTTAGCAAAAAATGAGGTGTGTCATGAGTATAAGTAAAGCAGTTATTAATAAGGGTCTAAAACACGTGCTTGAACCGAAAACTGTCCACGCGGGATACATTGTGGACGAACGCGGCAATGAAGTTCAGATTACTTCATCTATGATCCGTACGGTCTGCCATCAGCTATTAAAACAATGTCGTACTGTAAAAAGTTAAAATTTGAATATTGCTTGAATGATTTGAATAAAAAATAATCAAATAAAAAATAATGGGGCATCATATGCCCCTTTATTATTGCATGAAATTATTGGCAAAAATGTTCATACCTATTTTTGCATAGAAACTTAGTCTTGATTTTAGTCTTCATTGCAGTCTAACTTACTGCTGCGAGCTTTGGGGTTTTGCCACCATCGACAATCCGTTCAAAACGCTGGATTTCGTCCTCAAGATGAGTAAGCAGATTCTGCATTTTAGGCAGGGAATTACGGCAGGCGGTCAGACCCACTTCGAGTTTGTCTAAATAACTGGTCATGGTGATATTGAGTGCCTGACCATCGAGCACGATAGAGGCAGGGTAGAGAGCTTCCAGACGGGCTCCATTCCAGTACAGTGGCTCTTGTGGACCTGGAACATTGGAAATCACCAGATTAAATGCCTGGCGTTTTGGCATCAGACCTGATGCAATATTTAAACCTGCAGCGCCATAAACAAAAGCACTATAGTTCAGAATCTGATTGGCATTCATGCGCTTAAAACGTTCTTTGGCATTTAGTACGCTACGACGTACGATCTTGAGGCGTTCTAAAGGGTCTTCCTTATGCGTACCCAGATTCGCCAGAATCATGGTAATACGGTTTGATACATCAGAGTCATCGGAACGTACAGAAGCCGGCACCATGGCAATCAATGGCTTCTTCGGCAGAGCATCTTGGCTAATTAAATATTCACGTAAGGCACCGGAACAGATTGCCAGCACGATATCGTTAATGGTTACACCCAAGGCTTTAGAAATACGACGAAGACGCTCAAATTCAAAGGATTGCGCAGCAAATCGGCGTGATGCACTGACACGTTGATTTAGAATGGATGAAGGGGCCTGGAAACTGGAGACATAATCAGGATTACGTCCCATGTCTTTTAATACAGTTTGCGACAGCTCATAGATGACACGCGGAGTAGATTCCAGCTGTCCTTTCAGCGTAGATAAAACGCCTTTAATGCGGCTAACTTTTGGTGCTTTCAGGCGCTTGGCACGTGGTCCTTCTACACACCATGGTGGGACAATACTTTTTCCATGTGGATCATGAGACAGTGATTTCTCTACCAGACGCATACCCGCAATGCCATCGACCATGGCATGGTGGATTTTAAAATACATCGCGAAACGATTACCTTCTATTCCTTCAATGATATGACAGGTCCAGAGTGGTTTGGCACGGTCAATCAGAGCACTATGTTCCTGTGAAATATAGGTGAGTAATTCACGGATGCGACCCGGTTTTGGCAGGGCAATATGCCGGAAATGATGATCCAGATCGAACTGTTGATCTTCGTCCCAGAACAAGCCATTTAAATAATTATTGAAAGGTGGGATTGGAATAGATTTGGAAGTGCGGATATCACGCACCAATTCCTGAATAAAAGTTGCCGGTGCATTATGGGGAATCTGAAATAAAAAAAGACCACCTACATGCATAGGTTGCTGCCGTTTCTCTAAAGATAAAAAAATAAGATCAATTGGATGTAATGGACGCATAGCGTGGATTGCCTCACTGCACTCTATATGGCTGTTCTCTATCTGAAAAGCCTTGTTAGAATTATTGCTTTAGTAAAGAAAGTATAGCTGTTTTAACGTAGAAATGAACTGCTTAATCTTAATCTGTTAAGTTAAAAAGTAGTGATTGACAGGAAGATTTATACATTGCTAAGTTTTTGAAATGTGAAAATTTTAGTTTTTAAAGCTAGTGCTAAAAATAGATTTTTTCAGGTAGATAAGAGGGTAAGTGAATAATTATGAGTCATTAAAAATAAGGTATTGAGTTCAATTTCACATTTTTTTGCAAATAAATCTATTAAATAACATTTTATAAATTCTTTGATAATCCTCAGGATCTTTCCTGATGAATGGTAAAAGAGGAGACTTTAAATCTTGTCACCAAATGTAAGATTCGTAGTTAAAAAGGCTATCCTCATTCAGGATAGCCTTTTACAAATATACACAGTCTGATTTAATTTTACTTTTTCAGGTTGCCTGCATGTAAGCCACATTCTTTATGTGTTGCTTCTTCCCACCACCAGCGACCTTCACGTTCATGCTGGTTCGGTAATACGGGGCGAGTACATGGTTCACAGCCAATTGAAATAAATCCTTTCTCATGCAATGGGTTATATGGAATTTCCATCATACGGATATAACTCCATACATCGGCACTCGACCAGTTGGCCAGCGGATTGTATTTAATCAGCTGTTTACCGGGACCTGAAAAGCCTGGATCTGCCTGAACTACCGGAATTTCATTACGGGTACCTGGACTCTGATCTTTACGTTGACCCGTGATCCAGCCATCGAGCGTTGCAAGTTTTTTTCGTAATGGCTGTACCTTACGGATTCCACAACATTCCTGATGACCATCTTGATAGAAGCTGAACATCCCTTTACTGGTGGTCAAATTTTCAATGGCTTCACGTTCAGGGAAGCAGATTTCAATATCAATATTATAGTGTTTACGAACTTGCTCAATAAATTGATAAGTTTCAGAGTGCAAGCGGCCTGTATCCAGACTAAAGACACGGAAAGGTTTACCGAGATGGGAAGCCATATCAATAAGCACAACATCTTCTGCACCAGAAAATGAAATGGCAATTTCACCTGATTGATTCAGGGCCAGTGCCAAAATTTCACTTGGAGATTTATCAGCATATTCAGATGCGAGCGCATCCACAATATCAATAGTAGGAATAGTGGTCATGAGAATCCTGGCGAGATAGGCTTGGAATGACTCTGCCTATATTAATTAATTTCACATGTATTTTAATAGAAGAGAATTAGCAGGCTTATCATTAAAAAATAAATACTAATGAAAAAAATAGATTTAAAAAAAGAAAGGTGCAAAATGTGAATCTTCAGCTATGATATGGAAAATTTTTCGATGATAACTGAGGGGAATATTCATGGAAGTCGTATGTCTGGATCTTGAAGGTGTATTGGTTCCTGAAATTTGGATTAATTTTGCAAAGAAAACAGGTATTAAAGCGCTTGAAGCAACGACTCGTGATATTCCTGACTATGATGTGTTGATGACACAACGTCTGAATATTCTGAAAGAGCATGGCTTGGGTCTGAATGATATTCAGGAAGTAATTGCAGATATGGGACCATTTGAAGGTGCCAAAGAATTTGTAGAATGGGTAAGCACTCATTTCCAACTAATTATTCTGTCTGATACTTTCTATGAATTTGCTCACCCATTAATGAAGCAGTTAGGCTGGCCAACCATTTTCTGTCATAAACTTGAAACTGATGAAAAGGGCATGATTTCAGCGTATAAACTGCGTCAGCCTGATCAAAAGCGTAAAGCTGTGCAAGCATTACATGGTTTGAACTTCCGTGTAATTGCGGCAGGTGATTCATATAATGATACGACCATGCTGGGTGAAGCAGATGCTGGTTTCTTATTTGATGCGCCAGAAAATGTCATTGCTGAATTCCCGCAATTCCCACCGATTCATGGTTATGCAGCGTTGAAAGAAGCGATCCGTAAAGCATCGAATCGTGATATTCCTGCTTAAGGACTGTTTAAAATAAAAAAGGCATCTTTTGATGCCTTTTTTATGTTGAATCTTTAGAAGCGATGAGCCAGTTTTACACTCATCCCAATTGCTGTATTGTCTTTAAAATCCGCATCATAACGGGATGTGCCATACCAGCTCGCAGATTGAGATTTAGCATCTCCCATCCAGAAGTAACGTGCACCTGCTTGTACAAAAGTTTTTGGTGTAAAACTATATTGACCACCGAAACCTGCACTCCAGAAGCCATCTGATGGACCTAGTGTGGTTGTATATTCGCCTAGACCAGAATCCCAACCACCAATAATTGAAAGTGCTAATTTATCATTCAATTTTCGCGCAATGCCAAAAATCGCAGAAATCTGATCTTTCTTATAGGAAATCAAATTAAAGCCGTCAGGACCTTTATCTTGTCCGAGTGTAATTGCTTCAGACAAGATGCCTGCTTTATGTGGGCGTACACTGAAAGAACTCCAATCTACCCAGCGTAAATTTACGTAGGCAAGGGTATTCGCCATAATCCCCGATTGAAAATCTAAGTTAATCGATTGTGGGGTCGAAATCGTGGTTTTGCCTTCTGTATATTGATACTTGGTACCTAGAGCTGGAATTTTATCATTGACATGCCAGCCTGCATTGATCAAAGGTAAAGTGTCTGAAATCACTTCAGGCATTTTTTCTTTCACATTCATATCGTATTCAATTTTTGAACGATAAGTCAGTGATGCACGCAGTGCAATTTCAGGGATTTGATAAGCCGCACCGAGCACTAAACCGAATGCGCTTTCTGATGGGATTTCAGCCTCATAGCCTTTATAGTCAGTGCGTGGGTCAGTGCCGCTCGATGGGCGTGTGCCTGTTCCTTTTTCTTTAAACACGGTACACATCGTAGCCATAGTGGTTTCTGTATTACAGAGATAGCCACCGAGTGGACCATATGCCGTTCCACGTAATTTTAATTCACCACTGATGCTTTGGTACGCAAGACCGCCATAAACTGTAATTTGTTCTGTGGGATGATAACCTGCCAACAAAGTCAAATTATGTGTATTTACATCGACAGAGGTGCCACCATCTACACTGTGGAAAGTACCATAGTTCTCAGCCAATTTATAATGATTAGAACCCACAGGGAGCCCTGAACCTGTCACCGTATCATGGCGTTTATCACTTGTTTGATAACTTGATTTTGCACCAAAAGGTTGGTCATAGATTAGTCCAATTGATACTTTCTCATTCACTTGATATTTTAAGTTGAAGTTGGCAATTCCAAAGCGTTCAGCAATGTCACTAATAGAACTTCCTGCTAATTCGCCACCTAAATTTAGGCGGTCAGCACTTGGCATATTCCAGCCATTGCTATCAAAATCACGTCCTTCACCAGAAGCTGAGCTACGCATTTTTCCTGATAAATCTGCATCTAAAATCGAGTAGCTGAGATCAACATAATTGTCAGGTTGTAAAAAGCCACTTATGGATTGTGAAGAACGGTCGAGTGCAGCGGCATGGAGTAGTGTTGTAGGTAAAAAAGAGCTAAGAATGGCAATCGAAATTGGATTGAGTTTCATTGTATGTCCCTATTAAAAAATTTATATTTTTGATTTCTAAACTTTATTTATTTGAAATATTATGATAATTTTTATTGAAAGATATGCAAGATTTTTCTGATGACTGACTATTATTTTAGAATTAAAAAAGGATGCCTAAGCATCCTTTTTTATAGAAGATAATTAGAAACGGTAACCGATTTTCATACCATATGCCCAAGCATTGTTATCTTCAAATTCACCTACGTTTGATGTGCCAGTACGTGCAGTAGCATCACCTAGCCATAAGTGTTTTACACCACCTGCAATAAAGTAATTAGCAGCTGGGCTGTATTGAGCACCTACACCTAAACTCCAGTAACCTTCAGTTGGGCCAAGTGTTGTTACAGGGTTACCTGCACCTGAGTCCCAACCGATAGAAGTAGATGCAGACCATTTATCTGAGAATTTATGGCCAACGCCTACATTTGCAGACCATTGATCGTCTGAATAGTCAATAAGGTTATTGCCAGAAGCTGCATTTAAAAACTTTGGTGTGACCGCAAATTGATCCCAATGTGCCCAACGGATATTGGCAAAAGCTAAAGTGTTGGCTGCAACACCCGTTTGGAAATCAATGTTTACTGATTGCGGAGTTACAACTTCAGTGAGTGCATTTGGTCGTTGAATTGCGCCAAACCCAAAAGTTTCAGTTGTATCGAGTTCATGTTTGATTTCTGAACGATAGGTAACAGCCGCTTTTAATGCGATTTCAGGAATTTGATAAGCAAAACCAGCAAGCCAACCGTATGCTTCATCTTCTTTTAAATTAATGTCGTAACTGCCAAGTTTAGAAGTACCACCGTATGCAAGTCCACGTAAAGATACTGTGCCTTGTACAGTTTGCCAAACAGGACCCGCGTAGAAATTCCAGTTTTCTGTAGGTTGATAACCAATTAAGGCAGTTAAATTTTGGGTTTTAACTTCTACTGAAGTGCCTTCACCATTGCTACCGAATGAAAGTGTAGAAGCATCATATTGAGCATCTGCACCATAGGGTTGATCATAGATCAGACCTAATGAAATTTTATCTGTTGCTTGTACTTTTATTGCTGCATTGACAAAGTAGTAGTCTTCACCCATATCATCGATATTTTCATTGATGATTTTAGATTTACCTTTGACGTCAGGATCTAAAACAGAAATACCCGCTTCAGCATAATTACCTGGTTGCAAGAATGCCTGAATTGACTGTCCTGAGCGGTCTAAACCTGCTGCAAAAACTGCTGTAGCTGGAAGGGTTGCAAGTAAAATTGCAGTAGAAATTGGCTTAAGTTTCATGGTTCTTCCCTGAAATGTTGCATAAACATAATAAAAAGTTGTGGAAAAGTAACATAAAATTAAAAAGAGTAAATGCTCAGGTTCGATGAAGATTTGAACTGAGTAGTAATTAAAATAGAATCATTTAGAGTTTTTGTACTAAAAATACTAGGTTAAATATGTGAATTAAATAGTATTTTAGTTATGTGGATTGGCTAAAATGACAAATAAATTATCTAAAAACTAAGTGATGTTTAAATCGTCAAATAGTTTACAAGTGTATAAAAATAATATTTGAATTCGCAGATTCAAATACCAAGTGCGACATATTTGTAGTTAGTTGAAAAAGTTAGGTGTATTAAAATCATTAGACTTTTTTCAACTCGCAATTGGAAAGCACCCAATGAAGCAATACACCCAACTTTCTCAAGATGAAAGATACGAAATTTATGCTGCTTTGAAAAGCAAATCTTCAATCTCTACCCTTGCCAGGGAGCTTGGACGTTCTCGATCAACCCTTTATCGTGAGATCAAAAGAAATACTGGAAAACGTGGATATCGAGCTCAACAGGCAGAGAAATTTTCAAGTCAAAGACGATATCGATCCTCTTCACAAATGACAGATTTTGCTCTCGTTTATATTCGTTATCTGATTGGCTTAGATTGGTCTCCTGAGCAAATTTCAGGTGCTTTAACACAACGAGGTTGGCTTGATGTGCCTTCACATGAATGGATTTATCAGTATGTTTATCTAGATAAATCTAAAGGTGGTAAGCTCCACCTTCATTTAAGGCATCAAAAGAAATATCGTAAACGAGGTTATAAAAATACAGACCGTAGAGGCCAACTCGTTGATAGAACAAGTATTCACTGTCGCGATGAGGTCGTCGAGAAACGTCAACGCCTAGGTGATTTTGAAGGTGATACCGTGATAGGCAAGAATCACAAGGGGGCATTATTAACTCTGGTTGAGCGCAAAAGCTTGTATGTACATATCGTTCATTTGGGACAAACTAGAACCACAACTAAAACGATTTCGTGTGCTTTAGCATGTTTGCGCAGCAGTCATGCCTACAGTGTAACCTTTGATAATGGTAAGGAGTTCTCCGAGCACCGGCGGATAACGGAAGCAGGGATAGAGACGTACTTTGCAGATCCATACAAGTCGATTCAACGAGCCAGAAATGAAAATACCAATGGTCTGATCAGGCAATATCTGCCAAAATCATCTTCGTTTGATGAAGTGTCAAATGAACAAATAGAGCAGATAGAATTTGCTCTCAATCATCGCCCTAGAAAAACACTAGGCTGGTATACGCCTAGTGAAGTTATGGCTGGTTTTTATACTGTTGCACTTGCTGCTTGAATCCGCCATTATAAAAAAACCACCCGAAGGTGGTTTTTATCTAGAGATTCTAGATTTAGAAGCGGTAACCAATTTTTAAACCATAACCAATAGCATTATTGTCTTCAAAATCACCAACATCAGGGTTAGCTACAGTAAGTGCAGTGGCATCACCCAGCCAGAAGTATTTCACGCCACCAGCAATAAAGGTAGTTGGAGTAGGGCTATATTGAAGACCTAAGCCAACATTCCAATAGCCTTCCGTTGGTCCAAGTGTTGTCACTGGATTGCCAGCACCAGAATCCCAGCCTACTGAGACATTGCCAGCCCATTTTTCGCTAAATTTACGACCTACACCTGTAGTGACAGTCCATTGATCTTTATTATATTCGACTAAATTACCACCTTCTAGACTTGCTAAAGTGTTAGCCAAAGCTGGCTGACCAATTGCAGTTGCTTGATCTGCATAACCTGCTAAGCCATCTAAGGTATTACCGAAAGCATTTGGACGGATTTCAAAGCCATCCCAATTTACCCAGCGGACATTTAAGAAAGCTACGGTATCAGCCATAATGCCCGATTGAAGATCGAGGTTTACTGATTGCGGCGTAGTGACATTAGTTTTACCGTTTACGATTGCTGGTAGCGGTAAAATTTGAGTACCAACACCTGGAATAGTAACTGGTAAGCCAGCAGGTAAACCAGTTTCAGTAGTATCTAATTCATGTTCAATTTCAGAGCGATAAGTTAATGAAGCTTTAAGCGCAATATCAGGAATTTGGAAGGCTAAACCTGCGGCCCAGCCTAATTCACTATCCTTTTTCATATTTGCATCGTATCCACTTAATGCAGAGTAAGCAGCCCCTCGTAAGCTCACTTCACCTTTTGCTTCTTGATATACAGGACCTGCATAAAAATTCCAGTTCTCATTTGGTTGGAATCCAAGTAGCATTGTTAGATTTTGAGTATGGACTTCAGCTTCTGTGCCTTCGCCACCCGCTGAAAAAGCTGACCAAGCCCCACGTGCTTCATATTCTGCTTTAGCGCCAAATGGTTGATCATATAAAAGACCAAAAGAGAAGTTATCTGTCAGTTGTAATTTAAGAGCAGCTGTTGGGAAATAATAAGAACTTGCCATATCTCCACTAGATTGAGGAGCTGCACCTGGGATAGGACCAAGTCCATTTAATTGATTATTAGTACCAGAAACATCAGCATCTAAAACAGAAAACCCCGCTTCAAAGTAGTTACCTGGTTGCAAAAATGCTGCAATTGACTGGCCAGAACGATCCATAGCTGCAGCAAACGCGCCTGTCATTGGTAACGTTGCTAAAATCATTGCTGTACTAAGCGTTTTTAATTTCATTCTTCATCTTCCCTTGAGGTACAAATTGGGGTTTTAAAACATTTATTCGGTATGAGCTTGGTATTGTTTTTGGAGTCATTCCTATGCCTTCAATGGCTGATTTGTTACTCCATGTGACAAAAATAACACAATATAAAAAAGAGTAAATGCTCTAGTTTGAATGAGTAGTTCAAAAAAACATCAAATTAGAGTAAAAATACTAATTGAAAAGTAATGTAAGGATATAAGCTTTTGAAATTTAAAAATTTAATTAAAGATAGGGAAATAGTAAAAAAATGAAAAAAATATAAATATATTGAATTATTGCTTAAATTTTTTGTTAATTAGTTCACATATTTGAAATATGTGCGCCCTGCGGGACTCGAACCCACGTCGGTCGCTTAGGAGGCAACTGCTCTATCCAGTTAAGCTAAGGGCGCAAAACGATCCCTAATCTACTCCAAAAAAGACGAAAAAAAAAGTTATTGCCGAAGCAATAACTTTAAAAAATAGTCAATTAAAACGTTTTATCAATTCTTGGTCTGGAGCAGTTTAAACAGGATAAACATGATCACCACCCAAATCGGCAGCATGTATACTGATTCCTGGAAGCCCTGAGTCCACATAATGTAAAGAATAGTCGCAATAAAGCCCAATACAAGTACGTTACTTGCTGGAGACCAAAGTGCTGGAAATTTGGTTTTTTCCCCAACTTTTTTAATTGCCTGAATAAACTTGAAATGTGTCATCGAAATCATTGCCCAGTTCAATACCAATGCCCCGACCACGATATAAATCAGATGGCTCAGCGCATCTTCAGGAACGAAGTAGTTCAATAATACACAGCCAAAAATCAGCAGGGCAGAGAATAGCACGGCAGGAATAGGAACCCCTTGCTTATTCACCTTATTAAAGATTTTGGGTGCATTACCTTGCTGTGCCAGACCGTAAAGCATACGGCTATTCGCATACATACCACTGTTATATACAGACAGTGCAGCAGTTAGAATAATAAAGTTTAATAGGTGGGCTGCCCAGTCAATACCGAGCTGACTGAAGATCATTACGAATGGACTTTTATCCAGACCGCCGAGTTCCAACTGATTCCAAGGCACTAATGATAACAAGATGGTCAACGCACCGACATAGAAAATCAGAATACGGAAAACAACCTGGTTAATCGCTTTAGGAATAGTCTTTTCCGGATTCTCCGCTTCTGCTGCTGCCATACCAATCAGTTCAATCCCGCCAAAGGCGAACATGAGGAAGGCCAGCATGAAGAATAAACCTTCAAAGCCATTCGGGAAGAAGCCACCTGCAGTCCATAAATTGCTAAAAGATGCGGTAGATGAAGCATCTGCAGTCAGGATCAGGTATAAACCAAAGACAATCATCGAGATGACCGCAGTCACTTTAATGATTGAAAGCCAGAACTCTGATTCACCGTAGAATTTCACATTGCCGAGGTTGACCAGGGTAATCACAATGAAGAAAAACAGCACCGATGCCCAGGCAGGAATATGTGGCCACCAGTAGTTAATATATTTTGCGACAGCGGTAAGCTCGGTCATTGCGACCAGGATATACAGGATCCAGTAGTTCCAGCCCGCGAGGAAACCAGGGAATTTACCCCAATATTTATAAGCAAAATGGCTGAAAGAACCTGCAACAGGTTCATGAACAATCATTTCACCCAATTGACGCATAATAAGGAAAGCAATTAAGCCACCAATGGCATAGCCCAGAATAATCGAAGGACCAGCGGATTGGATCACCTGTGCGGAACCTAAGAATAAGCCTGTGCCAATTGCACCGCCCATGGCGATCAACTGAATATGACGGTTCTTTAAGCCACGCTGAAGTTGTGAAGACTCGTTATTCAAAGTATTCAGCCCGACAATGTAAAAATAAGTTGAAAGATTGTAATTGATCAGTCAAAAGAAGCCTAGTAGAAGCCTTGAATGAAAAATTATTATCAGATTAATAAAAAATTATTATAAAAATAAATTAAATAAAAGATAAATGAATCAATATATTAATTTTATTGAATCTGATATTCCTCATCGAATACTAAAAAGACAGCGGTTGTATATGTTGTTTTTTTATACAAAGGTCTTGCAGTCAATTTATCACGATATAAATATACTATACTCAAATTCAACCTCAGTTACATTGCATTTACAAAATAAAGATCAGACAAAGGAAGATAATAACGATGAGTTTTGCCCCGCAAATCAAGATTCCAGCTACCTATATGCGTGGCGGTACCAGTAAAGGTGTATTTTTCAAGCTGGAAGATCTTCCACCTGCAGCACAACAGCCGGGCAAAATCAGAGACCAGTTACTCTTACGTGTGATTGGTAGCCCAGATCCTTATGGCAAGCAGATTGATGGGATGGGAGGAGCCAGTTCAAGTACCAGCAAAACGGTAATCCTGTCTAAAAGCCAGCGGCCTGATCATGACGTAGATTATCTGTTTGGACAGGTCGCAATTGACCGGCCTTTTGTCGACTGGAGTGGTAACTGCGGCAATCTCACGGCAGGTGTAGGTTCATTTGCAATTAGTAATGGTCTTGTAGATGCCTCTCGTATTCCGGAAAATGGTATCTGCACAGTCAGGATCTGGCAGGTAAATATCCAGAAAACCATTATTGCTCATGTCCCGATCGTAAATGGACAGGTACAGGAACTGGGTGACTTTGAGCTGGATGGCGTTACCTTCCCAGCGGCTGAAGTTCAGATCGAGTTTCTGGATCCTGCCGATGATGATGCCGAGGGTGGAACCATGTTCCCGACAGGTCATTTGGTCGATCAGCTGGTTGTTCCAGAATACGGCACTTTCGAAGCAACTTTGATCAATGCGGGTATTCCGACAATTTTCCTGAAAGCTGAAGACCTGGGTTATCAAGGTACTGAATTACAGGAAGATATTAATAGTGATCCGGACGCACTGGCTAAATTTGAAACCATTCGTGCTTATGGTGCATTAAAAATGGGGCTGATTTCAGATATTACTGAAGCAGCTCAACGTCAGCATACGCCGAAAATTGCTTTTGTATCTCAACCTAAAGCCTATGTATCTTCAGGTGGTAAAGCGATCACCGAATTAGATACCGATGTGCTGGTACGTGCCTTATCAATGGGCAAGCTACATCATGCCATGATGGGAACTGTTGCGGTTTCGATTGGCACTGCAGCTGCGATTCCAGGAACATTGGTAAATCTGGCCGCAGGTGGCGGGGAGCGTGAAGCGGTGCGTTTTGGTCATCCATCAGGGACTTTACGCGTGGGTGCGCAAGCTACTCAGGAAAATGGTGAATGGAAAGTGAAGAAAGCTATCATGAGCCGTAGTGCACGTGTACTGATGGAAGGCTGGGTACGTGTGCCTGCGGATGTACTCATAGAGCAAAACTGATGTCTTGAGCATTATCTCTATAAAAAACCATTGTCCGCACAATGGTTTTTTATATTCAGGTCAGCACATTTAACTTTCCAAGCAGCATCTTCTTATTAAAAATGATCTGGTCACTGGATAGAGCAGAATGAATAGATGATTTCAAGCTGATAATTCAGGATATTTAGAGGTACAATGCGGGAATAAAGCGGCAAGTTCCTTATTCTTGTCATCGAAAATATATTGAACAACCGATCTGAGGCGAATGTGTCATCTACAACTGAGCTGTCAACCCATGCATTGACTCAAGCACAACATCGTATTCAACAGGACCTATTGACAGCATTAGATGCTTTTGCCATTCCTGAGCCGCTGAAATCAGCCGTACACCATGCAGTGATGCTGGGTGGAAAACGTGTACGTCCAGCCTTGTGTTATGCCACAGCCGCGCTTAAACCGAATCAAAATACTGCTGCTGTGCGTCGTGCTGCAGTCGCAATTGAGTTCATTCACTGCTATTCACTAGCGCATGATGACTTGCCATGTATGGACAATGACCTGTTGCGCCGTGGCCAGCCGACCTGTCATGCTGCCTTTGGTGAAGATACCGCATTGCTTGCTGGCGATATTTTGCAATCCATGGCATTTGAAATTTTAGGCAGTCGCCTGTTCGATCAGGGACCCGCAGTTGAATCCGCGATTGTACTCAAACAGATGCAGATTCTGGCAACAGCATCTTCCAAGATGGTCAATGGTCAGGTTTTAGACCTGCAGTCTGAAGGGAAACGCATTGATCAGGAAGCATTAGAAACCATTCATCGTAATAAGACCGGTGCACTGATTTCAGCAGCAATCATGATGGCAGCGGTGACTATTTTTGAAGGGACGGATCTGGCGATTCCGAAACTGCGTGAATTTGGTCAGGCGATTGGTCTGGCTTTCCAGGTGCAGGATGACATCCTGGATATCATTTCTGATACCGAAGTACTAGGAAAAACGGCAGGGAAGGATGAACAGGTAGAGAAATCGACTTATCCTGCGCTTATGGGACTTAAGCAGGCAAAACAGTATGCTGAGCAGTTGCATGATCAAGCCCTTAATGCTTTGGCTCATTTCGAAGGTCAGGCTGAAGAATTGACTCAGATTACACAGTTCTTGTTGCATCGCAAAAGTTAATTTTTATAGTGATGCAGCGCATAAAAAAGAGGACATTTAGTCCTCTTTTTTATTTTAGCTCATTTTATTTACTTTCATTGTACAGACGTTCTGCTTGTTCAAAACGATCGGTAATTTCTGCTGTTGGCGCTTTGCCCATCAAGCTCACCACAATAATAGTCATCATTGAACAGATGAAGCCCGGTATGATTTCATACAGGCCAGTCGCAGCAAACAGGTTCTTCCATAGGATCACTACTGTAGCCCCTACGATCATCCCTGCTAAAGCGCCATTCAAGGTCATACGTTTCCAGAACAGAGACAGGATAATCAGTGGACCAAATGCAGCACCAAAGCCCGCCCAAGCATAAGCAACCAGACCAAGCACTTTAGATTCCGGATTACCCGCCATCCAGATCGCAAGCAGGGCAATCAATAGCACCATCAAACGACCGATCCAGACCAATTCTTTTTGAGAGGCATTTTTACGCAGGAAAGACTTATAGAAGTCTTCAGTCAAAGTACTCGAACACACCAGTAGCTGACAGCTAAGCGTACTCATTACCGCAGCCAGAATTGCAGCCAGAACCACACCGGCAATCCATGGATTGAACAGAATTTTAGTCAGCTCCATAAATACGGTTTCAGGGTTGGCATTGACCACACTTGCCAGTTCTGGATGTGCCTGGAAGTAAGCAATACCAAAGAAACCGGCTGCAACCGCACCGCCCAGACACAGTGTCATCCATGTCATGCCAATACGACGTGCATTCGGAATAGATTTCACCGAATCTGCTGCCATGAAACGCACCAGAATATGCGGTTGACCAAAATAACCCAGACCCCAAGCCAGTAAGGAAATAATCGCAACAAAGCTTAGATCACCCATGACATTCATGGCTTGTGGACGAGCCGCTTCAAGTGCCAAAGTGATTTGTGACATATCGGAGAAAGATAAAATAGCCACAATTGGTGTCAGCAACAAAGCAAAGATCATCAGACCCGCCTGAATCGTATCAGTCCAGCTGACCGCCAGGAAGCCACCAATAAATACATAACTGATGGTAGCAATTGCGCTGATCCACAGGGCAGTGCTATATGGTAGTTCAAACATGCTTTCGAACAGACGCGCACCTGCAACCATGCCGGAAGCACAGTAGATTGCGAAGAAGATCAGGATCACGAATGCAGAAACCACACGCAGAACTTTCTTCTGGTCGTTAAAGCGGTTCGAGAAATAGTCTGGCAGGGTCAGGGCATTGTGCTGCACTTCAGTATGCACACGTAAGCGTCCGGCGACCAAAAGCCAGTTCAGCCAGGCACCGATAATCAGACCGATCGCAATCCACATTTCAGACAGACCTGAAAGATAAATTGCACCGGGCAGACCCATCAGCAGCCAACCACTCATATCGGAAGCACCAGCAGAAAGTGCAGTGACAAAACTACCTAAACGTCGGCCCCCTAAGATGTAGTCGGAAAAGTTTGTTGTCGCGCGATAAGCCATCAGGCCAATCACAACCATGGCGACAATATAAAAGAGGAAGGTTATTAAAGTTGGATTTAGGGAGCTCATACGGTATCCATTTTTAAGTTGGACAGTAGATCGAAATAAGGATTATGGCAAATGTTGTGGTCTTTAATCCGAAAGCCATGCAACATTAAATCCGGAAGATTTCAAAAATAAACGCGAAATTTAACCATAATTTCACAATCTTTGCTGAGATTTTCTTGATTTAAATAAAAATAGGCAGTCATTCGACTGCCTATTTGATTCGTATTTCTTAATAATTAATTGTTGCGACCCATGACGCCACGAATGGTATTCATAATATCCGCTGGCAAGACTACAGTCTTGGCATTTGGGGATTTCGCCATATCCTGCATGGCTTTCACATATTGCTCGCCAAGTAAGTAGGCTACTGGAATTTCTCTGTCACCAATCGCCTGAGTCACCATATCAATCGCGCGCTGTGAAGATTCAGCCAAAACCACTTGTGCTTCTGCATCACGACGTGAGGCTTCAAGACGACCATCTGCTTCCAGAATCGCAGCCTGTTTTTCACCATCGGCTTTGGTCACTGTGGCACGACGTTGACGTTCCGCAGCAGCCTGTTCTTCCATTGCTGCCTGCATGGTATGTGATGGCTTGATGTCCTGAATTTCAACCGTTTTCAGGGTAATCCCCCAATCCGAAATATCATCTGAAATACTGGCTTTCAAACGTGCCTTAATGTGATCACGAGATGACAACGCATCATCCAGGTCCATTTCACCAACAATCGAACGCAATGACGTCTGAACCAGGTTTTGAATCGCCCATGAATAGTTTTCAATCCCGTACACGGCTTTTTCAGGTGTAGTCAGGTTAATATAAGCTACGGCATTCATCAGTAAGACTGCGTTATCGCGAGTAATTACTTCCTGAGAAGGAATATCCAGCACGATATCTTTGGTCGTCACTTTATAAGCAACTTCGTCGATATAAGGGATCACGAAGTTCAGGCCAGGATTCAAGGTAGAATGGTATTTGCCCAGACGCTGTACAATCCATTTGTAACCTTGAGGAACAATTCGTACACCTTTGAAAATGGTGACAGCTACAAAGGCCAGCAGGGCCAATACAATAATAGAACTTACACTCATGTCTTTTTCACCTTTTCCTTTGCTTAATTATTGCTATGCGGTTGTATCACCAGGTCATTGCCGAGAATATCGACCACACGAACCCGGTCGCCGACTTGTACCGGACTTAAGGAACGGCAGTCCCATTCATCAGAACCGAGGACAGGCAGCGGAAAGCGGACTTTGACCTGACCATGATCCAGATTGGTTTGAATCACCATACCCACCTGGCCAATAGTCGCTTCACGTGATAGCCCAGCTTTGGTCTTGTCCGTAGAAAGTGGCTTAATAAATTTGAACCAGGCTAGGGTACATAGTACAGAAAGAATGATCCAGGTCAGCAGCTGCGTGGTCAGTCCCATCATCGGGAACATCCAGTACAGAATACCCACCATAATGGCCCCAATACCAAACCAGAGCGCAGCAAATGCCGGTAAAATTAACTCTGACAGAATGAGGAGGATGCCAAGTACAAACCAGTGCCAGGGTTCAAGAACAAATTGCATAAATTGACCTATGTAATTCAAAATTAAATATTCATCATGATTTTTATCTTTACTTCAATGTAGCAGATGCAGCAGCGGATGAATACCTGCCATCCCGATTTAGAACTTGGCCTTGCGTGGTGGTTGTAAAGCGGCTGGTGACTTGCTGAAATCGCTGATGGCCTTTTCAATAGCACGGATTTTCAACTGGGCTGCCTTTTCACCTTCCAGAATAGTTTCATTACTGGATTTCAGATCCAGTGTGCCAATATGTCCGACCTTCGGCTGAATGACAACATTGGCCTGAGCCAGTTCTTCATTAATACTTTGCTGACCCATGATATTAATAGTCTGATCGAGCAGGCCAAACATGTTCATGGCTTTGTTGGCATCCGGGCGTGCCGAGATATCAACCGCAATGACAATATCAGCGCCCATATCTTTGGCTGTTTTCACTGGAATCGGACTGACTAGTCCACCATCGACGTATTTAGTACCGCCAATGACCGCTGGCACAAAGACATTCGGAATACTGCAAGAGGCACGCACAGCCTGGCCGGCATTGCCTTTAATAAAGTCAGCCTTACGGCCATTATCTAAGCGCGTAGCAACCGCAGCAAAACGGATCGGGAACTGTTCAATGGGTTTATTGGCCACGTTCTTATTGACATAATCCTGTAGCTTTTGACCGGCGATAATGCCCTGACGGTTTAAGGTCAGATCACGAATATCCGCTTCCTTAAAATTAAGCGCAATCTGCTGTAACTGATATGGGGTTTTACCACTGGCATACAGGCTGCCGACAAAACTGCCGGCACTGGTTCCGGTGACGATTTTAGGTTTAATCCCATGTGATTCCAGGACTTTAATCACCCCTATATGGGCAAAGCCTTTCGCTCCGCCACCACCCAAGGCAAGAGCAACTACGGGTTCACGGGCTTTTAGCGTCGGGGTCACAACAGGTTTCGATGGGCTTCTGTCACAGGCTGCAAGGCTTAGGCCCAAACAACCAATCATTGCATAACGAATTAATTTCATTCTAAAAATTGAGGGTTAAATAAGCAAATTATGGTTATCAGAGCAAAAAAAAGACATTTTGCCTAGCGTTTTTTCACCAGTTTTTGTAAAGGCTTGGCAATCCAGTGCGGATTTTTCGCCGAGATTTTGCCTTCATAATGAGCATAGATTTGCTCCAGATCATATTCATAGTCACCGGTTAAATAGTACACACCCAGGATATGAATGGTTTTAATGTCATAGTCAAAGGAAAACATCACAATCGGCAGATTGGCAGCTTTGGCAATATGATAAAAACCACTACGGATTTTTTCCGGTGCTTTACGTGAACCTTCAGGTGCCATACCTACCCAGATCCGGTCTGTCTGATTAATGACATCAACAATTTGCCGGGTATGTCCTTGAGGGGTGTCGCGTACGACAGGAACCACACCAATCCATTCCAGAATCGGTTTCAGTGGTGTACGAAACAGACTGTCCTTGCCAAAAATCGTGATCTGAATGCCGAGACCGAGCAGGGCATTGAAGCCCAGCCAGGCATCAATATTGGAGGTATGCGGAGAAATGATGGCAACTGCTTTTGGAAGATTTGGAAATTCACCTTCCATTTTCCAGCCTTGAGCAAGAAAAAGCTTTTTATAAAATGTCCGGCTGAATTTACTGCCACGCCCAGGGACTAAAGCAGGCAGGTCAGGAAAGGAAGTATTTGCCATCTTATAAGACTCTTGAATTACGACAATATTCTTTGTTTTTTATTATATTATTCCTTCGTGGTAATTTTTTCACTGGCAAAATATCCATGCCAGATAATGTTTTCTGGAATGTTTGATCAGCCAAGGACTTTTAATGCCGGCCATGCGCAACCTCTATGTTTTGCTATTTTCCTTATACTGGGCGCAAGGTTTACCGGTAGGGTTTATGACGCATGCACTTCCAGTAATTTTGCGTGCTCAAGGTGTATCTTTGACGCATATTGGTGGATTTGGCCTGCTGATGCTGCCTTGGTCAATCAAAGTTTTTTGGGCACCTCTAGTCGATCGTTATGGTTCTACAAAAGGCCATTATCGTAGCTGGATTATTCCCGCACAGTTATTGTCTGTCATCGTACTCATCATCCTGTCCTTTATACCAATTGATGCATTAAATCAGCCAGTTTATCTGCTGGCTTTTTTTGTGGCGCTGTTATTTATGAATGGTATTGGGGCGACACAGGATATTGCTACGGATGGACTCGCGGTCAATATTCTGAAAAATGACCAGCAACACTGGGGTAATACCTTTCAGGTGATGGGTTCACGTTTGGGTTTTATTGTCGGTGGCGGTGCCATCCTATGGCTCTTGGATGTCCTGCAATGGCAAACGACGTTCCTGATTTTAGCAGCTCTTGTCTTTCTGAATACTTTACCCATACTTTTATTTAAAGAGCCACAACATGAAAACCTGAACGCGATTGCCAAAGCCCAGCAAAATAAATTTCAGTTAAAAAGCTATTTTCAATATTTTCTCCAACAATCTACTTTACGCTGGTGGCTAGCGATTCTGGTGACTTTTAAAATTGCGGATGGCCTGTCTGGACCTTTATTAAAACCGCTAATGGTCGATATGGGGTTGAGTTTTAGCCAGATCGGGATTTACGTGACTATGCTCGGTGCATTTGCGGCACTGATTGGTGCAGGACTTGCGGGCTGGTGCCTGAAAATATTTTCCCGTGCCCGAACTTTGATGGCTTTCTCAATTATCAAAATTATCACCCTAATGGCGTATGCCTGGCTGGCAATGCAATACGAAGCCAAACAGTCAGTTACACCCATGGTGATTTACTTGATTAATGCGGCTGAAGATATGATTTCTGCCATGTTACTGGTAGTGATGCTGACTTTAGTTATGCAATACAGCCGTAAACATCTGGCGGGAACGGACTTTACGTTTCAAGTAGCGATCATGGCGACGGTAAGTGGCGGGCTTTATAGCATAAGTGGAATATTAGGGGATAGATTGGGTTATCAGGATTATCTGTATGGCATCGTTTTTACTGCAATATTGTGCTTAATCCCGATAAGCGGTTGGGTAAAACAACGTGAAATTGATAGAAAATCGCGCTGAATCAAATGTTTGGTTGAATATTAGCCTAAAGTACTAAAAAGAATATATAAATACATTTTTAATAATTTTGTAATATAAAGACGTTGTGTATGATTTGTTACAAAATTAACTAAAGGACTATTGAAATGAAAACTAAGTTAGCAACAGCGATTGCTTTAAGTTTGTTGGCGGGAACTACTTTTGCAGCACCAACTTTTTATGGTGAGATTGATGCCACAGTTGATTATTTACCTGAAGACAATGCTTCACCTGTGTCTGATCGCGATGTTATTGAACTGAATACTAATAATTCATTCTTGGGTTTAAAAGGCGAGGAGAAACTTACTGACCGTTTAAGTGGGCTTTATCAAGCTGAATTTACCTTCTATGTAGACAATGGTGGAAGTACAGATACATTTGTACCGCGTAATCTTTTAGTCGGTCTTAAAGATGAAAAGTTAGGTACAGTAAAACTAGGTAAAATCGATACGCCTGTAAAACAGCTTTCTTCAGTAGTTGATACTTTCAATAACTATGTTGCAAATAAAGCGGATATGGCGGGTATCTTTACCGGTGAAAACCGTATCGATAATGTTGTCGTCTATGAAGCTCCTGGCTTTGCAGTCGGTGAAGGTAAACTAAAAGCAACTGCACTATTAGCTACAGGTGAAGCCGGTGGTATTAGCTCTTCTAAAGGCGGTGCTAAAGTTGCAGGCCGTGGCTTAGGTGATGCATGGTCAGCATCTTTAGTATATGACAGCAAAGCAGTTGTTTTAGGTCTTGGTTATGATAAAGCGATTCCATCCAACTTTGCTGGTGTAGGTATCTTAAACACACAAAATGGTGAAATTGGTACAGCAAAAGCTTTGTTAGCTGCTGCTGATACAATTCGTGCGATTGGCCGAGTAAATGTAAATGATAACTTAGCCATTAAGGCGTTATTCCAAACATCTGATCTTGCAGAGGTTGAAGGTAATTCAAATGCAACTTCAGTGGCAAGTAATGGTATTGCTGTAAATGGTAATGATATTGATGATGCACAAGGCTGGCTAATTGGAGCAGAATATAAATTACCAAATGCTGATAAATGGACAGTAAAAGGCCAATATAGTCAAAACTCTACAAGCTTTACAAAAGCCAATGTTGCAGATTTTGAAGCCCAACAAATTCTTGTGGGTGCAGACTATGCATTCTCTAAACAAGTGAAAGCTTATGGCTACGCTGGTTATTTAACACTTGAACAAGCTTCAAATGAAACTAAACAACCAGTACTTGGTACAGGTTTTGAATACAAATTCTAATTTAGACTTCGTATTCTGAAAAAAGGCGATGTTTTTACATCGCCTTTTTATATGGAATTTTGTATAGCTTATGAGTTTAAACCCATTAGCAGCAGGGTTTGAGCTGTTAAAGTAAATATAAAAGTTTGATGTAACTATTATGACTGTACGAGCTGTTTTATTTGACCTGGATAATACACTGACGCATCGTGATTTAAGTGTGCAGGCTTATAGCCGATATCTGGCAGAGCAATATAGTCAGATGCTAAATCTGGTCGATATCGCAAAAATTACCGAGATCGTGCGCCGTATTGATAATGGTGGCTATCCGAAAAAAGAACTGCTGACCCATTCCACAATTGGTGGATCGGTGGCTTTTGCGCTTCTGCAAGAATTGTCTTGGCAATCTCAGCCACCATTAGAAGAATTGAGTGACTTCTGGTTCCATAATTTTGGCCAGTTCGCGGTCGCCATGCCACAAGCAGAAAACGTATTGCAATCACTTAAAGCTGCAGATTATAAGCTGGCGATTATTTCCAATGGTGGACATGACACTCGTATGAATATTATTAACGGGCTGGGTTTTGCTCATTATTTTGATGAAATCATGAGTTCAGGTCTGGTTGGCATCAGTAAACCAAATCCTGAAATTTTTCAATATACTGCGCAAAAGCTCGCTGTGGCTCCAGAGCACTGTCTTTATATTGGAGATCATCCTGTCAATGACATTCAGGGTGCACAGAATGCTGGTATGCAGACTTTATGGATGGAAGGATTCCATACGCCTTTACAGCAGATAGAACACAAGATCCAGAATCTGGCTCAAGTGCTGGATTATCTCAAGCATTAAGTCTGGCGCTGGGTATTGATGGCTTTGACCCATTTACAATATTCACAGCGCTGGCAGATTGCATCTGGACTAGATAGCAACACCACGTTACCGCAATGCAGACAGGCATAATAATTATGCGGTTCAACTTCTGTAATGAGGTCCTGTTGGGCTCTAGGAAATAGAGGTAAGCCATAACGGACTTCTTCGGGACTATAAAAGAGTATGCTGAATTTACCGTCGCTTTCCAGCAATCCAGTACGAATTTGTCCCAGGTGTTCAGCACCTTGCTGACGCATCTCAGCAAAGAATTCGTCATGCGACATTTTGCCTTTGGCAATATGTTCAAGCACCATGGCACCATTTTCAACAATATAAAGCGGTTTGCCTTCGAGGAGGTCCTCAAAGGGTTGGTATTGCATGGTCAGGTAGGTGGTAAGACGGTATAAAATAATAATGGTAGACATGATGATAAATGCCTGCAGCAAAGGCAGTGTTTCATCAAACATAGGATCGCCTGCGATCGAACCCAAAGCCAAGATAATTGCAACTTCGAAAATAGAAAGTTGACGTACTCCACGCTTGCCGGTCAAACGCAAGAAGACAATGATCATGATATACATGACCAAGCAGCGCAGCAGAATTTCGCTAATAAAGGTCCAGTCAGTATCGTGGATAAAAATCTTAAAAAAATCCATAGACTTAGCTCATATTTCCTTAGGTGACCTGAGTGTAGCAATGAACTTGAATGCGAAGTTTAGTGATTATGTTTATACAGGTAAGATCTCGGTATCATCCGTCATGGATTACTCAATGATGAACATGAATTGCCGAATTAAAAATATTATATTTTTCAATTAATAACAAAACTATAAAACTTCAACGACATTCTAGTTTGAGAATGGAATCTTTTGTGCTTGTTTCGATTTTCCCCTCTGTTTTAATAATGCCCGTCTGAATTTTTTAATATTTTAATCATTAAGATAAATATTAGGCCTCTTTCATAAATCAAAAAACAAACAGTCTCTTGCTGATTATTTGTACCGAAGAATTTTAAATATTCATGCATAATCTGCGGATGAAATACATCGATTCAAAAAAGCTTTCTGAAACACAGTTTAAGCGATACACAGGCATCTCATGGTCAACCTTTGATTTAATGGTGGAACAACTGAAAATGCATGTTCCTGCTAAAGGTAGACCCACCAAATTAAGCATAGAAGATCAAATCCTTCTGTGCTTAAGTTATTGGCGTGAATATCGAACATTGTTCCATGTTGCAACTAGTTATGGTGTGTCAGAGCCGACTGCTTCAAGAATTGTCCGTCATGTAGAGGACTGCCTGATCAAGTCTAATCTATTTAATTTACCGAAGCATTTACCTAAGGGCGAAGGCATCGACTGGAACGTGGTGATTGTTGATGCCACAGAAATTCCAATACAAAGACCTAAAAAAACAGAAGAAAAGCTATAGTGGCAAAAAGAAGGCACATACTTTCAAAGTACAGGCCATCATTCATTATAGAACTCAACAAATTCTGAGTTTATGCACGAGTCGTGGTGCTGTACATGATTTCGCACTCTTCAAACGAAACTTGCATCAGATTCCGGCAGGTGCCTTTATCCTTGCAGATAAAGGCTATCAAGGGATTTACTCAGTGTATCCAAATAGCCTATTGCCATTAAAAGCAAAAAAGCGCTGTAAATTGAATCCTGAACTAAAAATCTATAATCAAGAAATCAACAAAAGAAGAATTGGGATTGAGCATGTATTTGGCAGTTTAAAAACCTTCAAAATCCTTGCTGAGCGATATCGTAATCGAGGAAAAAGACTGGGTTTAAGATTCAATTTAATTGCTGGAATCTACAATATGGAACTGAGTAAAAAATGACTTATGAAATAAGTCTATTATTTATTAATAAATCAGTTGCTTAATTATATCGTAAGGAAAATAAATACATGATCATTCATGTATTTAAAAAATGATTGATAACGAGGGTAGGTGAATAAATGAAAAAGGCCATGCTATGTGCAGTTGCATTTGGACTTATGAATACCGCATATGCAGATGCAGACTGGGATTATAAGCATACCCATCAGTGGGGTTCGTTGAGCGATAAATATGCTGCATGTAATAGTGTAAATCAGTCACCTATTAATATCCAAGGTAGTGTAAAGGCAGAGCTGCAACCTTTAAAGTTCAGCTATAACACCATGATTCATGCGATCGAAAATAAAGGTCATACCGTACAGGTGGATTTTGCTCAAGGTGGTGAATTGCAGCTGGATGGCGATACCTTTGTGCTAAAACAGTTCCATTTGCATAGCCCGAGTGAAAATCTGATCAAGGGTAAAAGCTATCCACTGGAAATTCACTTTGTGCATGCCAATACTAAAGGTGAGCTTGCTGTGGTCGGCATGATGTTCGAGCAGGGTGCAGAAAGCCAGATGCTTAAACACATGTGGAACCATTTGCCGAAAAAACAAGGTGAAAAAGTGGTATTAAGCAAACCGCAACCGGTGAATCAGATGCTGCCTAAAAACCTTGATTATTATCGCTTTAGCGGATCACTGACGACACCACCATGTTCGGAAGGAGTACGCTGGCTCATTCTAAAAGATATTCAGCAGGCTTCGGCACAACAGATTGCAGCGTTCTCCAAACTTATGGGACATCCGAATAATCGTCCGATTCAGCCCTTAAATGGACGGGTTATTGTTGAAAATTAATTGATAACTCCCTTAAGCAGACTGAGGTCTGCTTTTTTTATTTGCAGTAAATCAGCAGTCACTTAAAAGTTTTAGGGATAAAATAGCATTTATTTGCGTTGCATCTTTGCCATGTCTTTTGATTTAAAAACCACTGTTCAGCCAGATGCCGAGCTTTCACCGCAGCAGAGAAAGCTGAACCGGCTGATTGATAAAATTGAACAGCAGCAGCTTGAACTGAAGCAGTGGCAGCAGGCGCAGGAACAGATTCAGCAATATACCCGTCAAACTTTAATGCCGGTTTATCATGAGTTACATACCGTGCTGTTTCAGCAACTGGAACAGCTATGGAAGCATTTGCATGAGGCAGAATTTTCCAAGACAGAGGCGACCCAGCTAGATGTCAAAATCCAGTCTCTTGCAGCTTACTTAAAAGATTCTCAATCTTTATCAGGGCAACATGCCCAGATTGTTGACGACATTTACAATTATTATCAACAGCATATTGAATACACGCAAGTCAGAAAAAATAAAAAGCAAAGCGCCCAGGAGATAGAGCTATTTTTCGATGAAGAAAGTGATTCGGATCAGGCTGCATCTGATGACTTGGAGGAATGGGATAGCGAAAAGTACAGTCAGGCCCGTGAACAAGCCAAGTTAAAACGCCAGCAGGAAAAGCTGGAGCAAGCTGCAAAGCTGGCTGAGCAATCGTTGAAAAGTGTTTATTTAAAAATTGCGGCAACCATTCACCCAGACCGTGAACCGGATGAAGCGAAAAAAATAGAAAAGACTGAGCTGTTGCAGCAGGCAAATGAAGCCTATGCAGCACAGGATTTATTTTATTTGCTGAAACTGCAAATCCAGATCGAGCAGAATCGTGGCGCTTCACAAAAGGGTTTAAGTGCCGAACAGATGAAGTTCTATCAACTTGCTTTAGATATGCAAAGCCAGAAACTGGATGACCAGATAGAGGAAATTATTCAATCGTTGAGCTGGAATAGAAAAACATGGACAGGCAAGGGCAAAATTACCGATTTATATAAGCAGGTGGATGTGGATACTTCAGCGTTGAAAAAGCAGCTAAAAGGGGAAAAGGAACGGTTGAAGTATATGAAGAAAGTGAGTGGGGTAGAGATGTTGATGGAGCATGGGGTTTTATAAGTAACTTAAGATTTTTAAATAGTTCAAAAGTGCTTAAGGATTCATCATGTTAAGATATTAAAAGTATTGAAATCGGTAATGAAGTCAGATCATGAGCATTTTGGATTTAAGTGCGTATCAAGCAACTGAAAATTTATCTCCACAACAGAAAAAGTTTAATCGCTTGGTTAATAAAATTGAGAAATTACAAGCTGTATTAGAGGAATGGCAACAAGCGCAGCAAAAAGTCCAACAGGAGGCAAGTAAAGAACTTTTACCTTTATATAGTCAGTGGCACCAAATTTTGTTCAGTCAATTAGAGACCCTCTGGCAATATAAAAATACGCATAAAATCGCAAAAACATATTTACAGCGTTTGGATGAAAAAATTTCAATTTTAGCGAGTCTGCTCCTTGATAATCCTAATCTATCTGCACAGCAGCATGAGTTGATGGTTATCATCGCTCAATATTACGAGCTTATAGAAGTGGATTCTCATTCTGAGGAAGTCGATATTCATGTCAATGATCATTCGAATCAAGCACAGGATGCTGATGAAATGATGAAGAAACAAGTCATGAAAGAAATTCTAGCAGATCAAATAGGGGTGACAGTTGATTGGCTTGACTTCGATTTAGATCTCGATAATCTCGAAGCGTTTATGGAAAAAGTGAAAGATAAATTAGATCGAGAAGAAGCTGATTTTCTACAAAACCAACTTAATGAAGATGAGCGTAATGATTATCAAAAATTTGCTGAAAAAGAAAAAAAGAAGATTTTAAAAAAGCAAGCACAGCTTGAAGAAGCAAAAAAAATGGCAGAGCAGTCATTGAAAAAGATTTATTTAAAAATCGCTTCACTGATTCATCCTGATCGTGAGCAAGATGAGCAAAAACAAATTGAAAAGACAGCATTATTACAGCAAGCCAATTCAGCTTTAGAGCAGAAAGATTTACTTACCTTGTTAAAATTACGTGCTTATGCAGCACAAGTTGATCAAAAACAGGCAGTTAAAATCGCAAATGAGCATTTGAAACTTTATAATCTATTGCTAGAAGAGCAAATTGAGCAATTGCAATTTGAGGTAGATGATATTGTTTATTCATTTGATTGGGTCGGCTCAGGTTTTTATAAACAGACCTTTAATCCTGTTGATTTGACTAAAAAATATCAACGTGATTTGGCTGATATTCAAAAAAAACTGTTAAAAGATCAGAAACTGTTAAATGATTACAAGGATTTTGATTACTTAAAAACTTTACTTAAAAGCAGGACATTTGGTTGGTCATTGGATTAATTTTATCATTGATTTTGAATGAAGCATCATCTTTGTATGGTGTTTTTTTTAAGCTTAATAAAAATAGTTCCCCAACTATTAGAATTCGCCAAATCTATGCGCCACACCGCCACCGATGCAGAAGCTCTTATGTGGCAAGTCCTACGTGCCAAGCGTTTTATGGTACTTAAATTCCGTCGTCAGCAAGTAATCGCACCTTATATTGTAGATTTTTACTGTCATGAGACTGGCTTAGTGATTGAGTTGGATGGGAGTCAGCATGGAACGGCTGAGAAAAAAGAATACGACGCTGAACGTACCAAATTTTTAGAGGCTTTGGGGTTAACTGTAATTCGGTATTGGAATCATGATATTTTGGGGCGGACGGATGTGGTGTTGGAGGATTTGTGGAATGTGTGTTTTGAATTAAAAAGCAAAAGCACCTCTCCCTAACCCTCTCCTGAGAGGAGAGGGGACTCCGTTGTGGAATTCATATAGGTCTTAAATCCGACGATGCTCCCTCTCCCTATGGGAGAGGGCTAGGGTGAGGGTTTAAAGTATAAAAATAGAGTGATTGAATTACTTCAAAATGATATAAAACAATTAATTAAAATTTATTATGTGGGGGTGTTGTGAATTCTAAAGTTGAGATCAAAACTAAAGAAGATCATGGTCTATGGTATGACAATAATATTGATCCCTATAAAGGATTAGCGGAAATTATTGCTGTTACCTTAAAGAATTCATTAATTTCTCAGCAAATTAGTTTTGTAGATGTACCTTATCGTTCCAAAACTAAGAAAAGCTTTTTAAAGAAAATTCAAGATAAACTGACAGAAAAAGATTATAGCCCTGAGTCAATGACTGATTTAGCAGGTATTCGGGTTATTACATTAATTGAAGCGGACGTACAAAAAGTTTGTGACTTGATTACTGCTATGTTTAATGTGCATAAAGCTGATAGCGTAAATAAATCAGAAAAATTAGGTGAGGAAAAAGTTGGTTATCGTTCAGTCCATTTTGTATGTGATGTAGGAAAAAATCGAGAAAAGTTACCTGAATTTTCAGCATATAAAGGTTTATGTTTTGAGATTCAAGTTAGAACTGCTTTAGAACATGCATGGGCTGAAATTGAGCATGATCGTGGTTATAAATTAGGGGGGAAATTACCATCATATTTAAATCGCCGGTTTAAATTACTTTCAGGTTTGTTAGAGTCAGCAGATCTTGAATTTAACCGTTTAACTGTTGAAATCGAAGAGTATGCAAAACAAGTAAATGAGAATATTAATAAAGATATATTAAATTATGAACTTACGAATATCGGATTGAAGAAATTATTTCAAAATAAATATAAAAGTTTGAAGTTTCAAGATTATGAATTAGAAGCATCGATTGGGAATATTTTAATATCAGAGTTAAATTTGTTTGGATTAGACACTTTATCTAAGTTAGATAAAGAAATAGAAAAATTAACAAATCAATATGATTTTCAACCGAACAATACAATTCTAGGATTTTGTAGAGATCTTATGATGTTGGAAAATCTTAGTGAGTATTTTGAAAAAGTATTTTTCGATTTAAGACCATGGGGCGCTACTGATATCAAAACTTATAATTTTTTGACTCAAAAATACACGGGGGAGGAAATTGATAATATATTTGATAAATATGATGTGTACGTTATTGAAGATGACTAATAAAAATCCCCTCATTCGAGGGGATTTTTTTGAATCAAACTACAGCATTAAAGCGCCGCAATTTGCTCCATATTCGCTTTAATCTTTGCTAACTGGTCAGCAAACTCAGCAAGTTTAACTTTCTCGCCTTCAACTACAGCAGCAGGTGCTTTCGCGACAAAACCTTCATTCGCAAGTTTCGTTGCAATTTGGTCGTGCTGTTTTTGAACTTTGTCTAAGTCTTTTTGTAGACGACCCAATTCTGCTTTAGGGTCAATTAAGCCTTTCATTGGAACGAATACAGACACATGACCGACAACAGAAGATGAAGACAATGGTGGTTGTTCGCCATCAGCCAAGAAAGTTATGCTTTCAACTTTCGCCAATGCTTTAAACAATGCTTCAATACGTGTGATCTGTGCTTTTTCTGCTTCAGTCGTGTTTTGAAGAAGAACAGGCAATAAACGTGCATTACCTAAACCCATCTCACCACGGATGTTACGTACCGCACCAATCAAACCTTGAAGCCATTGCATATCTGCTTCAGCTTGGTCATTCATCAACGCTTCATCAGCTGTTGGGTATTGCGCAAGCATGATGGTTTCGCCAGTGATGCCAAGTTTAGGCGCAAGCGTTTGCCAAATTTCTTCAGTCAAGTAAGGCATTAACGGATGAGCAAGACGTAAAGATGCTTCCATCACCGCAAGTAATACACGACGAACTTCGGCTTTACGCTCAACCGATACGTTTTCATCGTTTAATACAGGCTTGGTTAATTCGACATACCAGTCACAGTATTCATTCCAGATGAATTCGTAAATCGCTTGCGCAGCCAAGTCTAAACGATAGGTCGCAAATGCTGTTTGTACCGCTTGTTCCGCTTTTTGTAGACGGCTCACGATCCATTGTTCAGGCAATTCCCATAGGTCTTGACGAACTTCAGTACCAATCACTTGTTCTTCACAATTCATCATCACGAAACGCGTCGCGTTCCAGATTTTGTTGGCAAAATTACGGTAACCTTCAACACGCTTCATATCGAACTTAATGTCACGACCTGTGTTTGCAAGCGCACAGAAAGTGAAACGAACTGCATCCGTACCGTAAGATTGAATACCTTCAGGGAATTCTTTACGGGTTGATTTTTCAATCTTCGCCGCTTGTTTCGGGTTCATCAAACCAGTCGTACGTTTTTGTACTAAAGTTTCTAAATCCACACCGTCAATCAAGTCTAATGGGTCAAGCACGTTACCCTTAGATTTAGACATCTTCTGACCTTCGCCATCACGTACCAAACCGTGTACATACACAGTTTTGAACGGCACTTGTGGCGTACCATCTTCATTCTTCATGAAGTGCATGGTCAGCATGATCATACGTGCAACCCAGAAGAAGATGATGTCAAAACCTGTCACCAATACATCTGTTGGGTGGAATGTATTTAAGAAGTAGTTTTCTTTGTCTTTTGCTTCGTCGCCAGTCCAACCTAAAGTTGAGAATGTCCAAAGACCTGAAGAGAACCATGTATCCAGTACATCTTCGTCTTGGTTTAACTGAACGTCAGCAGGGATGTTGTTTTTCGCACGAACTTCAGCTTCGTCACGACCCACGTAAACATTGCCTTCAGCATCGTACCAAGCAGGGATACGGTGACCCCACCACAATTGACGCGAGATACACCAGTCTTGGATATTGTTCATCCAAGCCATGTACATATTGCTGTACTGCTCAGGAACGAACTTGATACGACCGTCTTGAACCGCTTCAATCGCAGGTTTCGCAAGTGGCGCAATCTTCACATACCATTGGTCAGTCAATAGAGGCTCAACGATCACACCTGAACGGTCACCGCGAGGTGGTTTCAATGTGTATGGTTGAATTTGGTCTAACCAGCCTTCAGCTTCAGCTTGTGCAACTAATTTTTTACGTGCTTCAAAACGTTCTAAGCCAACGTATTCTGCAGGTGCAGGAATAGTTTTAGAAATCTGCTCGCCCGCTTTTTCAATATATTCAAACTCAGCCAATACTTCCGCATTTTTGTTGAAGATATTGATGATTGGCAATTCGCAGCGTTTACCTACTTCATAGTCATTGAAGTCGTGTGCAGGGGTGATTTTTACACAACCGGTACCGAATTCTTTGTCAACATATTCATCTTTAACGATTGGAACCGCACGACCTGTAATAGGTAAGATGATGTTTTGACCCACCAAGTGTGCATAGCGTTCATCATCTAGGGCAACCGCAACCGCTGTATCACCGAGCAATGTTTCAGGACGTGTTGTTGCAACTACAATGTGATCTTTACCATCGTGGGTACGCAATGACTTGTCTTCAAAGAAATATTTAAAGTGCCACAGCGAACCTTGTTCTTCTTTATCAGACTCAACTTCCAGGTCAGACAGGGCAGTTTGTAGTTTAGGGTCCCAGTTCACCAGACGTTTGCCACGGTAAATCAGACCTTCTTCATGCAGTTTAACGAACACTTCTTTCACTGCGTTAGATAGGCCTTCATCCATGGTGAAGCGTTCACGTGACCAGTCAACCGAAGAACCGAGGCGACGGATTTGACGGGTGATATTACCGCCAGATTGTTCTTTCCATTCCCAGACTTTTTCGATGAACTTTTCACGGCCCAGGTCATGACGGCTAATACCTTGCGCACCCAACTGACGCTCTACAACCATTTGTGTTGCAATACCTGCGTGGTCAGTCCCCGGTTGCCATAAGGTATTTTTACCTGACATACGGTTATAACGAGTCAAGGCATCCATGATGGCATTGTTAAAACCATGACCCATGTGCAAGCTACCAGTGACGTTTGGTGGCGGAATCATGATACAGAAAGACTCGCCCTTTTCAGACGGCTTAAAGTAACCACGCTCTTCCCACGTTTGGTACCATTTTTTCTCGATCTCGGTCGGATCGTAGGTTGTAGCAATATTTTGCGCAGAATCAGTCATAGTTCGAACAGATCAAAAGTGAATAAAAAATTGCATTTATTGTAGCAAAAAAAAATGCAGATTAGGCAGCTAAAGAAAATGCAAAAAATAAGCATTTGGCACATACACAATTAGGTTCTATGATGAGAGTATTATAAAAACAGCGCAGATGATCGCAGAACAATTCTAAAAGGAGATAATGATTATGAGTTATCTGATTTCTTTAAAATTAAAGGCTGAAACCCACCAAAGATTCCGCCAGATTCACCAGCAACTGAATGAAGGTGAAACCCAAAGCCTGGCGAAACCGCTGGGTGAGGTGCTGGCAGATATCTCCTGTGAAATTGTCGATCAGGTTTTTGGCGAAATCTCGCGTTTATCTACCTCGGGTGACCGGGAGTCAGACAAAGTGGTGCAGCAGATTTTAGATACGGTACGTAAGTATATGCCGTGGTCGGTGTCATTTTTTGGCAATGATCGCTTAATTCCGATGGTCAACTATTTAATTGAAATGGCTCACGAAAAAGATGATCAACACTATATTTCCTATAATGTTGATCATGTAATGGTGGTGGAACTGTTAGGTTGTGTGGAACAGGTAAAGAGTGGAAATAGCCAATATGTTTCGCCTGCCTTGAAGGCTTTTACCGAAATGGTTGATCAAGGGGTGACGTATCTGGTACGTGAACCTAAAAAAATGTTGAAATTCAATTTGGTGGTTGATAAAACCTTAAATGGTGTAATTAGTTTGACCACGCAATTGGGCTATAAACGTCTGGAAAAATTGGGTGCATATTATGATGCTCAAGAAACCCATCGTTACTTTGATCATTTTCTAATGTTTTTGAATCAAGGGCCTAAAAATGACAGATCAAACCATTCAGAATCGTAATTCAAAACAGGAAGCATAACATGGCGCAGCAGGACAGTTTAAACAACAAAGTGGTATGGATTACCGGTGCATCTTCAGGTTTAGGCAAGGCTCTTGCTCAGGAGTGTGCCTTGCAGGGGGCGCAAGTGGTACTGACTGCACGCCGTATGGATGAACTGGAAAATGTCCGTTTAAGCTTGAGCAATCCTGATCAGCATATCTGTATCGCTGCCGATATTACCGATGAAAATCAGGTTCGTCATGCTTATGAGCAAGTGCTGAGCCAGAAAGGGCGTATAGACTGGCTGATCAATAATGCAGGTCTCAGCCAGCGTGCCTTGATTTCCGATACCACCATGCAAACTGAACGAGCCATTATGGAAGTGGATTATTTCTCGCAGGTGTTTCTGACCAAAACAGTTTTACCGACGTTCCTTGCACAAAAGTCCGGTCGTATTGCCTTTGTGTCCAGTGTCGCTGGCTTGTTGGGTACCCAGTATCGAGCATCCTATTCAGCTGCCAAAGGTGCAATCCATATGTGGGCGAACAGCCTGCGTGCTGAAGTGGCAGATCAGGGTATTCAGGTCTCAGTGATTTTCCCCGGCTTCGTAAAAACCAATGTCTCTTTTAATGCCCTAAATGGTCAAGGCAAACCGCAAGCCAAGCAGGACGAAGCGATTGAAAATGGTTTAGAGGCGGAGGATTTTGCCAAACAGACGGTGAAAGCATTACAGCAGAGCGAAGAATATATTGTGATTGGCGGCAAGAAAGAAAAACTTGGCGTAGTAGTTTCGCGTATTTCTCCAAAGATGCTGTACAAGATGATTCGCAAGACCAAAGTCAAATAAATCATTCAGCATAAATAAAAGGGCGGCATTGCCCTTTTTTGATATCTCTTAAAAAGAGAAAATTAAAATATACATACCATTTATGTCTAGAGAATTTGATCCAAAGAACGCAGATCCGATAACACGGATATGCAGAAAATTACTTTTTCACTCTGGTACTTAAGTCAAAAGCCAGTATGTTAATTAAAAATAATAGTGAATTGGAATAAGCTCATTCGATGAAAACTCCGGTGCCAGACTATCTCAAGCATGTTTTAAGCGCCTGCCGTGACAATGATAAAGGTGCCTTGGCAGATTATATTCCTGAGCTGGCAGCAGTAGATCCGGAGAAGTTTGCTTTGGCGCTCTCCACCGTAGATGGCACAGTGTATTCAACCGGTGATGACGAGCTTGAGTTTACCATGCAGTCTATGTCCAAGCCCTTTGCCTATGCTCTGGCTTTGCAGAAAGTCGGTTTGACCAAGGTTATGGAAAAAGTAGGCGTGGAGCCTTCGGGCGAGGCTTTTAACCAGATTTCACTAGAGAAAGACACCAATATTCCGAAAAATCCAATGATTAATTCGGGTGCAATTACCGCCCATTCTCTGATTCCTTATAAACGCACCGTATCCCGTGCGGAACAGATACGCCGTTTTTTAAGTGGTCTGGCTGGGCGTGAGCTGAGTTTTGATACCGAAGTATATACCTCTGAAATGAAAACAGCGTTTCGTAACAGATCCTTGGGTTATATGCTACGTACAGTAGGCGTACTGGAAGAAGATCCAGAGGCTATTGTTAATGGTTATATCAAGCAATGTTCAATCAAGGTGACGGTCAAAGATCTAGCGATGATCACCGCGGTACTTGCCAACGGCGGGATTCAGCCGCAAACCGGTAAAAAATTGCTGGATCGTTCGGTGGTGCGGCAAGTCCTGAGTGTGATGCTCACTTGCGGAATGTATGATGCTGCCGGTGACTGGCTGACATCGGTGGGTATTCCGGCTAAAAGTGGGGTCGCAGGCGGTATTATCGGTGTGTTGCCGGGACAGGTCGGCATTGCTGTGTTTTCTCCACGAATTGATGAGCATGGACATAGTGTACGTGGCGTCGATACTTTTGAGCGTCTGTCCCGGGAAATGGGTCTGCATTTAATGGAAGGTACGCCATCGGCACAGACCATTTTGCAAAGTCGTTATCTCACTGGAAAACGTGACCATGTGGTGGTGTATGAACTACGTGGCGTTTTGCAGTTTACTGAATCGGAAATGCTGCTACGGATTTTGCAAGATGAACCAGAAGGCAAAAAACGAATCGTGCTGGATCTGACCAATTTGACCTTAATTCATAATGTCGGTGCCCGGATGTTATTTGAAGGCGTAGCTCGCTTGAAAAAGGATGGTCATCCAGTCGTGGTGGTCGACTCGGAAGGAATTTTGAGTGAAGCTCAGATGAAGGGTAATAAAAGGGTTGTTGTTAAAGAAAAACTAACTAACTATCTAGAAAAATTTCAATAGACCTTCTTTCTACTAGCTTGCTTCAGCACGGAGTGTATGTCAGTAAATTAAAAAGCTCCGATGATGCGAGGTTTTTTTCAAATCTTGAAATTCTTATTTAATATGATCAGCAATATCGCTAAAGATCATACCTAAACCATGTGTCCCAGCATTCGGATAGCCTAAGCTACGGTCACCGACCGTACTGGCATGGCCCATATTTTTAAAGGTGAGCTATGTATGGCGCAAGGGAAGGGATTAATAAAAATAAAAGAGCATAAAAATGAAACCCTACAATAAAAATTTAAAACAGGCCTCAAGGGATTTACGCAATAACATGACGGATGCTGAAAAGTTGCTTTGGTCGCGGCTGCGTAATAAGAAAATACTAGGCTTGCAATTTTATCGGCAAAAGCCAATTTTAAACTACATCGTAGATTTTTACTGTCCTGCTGCTAATTTGGTGATAGAGTGTGATGGTAGCCAGCACTTTACAATTGATGGCTTAGAAGCAGATCGTATTCGCGATGAAGATTTGACTCAGCTTGGGTTAAAGGTTTTACGATTTGATAATGGGCAGGTGATGCGGCAGTTGGATGATGTGGTGGAAGTGATTTATCAATTTATTCAACAAGAATCCCCCTAAATCCCCCTTTGATAAAGGGGGACTTCCCGCGAATTTAATGGCAGTTTTAGATTCGTGTGGTTTCTCCCTTTTTTAAAGGGAGGTTAGGAGGGATTATTTGTGAGGATGGTTAGCAGTATGCAAATAATGATGCGAGACTTAATACATTAAGATTTAGTTGAACAAATCAATATACTATAAGAAAATGAATTGAATGAATAAATATTAATCAAATCATGATTTTTCCAAGACAATATATTCAAGAGTGCATTGATTTAATTAGACATAAAACGAGTGATCTAAAGCATTTATTAATGCGTCTCAATAATTCGAAAAGACCAGAGGAAGCTTTGGGGGCGATGTGGGAAGTCGTGGTTTCTGCCGAATTATCCAAGTTGGGAAATGTAGATTTCGAAAAAGATTTTGGCGTAAATGTGAAGCCAGATATCTTTTTTAGTTCTGATCAGTTGGACTTCCTTGCAGATATAAAATGTATCTCTGATCAAAATAAACATGAAAATAACAGAGTTGGAGAGTTGCAGCTTTTAATCTATAAACACTTCTGTAATTTGGGTTTGAACACATTTTCATGTCATGTAAAAGTACAAGATACTATTGTTGAAAATAGGAATGGGAAATCAGTTGATCTTAAATTGCCTAAGGATATTTCAGGATATTTTCATAATCATATTAAAAAGGAACTAAAACCAGATAAATTCAATTATGATTTTAAGGACTTGGGTGACCATAAAGGATTGTGCTTTAGTCTAGAGGTCAGATTAAATGATCAGTATTCTACTGCGCATCATGCAAGTTATACCGTATCGGAAGATGATAAAAATACTACTCTTTATAAGACTCTTGATAAGCAATATAAGCAGGTTGAATTTTATGAGGGATTCAAAGGTTTTATTGTCTGTGATGGTGATTATGACTTGTTTAGACAAAGAAATTATAGTGTTAGAAAGCAATATGCAACTTTTGAATCTGTCTGCAATCGTTATTTAGAATACAAAAGTAAAGTAGGGTTCGTTGTGGGTTTATGGATTGAAAATAAAAAAGGAGCTTTTGAGAGAGGTTATGACATAAAATTTGAAGTTCACTGTAATGATCTGTGTGAAAAGAAAAAATTAGAAAAATTATTTGGACATATTGTAGAAGAACTACCTGAAGTGATTAGATCACCAGTTAATGTTAAGAATTTACTATCTTCAAAAAATAAATACGGGAGTGGCTCGATTGGATTTCGAGGACAAAGTAATAAATTGGAAACAACTTATGGTTTTAGCTTGAGAGAAATCCAATCGGTATTAGCGGGTAAGGTGCAAATAATGTTAAATGACAAACATAATTTGTTCCCGTGTATTCCATTGCAAGAAATAGTGGAAATTTGGGTTGATCAGAAAGTCTATAAAGAAGATTTCATTTTCAACATAAGATGTAAAAAAGAATCTAAGTTAAGGATAGATAAAGAACTTTACAATTATGATGCCATTGTTGCTATAAAATTATTTGTTAATTTAATGACTGAAAAAATAAGCTTTTGTGATTTTGAGCGAAAATTAATTTTAGACAATAACCTGCAAAGTAATCCATTTAGAGATTATCTTGAAAAAGGGTATCTAATTAAAGACGCAGATTCAAATACCAAGTGCGACATATTTGTAGTTAGTTGAAAAAGTTAGGTGTATTAAAATCATTAGACTTTTTTCAACTCGCAATTGGAAAGCACCCAATGAAGCAATACACCCAACTTTCTCAAGATGAAAGATACGAAATTTATGCTGCTTTGAAAAGCAAATCTTCAATCTCTACCCTTGCCAGGGAGCTTGGACGTTCTCGATCAACCCTTTATCGTGAGATCAAAAGAAATACTGGAAAACGTGGATATCGAGCTCAACAGGCAGAGAAATTTTCAAGTCAAAGACGATATCGATCCTCTTCACAAATGACAGATTTTGCTCTCGTTTATATTCGTTATCTGATTGGCTTAGATTGGTCTCCTGAGCAAATTTCAGGTGCTTTAACACAACGAGGTTGGCTTGATGTGCCTTCACATGAATGGATTTATCAGTATGTTTATCTAGATAAATCTAAAGGTGGTAAGCTCCACCTTCATTTAAGGCATCAAAAGAAATATCGTAAACGAGGTTATAAAAATACAGACCGTAGAGGCCAACTCGTTGATAGAACAAGTATTCACTGTCGCGATGAGGTCGTCGAGAAACGTCAACGCCTAGGTGATTTTGAAGGTGATACCGTGATAGGCAAGAATCACAAGGGGGCATTATTAACTCTGGTTGAGCGCAAAAGCTTGTATGTACATATCGTTCATTTGGGACAAACTAGAACCACAACTAAAACGATTTCGTGTGCTTTAGCATGTTTGCGCAGCAGTCATGCCTACAGTGTAACCTTTGATAATGGTAAGGAGTTCTCCGAGCACCGGCGGATAACGGAAGCAGGGATAGAGACGTACTTTGCAGATCCATACAAGTCGATTCAACGAGCCAGAAATGAAAATACCAATGGTCTGATCAGGCAATATCTGCCAAAATCATCTTCGTTTGATGAAGTGTCAAATGAACAAATAGAGCAGATAGAATTTGCTCTCAATCATCGCCCTAGAAAAACACTAGGCTGGTATACGCCTAGTGAAGTTATGGCTGGTTTTTATACTGTTGCACTTGCTGCTTGAATCCGCCAGATGTAAGAGTCATAAGTGATGATTATATTGGTTTCAAATTTGATATTAATAAGAGTCCACTAATTTCTGATTTTATTTAATCCCTCCCAACCTCCCTTTTAGAAAGGGAGGAGCTATCACGCAATCCATTTGATCCGTAAAATTCCCCTCTTTTTCAAAGAGGGGTTAGGGGAGATTAAAAAATTTAAAACAAAAAAATCCCCTCACTTGAGGGGATTTTTATTCCCCCTTTGTTGAAGGGGGAATAGGGGGGGATTCATTAATCCTTTAAACCACAGAATCATCCAAATTCGGCGCTAACCAACGTTTTGCTTCATCCAACGTCCAACCTTTACGCTTCGCATAATCTTCTAACTGATCACCAGAGATTTTACCCACGTTAAAATATTCAGTTTCAGGGTTTGCATAATAGAAACCGCTTACTGATGAAGGTGGCCACATTGCAAAGCTAGAGGTTAAGTAAGTCCCAATCTTGTCCGTTGTACCTAACCAATCAAACAGTGGCGCTTTTTCAGAATGCTCAGGACACGCAGGGTAGCCCGGTGCAGGACGAATACCGACATACTTCTCTTTAATCAAATCTTCATTTGAAAGCTGTTCGTCTGCTTGGTAGCCCCAGAACTCTTTACGAATACGCTGATGTAAATGCTCTGCAAATGCTTCAGCAAAACGGTCGCCCAAGGCTTGAACCATAATCGCGTTATAGTCATCACCTTTGGCTTTGTATTCTTGAGAAAGTTCTTCCGCACCAAAGATCGATACAGTGAAACCACCCAAGTAATCCTGCGCCACATCTTTCGGTGCAACAAAGTCAGCTAAAGAGAAGTTCGCTTTACCTGTCACTTTGTCAGACTGCTGACGTAAATGCTCGAAGCTATGCGTCACATTGCCATTTTCATCAGTTACCGCAACGGTATCCGCTGCAACACGGTTGGCAGGGTAAATGCTGAATGTTGCACGTGCATCGAAACGTTTATTCTCAATGATGTCTTTCAGCATTGCTTGCGCATTTTCAAACAAATCACGTGCTGCTTCGCCCACTACTTCATCTTCAAGGATTTTCGGGTATTTACCCGCCAAACTCCAAGAAATAAAGAATGGTGTCCAGTCAAAGTATTCCACCAATGTTTCTAAAGAATAATTGGTGAAGGTTTGCGTACCAATAAAGTTAGGCTTCGCAGGGGCATTCTTGTCAAAATCAATTTTGAAACCGTTTTCAATAGATTCAGCATAAGACAACTTCGCCGCTTTTGGCTGTTTATTGGCTAGACGAGTACGGATTTTTTCATAGTCCGCTGCGTAGTCAGCTGCAAGTTGCGGTTTCATGTCCGCAGACAAGAGTTGAGTCGCAACACCGACTGCACGTGAAGCATCAGCTGTGTAGTACACGCCGTCATTTTGATATTGCGGTGAAATTTTCACAGCAGTATGCGCTTTAGAAGTCGTTGCACCACCAATCATGAGCGGAATATTAAAGCCTTTACGTTGCATTTCTTTGGCAACAAAGACCATTTCATCCAATGAAGGAGTGATTAGACCTGACAAACCGATGATGTCAACTTTCTCATCAATCGCAGTTTGTAGAATCTTCTCGCAGGGAACCATCACGCCAAGGTCAACGATGTCATAACCGTTACAGCCAAGTACCACGCCCACAATGTTTTTACCAATGTCATGTACGTCGCCTTTTACGGTTGCAAGCAAGATTTTACCTTTGGCTTCGCCTTGGGTTTTTTCTGCTTCGATGAACGGGTTCAACCAAGCCACGGCTTGTTTCATCACACGTGCAGATTTGACTACTTGAGGTAAGAACATTTTGCCGGCACCAAATAGGTCGCCAACCACGTTCATACCTGCCATGAGTGGTCCTTCGATCACATCAAGAGGACGTGCAGATTTTAAACGTGCTTCTTCGGTATCTTCATCGATGTACGTTGTAATGCCTTTGACTAAGGCATATTCAAGACGTTTTTCAACAGGCTCGTTACGCCATTCAAGGTTTTCTTCGGCTTTCTGTGCGCCTGCTTGACCACGGTATTTTTCAGCCACAGCAAGTAATTTTTCAGTCGCTTCTTGACCGCTTGCGCCTTGGTTACGGTTCAGCACGACATCTTCAACGGCTTCTTTCAGTTCTGCATCAATGTCATCGTAAATCGCAAGCTGACCTGCATTCACGATCCCCATGGTTAAACCTTGTTGAATACCGTGATACAAAAACACTGCATGAATCGCTTCACGTACCGGTTCATTACCGCGGAACGAGAACGATACGTTAGAAATACCGCCTGAAATCATCGCATTCGGTAAGTTTTGTTTGATCCAACCTGTTGCTTCAATGAAGTCCACGCCATAGTTGTTGTGTTCTTCAATACCCGTTGCCACCGCAAACACGTTCGGGTCAAAGATAATATCTTCAGACGGGAAGCCCACTTCGTTGACTAAGACATCGTACGAACGCTTACAGATTTCTTTTTTACGTTCTGCTGTGTCAGCCTGACCATCTTCATCAAAGGCCATCACGATCACGGCTGCACCGTACTGACGGCAGAGGCGGGCACGTTCTACAAACTCGTCATAACCTTCTTTTAATGAAATCGAGTTTACAACCGCTTTACCTTGGACGCATTTTAAACCCGCTTCGATGATTTCCCATTTCGAAGAATCAAGCATGATTGGCACGCGAGAGATATCTGGCTCAGATGCGATCAGATTCAAGAAGTGCACCATTGCAGCTTGTGAATCGAGCATGCCTTCATCCATGTTGATATCGATGATCTGCGCACCGGCTTCAACTTGTTGACGTGCCACGTCTAAAGCTTCAGTGAAGTTACCTTCTTTAATCAGGCGTAGGAACTTTTTAGAACCGGTCACGTTGGTACGTTCACCCACGTTTACAAAGAGTGAATCTTTAGTGATGTTAAATGGTTCTAAACCACTTAAACGACACGCAGGTTCAATTTCAGGCACTTGACGAGGAGCAATACCTTCAACCGCTTGTGCAATTGCACGAATATGGTCAGGCGTTGTACCACAGCAACCACCCGTGATGTTGATCAAGCCACTTTCCGCAAATTCTTTAATAAATGCTGCGGTTTCTTCAGGGGTTTCATCATAACCACCGAAGGCATTTGGTAAGCCCGCGTTTGGATGCGCAGAAACAAAGGTATCAGCAACGTCAGACACCGTTTTTACGTGTGGACGCATTGCATCTGCACCAAGGGCACAGTTAAAACCAATTGAGATTGGTTCTGCATGACGCATTGAGTTCCAGAATGCTTCAGCGGTTTGACCTGTTAATGTACGACCCGAGGCATCAGTAATCGTACCTGAAATCATAATTGGTAACTCGATTCTGAGTTCTTTAAACACTTCTTTGACTGCAAAGATCGCAGCTTTGGCATTTAAGGTATCGAATACGGTTTCGATGAGGATGATGTCCGCACCACCTTCAATCAGCGCTTTAGTTGATTCGATGTAATCTACTTTTAATGCATCAAAAGTAATGTTACGGAACGCAGGGTCATTTACGTTTGGTGAAATAGACGTCGTACGTGACGTTGGACCAATGACACCTGCCACAAAACGTGGTTTTTCAGGTGTTGAATATTTGGCGCAGGCTTCTTTTGCAAGACGAGCAGCCGTACGGTTAATTTCAGGAACCAAATCTTCCATATGGTAATCCGACATAGAAACGCGTGTACCGTTAAAGGTATTGGTTTCAATGATGTCTGCACCGGCTTCTAAATAAGCTTCGTGAATACCCTGGATAATGTGTGGTTGCGTCAGAACCAATAAATCATTGTTGCCTTTAAGGTCGTATGCCCAGTCAGCAAAACGCTCACCCCGATAATCGGCTTCTTCCAGTTTATGGCGTTGGATCATGGTACCCATCGCACCATCGATCACTAAAATTCTTTTGGCAAGAAGTTCTTTAAGGGTGGCTAGTGTGGACATTCAAACTTTCTCAGCAGGAATCAAAAACGGCAATAATCTTAACAGATTAGTGCGCAGTTTTCTGTAGCCATTATTCAGAATGCTGGATATGACTGATATGAAAATCTGATAAGCGGATTAAACTGTGCATAGAAAGCTGAAAACAGATAGAAAACTGAAAGCTTGAAGGTGATTACGAAGGAATTTGACCAAAAATAAAATGTAAATGAGTTTTCATGAAAATGTCATATTGCTCGGGCAAGATTGATTCAAGCATGACAGGCTCAGCAAGATGACAGTTCCGAGGGAATGATCAATTTTATTGCAAAACATGAATAAAGTTGACTGGATAGACGGTTCTTATTCTAATAAGTTTTTGTTTCTAAAATTTTAATTTTAAGATTTCAGCATATAGCTACAGGATGAACGGCAGCAAGAAAGTCTAAAAAATTGGCCTATATGACGGCGCTTTGTCATATAATTGTCACAATTAAACTGAACAATAAGGGGATTCTTGAATCCTCTATTCCTGCTTGCATGAATTCTAATCAAACTCCCTCAGGTTCAGCCCATCAGTCGTCTTCACATAAGTCGACCAATGTGCATGTGCCAACACCGAAATTTTTTATGCCGGTGTTTCTGACTGTAATTATTTCTACGCTGATTTATATCGGCTTCCAGTTGACTTCAGACCTGGCGCATGTTCCACCAATCGGTCTGTATTCGATGATTCTTTTAGCCACAGCGCTGTTTATTGCGCTGGGCTTTGAATTCGTCAATGGTTTCCACGATACCGCCAACGCGGTTGCCACCGTAATCTATACCAACGCATTGTCTGCACCGGTTGCAGTCATGTGGGCAGGTTTCTGTAATTTCCTTGGGGTAATGGTGGCCAGTGGTGCCGTTGCTTACGGGATCATTGCATTACTGCCTGTTGAACTGATCATGAATGTTGGCACGGGTGCCGGCTTTGCCATGGTCTTTGCCATGCTGATTGCTGCCATTTTGTGGAACCTAGGCACGTGGTTCTTAGGAATTCCAGCATCGAGTTCACATACTTTAATCGGTTCGATCCTCGGTGTGGGAATCATGAACTACATTCTGCATGCAGGAAGTGGTGCATCGGGTGTGGACATGGAACAGGTGATGAAAGTCGGTAAAGCACTGTTATTTTCACCTTTAATTGGTTTTGCTTTTGCAGCCATTTTGTTCTTGTTGGTGAAAAAAATCTTCAAGAAACAAGTTGAATTATTCCAACCCCCTGAAGGCAACAAGCCACCACCACCACTGATTCGTGCTATTTTGATCTTTACGTGTACAGGCGTAAGCTTTGCACATGGTTCAAATGATGGTCAAAAAGGTATGGGCTTAATCATGCTGATTTTGATTGGTTGTGTACCGTTAGCTTATTCACTCAATAAAAATTTAGATACACAACATATCCAGTCTTTTGGTGAATTATCAGCACAAACGGCTGATGTGATTTATCCAAATCATGCCGATATTGAAGACGAAAAAGCACGTCAAATCATTACGACTTATATTCAAACCAAAGAAATTACCCCTGAAGTTGTACCTGCCTTGGCAAGTTTAACTGATCATTTGGGTGATAAAGTGGGCAGCTATACCAGCATTAAGGATGTACCTGAAGCACAGGTATCTGAATTCCGTAACGATATGTATTTAAGTACCACTACATTCAAACGTTTAGATAAAGCAGAAGCTTTACCGGTGATGACTACTGAACAGGAAAAAACAGTAGATCAATACCGTGATAGCCTGGATTCATTCTTACAATACATCCCAACATGGGTGAAAGTTGCAGTTGCACTGGCGCTAGGTCTAGGTACGATGGTCGGTTGGAAGCGTATTGTGGTGACTGTAGGTGAGCGTATCGGTAAGCAACACATGACTTATGGTCAAGGGATGTCTGCTGAGCTTGTCGCAATGTCGACTATTGCAGCAGCAGATGGTTTTGGTATGCCAGTATCGACCACGCATGTATTGAACTCTGCGGTTGCAGGTACCATGGTTGCAAATAAATCAGGTCTAAATTTTCAAATGGTGAAAACCATTCTGTCAGCATGGATCTTTACTTTACCTGCAACCATCTGTTTGTCAGGCGGTTTGTACTGGTTACTGTTAAAAGTTTTTTAAGAAGATTTAATATTAAAATGCTGCCTCGGCAGCGTTTTTTTATGGGCGATTTTTACCTCTTCCTAACCCTCACTTGCGCTTCGTTTTAAAAGCGGTGCTTTAAAACTTGCTCAGGAGATGAGAATCCTCAGCATATATTCTGAGTTCGCAAGGGTGAGGGGATAAACATTAAATAAAAGTTTATCTAACGTAGAAGAAGTCTCGAAAGAAGGAACTAAATTACTTGTTCAACTTGCCCAACAAACCTTTTGGCAACTTATCCGTCGCAAAACCGTATAATGCAGCAAACGGTAGCGCAGTACGTGCCAGATAAGCCACACGCCATAAACCGCCATGATTCGCACCAGACATCATCAACTCTAAAGGATGATTCAATTTCACTTCTGGGTTCGCTACAGATTCAGAATTACGCAGATCATAAATCCACAGTGCAGCCATAATCGCATTGGTAGTTTCTGGCGCAAAAGCTTCGACATCAAATAAGCTTGCACCGTTAAATGCAGCCTTCAAAAGTGGGTTTTTGGTGACAGAATATGTCGTTGTCGATGGCGCAATATTAATACTGACACGTTGACCGTTGGCACGCGCGAGAGTCGCACGCCACTGCTGGATCCGTTTTGCCAGCGCATAGTTTGGACCTTGTTCTACAACCAGACAGTCGCATACGCCGTAGGATTTATCACCGACTTTAAATAGCTCCTGTTCATTCTTCTTAAAGAAATGCTTGCGTGAAATCAGGGAAATACTTTTGGTTAAAGTGCTTTCCAGTTTAGACAATTGCTGATATTTGCTTTGTGATGCTTGTACGACTTCTTCCGGCACGGCATAAACATCAGTTGGGGTACACATATACATCAGGCTGGTATTGGCTTTCTGTTCGCTGACATGTTTCATGATTGCATCCATCGCCATGGAAACACGCACATGCTTTTCACCATCCAGATAGGCAATTGCCGCCAGATCCAGATTCTGCTCGAATTGAATGAGCCATTGGGTAATTTCAGGAATTTGGGTCAGCAGGTTGGCACCGAGCTTTTCTTTTAGAACTTCAATCGAAGTATCAGCAGGCAGTGCTTCAACTGAAGGTGCATATAAAGTGGCATTACCCTGACTTACGGTATCTAGAATCTTGCCCCAGACACGGGTATTGGGCAGGTCAATCGCTACGATATTGGCTTTCCATTTAGATAGCCAGGTCAGAGGACCTGCTTCAGAGGCAGCACCGAACAGCACTGTGGTACGATCCGACAAGTTAAACCATTCCGGATGGGCAATACATTCACGCAAAGCATTCGCATGGCTAGGTTCAACAATCCCTCGCTCTTCCCAAGACTGGATCTGGTCCAGCAAGGCTTGTCCTTGCAGTTTCTGGCCATGATAAGGTACATACCATTCTGGCGCTTTTTCTGACTGACCTTTCAGCTGAAAAGTATTCAGATTTTTAGCAGGCAAAGACATCACGTCTTTGAGCAGATATTTCTGACCATCACGATAAAATTCAAAGCTGGCATGAGCAGTTTCCAGACCCTGTTTGGCAATGCTGAGTGCTGCACCCTGAGAGCGCAGTCCATCTTCAACCAGATGTTTAAAGTGAACTGGATATTGTTTACGCCAGTTTTTTTCCTGTTGTGCTGCGCTGGCATGCACAGGATCAACAGCACCTAAAGCTTCAGAAATGATATTGCGGCCAATTTTTGATGTGCTAGGTTTTTGTTGTGAAGCAGAAATAGGGAATTGAAGACCGTCTGGGGAATTGGACATGCAAAATATCTCGCGATTTACAGCAATTAATATACAGATGTATACATTATCGCTGCAAAATTCAGTCCAAGGTTGGCAATATATGACATCCTGACTTTTAAAATTATTACGAGATGTTTCAAGTAAAAAGGAAGATTCAAGCTTTTTGTATCGCTTGCTTAAGAATGAATTCGCAGTCCCCTTGATCAGCTCTTCAAACATGAAGGCTGTATTGTCCAGATCGGCGCCTGTAATGTATCAGCATCTGCATTCACATAGATAACTTTCTTTCCTGTCAAAGCTTGGGCATTTTTCAGTGTAGGGTGTTTTTGAATATTATCCTGAGCCCTATATTTCTGGGTATTCACTGCACCATGATCCAAGACAATGATGTAATCCGGATTCTTCTCGACTGCTGCTGCAGTCCGCTACACACGTTCCTCAGGTATTTTTAATGCTTCCGGAGAACCTGTTTTAGCATGAGGTACATCAGATTGTTCAGATAAATCTAAAAACGGTTTCAGGCCACCGAGTTTATAAACAAAGTCAAAGTTGTAATTTTCTCTTTACTGAGTACGCATGCCAATACACAAGTACGTTCAGTCAGATTGGCAATATATTTTTAAAAGGGATATCTCTATCCCTTAATGAATAAAAGAATTAAAAGGGAAGTTGAGTCAGTTTATTCAGGAAGTGTGGAATAAGTCGAGGTTCCAGGATAATAGTCATAATCACACCATAAGCCGCCCCCCAAAGATGAGCACTGTGATTGATATTGCTGTTCCCGCGTTTGCCAGACCAGACACTATAAGCGACATAAAGCACTGCAAAAATAATCGCAGGCACAGGAATAAAGAACACGAAAATCAGTTTCCATGGCTCAAACAGAATATAGGCAAATAGCACTGCTGATACTGCACCCGAGGCCCCCAGACTTGCCCAGCGTGGATTATTTTTATTTTGCAGATAACTCGGAATAATGGCTGCAATCAGACCACCCAGATAGAACAGGACAAAGCCCAGATCATAAAGATACTGGCGATAAAAGCTCTCGATAATACTGCCAAAGAAGAACAGCGTAATCATATTGAACAGTAGATGTGTGCCATCTGCATGAATAAAGCCATGCGAAATAAAACGGTCATACTGACCACGTTGAATTGCCGGTGGCCAGAAAATCAGACGGTTCATGACCTGCTCTTTGGAAAAAGCAACAAAAGAGATAATGCAGGTAATCAGAATAAGGGTAACGGTATGATTAAAGGGTAAATGCAGCATAGACGGCAGTTCTAATTCTGAAGTAGTGATCCCTAATCTTGCCATTATTCTGACATTTAGGTAGTACTTTTATAATAAATCCGACAATTTTAGTTGAAATTTTAAATTTACCCCGCATCTTCAGTTAAAATAGCAGCTTCAGCTTGAGGAAATTATTGTTATGTCGACTGAGAACAGCAGCACTGCAGTTACAGAAGAAATTCCAAATCTATTGATTACACCGACTGCACAAGAGTATTTAAAGGATCTACTGGAAAAGCAAAATACACCAGGTATTGGTGTACGCGTTTTCGTGGAAAATCCTGGTACACCGCGCGCTGAATGTTGCATGGCTTATAGTGCACCAGATGAAGTTGTACCGACAGATTACAAACAGGATTATCCAGAATTCCCTGCGTATATCGATGCTCCATCTATTCCTTATTTGCTTGATGCAGTAATTGATTACAACAAAGACCGTTTTGGTGGTCAGCTGACTTTCCGTGCGCCAAACTCTAAAGTGCCACGCGTAGGTCCTGATGCATCTGTAGAAGAGCGTATTACTTACGTGCTTCAGTCAGAAATTAACCCGGGTCTGGCAGGTCACGGTGGTAACTGTGCACTGGTTGAAGTCAAAGAAGACCCAGAAAAAGGTTTAACCGCTGTACTTAAATTTGGTGGTGGTTGCCAAGGCTGTTCAGCAATTGATATCACTTTGAAACAGGGTGTAGAAACAACGCTAAAACAGCATATTCCTGAATTGATGAATGTGGTTGATGAAACGGATCATAGTCAATCTGAAGGCGCTTATATGAAATAAGCCTTTTGCCAGCTAAAAATAGCCTCCATTTTGGGGCTATTTTTTTGCCTCAATTTTAATCATTTGCACATGCTGCATGGGTGGTACGTGATTGATCGATCAATAAAACCTAAAATGAGGTGAAAAATAATCGCAAATATAAATGAGAATGATTATTAAAACTATTTGCATATGAGGTGTTGGTTGTTACAATCCGCAACAATTAGAACATGATCTCTTCATAAATAGGCTTGGGTATACGGGTATGACAACACCATTTATAAAATCGACGTTGGCTTTTGCAGTAGTTTCAGCGATGGCTGTAAGTGTTCAAGCGCAAATTAATGTAGCAGAACAACAGGACGCGCAGACAGATACTGTAAAGATGGAAACCATTGTTGTAAAAGCGGCCAAAGATGAATTAAAACAAGCTGCTGGATTATCTGTAATTGGTGAAGAAACTTTAAAAAAACAACCAGTATCTAATGATATTGCTGAAATTGTTAGAAAAATGCCTGGTGTAAACCTGAGTGGTTCATCAACCTCAGGACAACGAGGTAACCAGCGTCAAATTGATTTACGTGGTATGGGACCAGATAATACTTTAATTCTAATAGATGGTCGCCCAGTTACATCTCGGATGGCAGTGCGTCCAGGACGTGCAGGTGAAAAAGATACGCGAGGGGATTCGCAGTGGGTACCACCAACTTCTATTGAACGTATTGAAGTATTAAGAGGACCGGCAGCTGCACGTTACGGTTCAGGTAGTATGGGTGGTGTCGTAAATATCATCACGAAGTCACCAACTGAACAAGAAGCCTCTATTAATGGCTATTACGAAATGCCTGAAAGCGATTTAGAGGGGCAATCTTGGCGTACCGGGATTAATCTTGCGGGTCCGGTTACCGAAAAATTATCGTATCGAACAACTCTTGGCTATAACAAATCAAAAGGTGACGATCCTTACATCAATAAAAATGATGCTATTAATGGCAGTGTGGCAGCAGGTTCTGAAGGGGTTGAGAATATTGATGCACGTCAGTTGTTTGAGTATGTGATTGATACGATGAATACCGTAGGTGTTGAAATAAATTACTCAAATCAAAGTAACCTATGGGCGGGTGATGCTCAGTTCCAATCTGTGAATGAAAATTTAGTCAATGCATTAGAAGGAGAAAAAACCAATGAAATGGAACGCTATGGTATTTCTCTAATCCACCGTGGGGATTACGCTAACAGTAAAAGTAATAGCTATATTGAATATAACCGAACTGACAATACACGATTACAAGAAGGTAATAACGGTAGGGGAGAAGGTCAAATTCAAACATCAAATATAGAAACTCCTATTTGGAATACGGCTAAATTTGAAACCCTGAATGCTAAATCTGAATGGGATTTATTTTTTAAGCGTCACACATTGACTGCAGGCGCGGAATTTCGTGGTGAACGATTGCATAATCCATTGGTAGCGCAGTCAGACGATTTACCTTTTGAAGGAGGTTTCGGCGAACTTGAACTAGAACAAAGTAAGCGAGATCCAAATACAGAAGCTTATACAGTCGGTTTATATTTTGAAGATAATTTTCAAATTACACCGGATTGGTATATCACACCAGGCTTACGTTTCGACTATCACAATCAAGCGGGAAGTAATTGGTCACCAAGCTTAAATAGTACATGGCAGTTTAGTGAAAATTGGTCGGTAAAGGGCGGTATTAGCCGTGCCTTCAAAGTTCCAAACCTTTATCAACTAGACCCAAATTATATTTATTATACAGGAGGGAATGGTTGTCCGAGCTGGGTTCCAACAAATCAACGTGGCTGTCATGTATTGGGTAATCCAGATCTTGAAAGTGAAGTATCTTGGAATAAAGAAATTACGTTTACTTATGATGATGGGACAGGATTAAACGCAGGCTTAACATACTATCGTAATGATTATGAAAACCGTGTTGCAGCAGGTGATACACCTGTGGCTTTCGTGAATGTTGACCCGAGTCTAAATAGTGATCGTCCAAGCCGAACATTATTCCAGTGGGAAAATCAAGGTGAAGCAATTATTGAAGGGATTGAAGCCTTTGTACAAGTTCCTTTAACAGATAACTTAAAGTGGAATCATAACTTTACAGGTAATATTCGTTCAGAACGTAAAGATAATGGTGAACCCTTATCTCTGATTCCCAAATATACTTTTAATACCAGTTTAGATTGGGATATTAATGATCGTTGGAATGCGAATGTGATTGCAAGTTATTACGGTGAAATAGAAGCTCCGAAAAAATCAGCAACTACAGGTGAGGATCTTGCAGAGGAAAGTTTATTAGATCGTGATGAATATGTATTGGTGAATTTGAATACAAATTATCAAGTGAATGATCATTTAGCCTTAGGTTTGGGTGTTAAAAACTTGTTCGATGAAGAAGTGAAACGTGAAGGAACTGCTAATAATGCGGGAGCCCGTACTTTCAATGAGCCAGGACGAGCTTATACATTTAATATTAAATATAACTTCTAAGCGATAGTAAAAAGCCACCTCTCGGTGGCTTTTTTTATTCTTCAATCCTTAAGATGTTCAGTGTATTTTCCGAATAATAGAACTGTTCCAGATAGGCACGTGCGCGTGCGCGTAAATGACCTTGTGAAATCATCTGCTGAATGACAGGAACCAGTAATTCATATAATTCATGTTGAATCAATGATTCATCGATATTCAGATCACGCAGTAGCAGATCAAAAGTGTGCTCCTGATTACGCACATACCAAGCGTGCACGCCATCTTGTATCTGCTGTTGTAGATAATCAGTTTGGCGCATGTGATCCCAGATCTCATGGCCCAAATTCACAGTCTGGGTCAGGTCTTGTACTTCAATATAATTCTTTAATACGGACAGAGGCATATCTTTGATTTTATGCCAGAGATTCGCTTGAAAATGATAGAGTTTTTCATCATCAAAGTGCTGGTTCAGCACATGCTCACTCATTTGGCTAAGTTTTAAAATATTTTTTTGCAAATAACGGGCAACTGTATTGTCCAGACTGCTATCCGTGACATTTTCCAGTACAGACTTGCCCATTTTCATAAAGCGAGAAACACCGGGTACGCTTTTGGCAATTACCGAATTATCCAGATAATCCTGAATTGAATGCTGGATCAGCTGACTGATCATGGCAGAAAAGGCAGGGTTGTTGACCATTTTCTTGATCAGGCGCTGACGATGGCCACTTTTACTTGCGACATACTGAGCAATCTTATCAATAGTCAGTACAGGAATCACATCGGCAATCTTGGTATTGTCATTTGCAGGGTGGACCAGAGCAAAACGGATATGTTCTGCAATCTGTTCAATCAGAAAAGAGCTGGCAGCTGTGCCTAATATTTGTTTTTGTAATAGCTGGTTAATTTGCATCGGATTCCACAGATCTTTTAGTGTCTGTTTGCGGAACCACAGATAGAAAGCCTGAAACTCATCTTGAATCGTTTCAGATTGAGCAAATGACTGATCTAGAAAGTCGAGCTGAGCGTCGATCAATTGCTCAATCATAGGGTGTTTCTGCATATTGATTCTAAAAGTTAATTTAAAGGGATGAGTTTATCAGCAAGTGGATTTTTTAGGGTCTGTGTCTTTGCAAGGAAAGGTAAATAATACTGCGCAACCTGTCTTTCTGCTTCAAGAATCGGTATATGGCCGACATTGTTCAGAATCACAGGTGTTTCAGCGCGTTTAAATAAGGAATGTAGCTCTTTAGCCACTTCAACATTAATAATACGATCCTGCTTGCCCCATAGAATCAGTGTTGGCGCTTCTACAGTACGGGTCAAACGAGCAAAAGTTTCCGGGGTATAGATCCGGCTCAGCATGATAATTTGATCAATGGCTTTGCTGGTCTGCTCGGAACGGGAAATCAGCAGTTTTTCCTGGGCATGTTTTAACTGATCTGAGAGAGCAGGCGGGTGCTGCATCAGTTTATGACTGACATCTTCCAGATCTCCCGGTTTGCTCACAATCAGATTTTTTAGCGCATGTGGGTCACGCGTATAGCGCGTATTGGCATTTTTATAGATTCCGGCACTATTGAGTAAGAACAGGCTTTGCGTATCGAAAGGATATTGAGAGGCATAAACTGTGGCAATTGACCCCCCTAGAGAATGCCCGGCTACATGCAGATTTTCATCGACATCCAAAGCTTCCAGGAAGATGCGCAGTTGAGAGGTGACATTCGGTACTGAGAAATCAAAATCTGCAGGTGTACGGGTATCGCCATTATTGGGTAAATCCGGAATGATCACATGATAATACGGCGTGAGAAACTGTGCGACACGATTCCAATCGTCTTTGGTGCCAGCCAGACCATGAATCAGCAAAATGGACGGTTTATTGACATTGCCGCCTTCGTTATAGCTCCAGGAAATATTACCGACTTTCAGTATCTTACTTCTCAGACCCGCATGCAGACGTTCCTGAACCAGATACTGGCTAAGAATATTATTGCCTGGCTGAGCACGCGTAGGAAAACTGACTTGGGCCTGACTTAAGGTACTCAAGCTTGGGGCTAATATTAGGGTCATGGCGCAGAGTAATTTTGAGCGCTTTATTAATTTTCTTATCATGGCGTCACATTCCTTGTCTTGCATCCAGTGTACTGTTCAAAACTGTCTCATCCTGAAACAAGCTCACCTTGTTCGAATAAAATCATAGGGTTATTTCTATTGTAAATAATTGTGAAGTAATGTCATCAATAAGTTACCAGAATCATTAAAAAAATTCAGTTTTCATGTGAACTCTGATCAGAAAATGCAATATTAGTGTGATATAGGTCCACTGATAGAAATTTAGACAAGCTCATTTTTTGCAAGTGACATTCATAAATCAGAGGATTAAGATATTGCAACTTAAAACAACGGTGGTAAACACGAATGCTCACAGCTCAGGAAGCTATAGAACGTCTTAAAAAGGGTAACCAACGCTTTGTCAAAGGTGAAACGCAGCATTTAAAATTATTATCGCATCAGCAACGTGCTGAAATGGCAGAAAGTCAGGAACCATTTGCTATTGTTTTAGGGTGTTCAGATTCACGCGTACCAGCAGAAATGGTATTTGACCAAGGTCTGGGTGATTTGTTTGTCATTCGTGTAGCAGGGAATATTGTCGCGCCGTCTCAGGTCGGTAGTGTTGAATTCGCTGCAGAAAGCTTTGGTTGTCCTGTAGTCATTGTCTTGGGTCATACGCATTGTGGTGCAATTCATTCTACGATTGAAGCATTGACCAATCCAGCAACTCCGCCATCTGCAAATCTGATGTCAATCGTGAATCGTGTACGTCCATCAGTTGAAATTCTGATGCAGACTGAACTGAAAGATGACCTGAACAAACTGTCTAAGCATGCAGTACGCTCGAATGTGTTTGCTTCTGTGAATCAATTACGTCATGGTTCAGCAGTATTGGAAAATCTGATTGCACAAGGCAAATTACTGGTGGTGGGAGCTGAATACTCACTGGAAACTGGTGAAGTCACCTTTTTTGATTTCTAATTTGAATTTTAAGAATGAATGATATTAAAGGCGCCTTAGAGGGCGCCTTTAATATATGGATAAGCATTATTTAACAGGATGCTTTGTGCCTTGGCATTTGGATGTACCAGATCCTGTTGCATCAAGTTTTTATTTCCTGCCACCCCATTCAAAAAGAATGGTAACAATTTCACTTTATATTGCTGGCTCACCACCTTGTAATTATTTTCAAAAGCTTTTGTATAACTTTGACCATAATTTGGCGGCATTTTCATGCCAAAAAGAATGACCTTTGCTTTGGCTTTTTGACTTTGCTGAACCAGATTTGCCAGATTTTTCTGAATCATCTGTGGCGGCTGACCACGTAGGCCATCATTGCCACCCAGTTCAATCACGACAATATGTGGCTTATGGGTCTGGAGCAGTTTAGGCAGACGTGCCAGTGCACCGCTGGTGGTTTCACCGCTCACACTTGCATTGACCACTTTATGCTGTATCGGATACTGTTGGTTTAAACGTTTTTGCAACAGATTGACCCAACCCTGTTCAGGTTGAATACCATAACCCGCACTTAAGCTGTCACCCAGAATCATAATGGTCTTTGCTGAAACCAGCACCGGCATCAGGCACAGGCCAAACAGTGCTAAGCTGCGGAATAAATAAGACTTTAGAATTTGAATATTCAGATGCATAGGAAAAGTATGATTCAAGATCGCCAGAAAGCTACCATCATGCCACAGCCAATAATTTCTGCTCAACAATTGACACAAAAGATACAACTATCACAAAAACAGTTGACGATTTTTGAGAACCTTAATCTGGAGATTCTGGCTGGAGAACAGGTAGCGATTACCGGACGATCCGGCTCTGGAAAATCAACCTTACTGGGCATACTGGCAACCCTGGATCAGGCCAGTTCAGGTCAGTTACAGGTCTGTGGTGAATCGACTACTGAAATGAATGAAGAACAGCGAGCCAAGGTCAGACTGGAAAATATCGGTTTTGTATTTCAGTCTTTTCAGCTGTTGCCACATCTGACTGCATTAGAAAATGTGATGTTGCCGTTACGTTTACAGCCAAACTTCAATTATGCCGCAGCTGAACAAAAAGCGTTGAATCTGTTGCAAAGAGTAGGGCTGGACCGTCAGGCCCAGCAAACCCCTAAAGTGCTTTCTGGCGGGGAACAGCAACGTGTTGCGATTGCCCGTGCTTTGGTGAGTGAGCCAAAAATTATTTTTGCTGATGAACCGACTGGAAATCTGGATGGGGAGACCGCCAAGGAAATTGAACAGCTGTTATTTCAGTTAAACCATGAATTGGGTACCACTTTAATTTTGGTGACCCATGACCAGAAACTGGCACAACTCTGCCAGCGTCATTTTGAGTTAAGCAATGGTCAGTTGACTGAACATGTGAATGGAGGATGATATGAACCTCTTCCGTCCTTTACTGACTCAAAGTTTTAAGACTACGGGCATTTATCTGCTGATCATTGCGCTGACCTTAGCCATTAGCGCGACCACAGCACTTAAGTTTAGTAATGAGCAGATTCAGAATGCCGTGGCATTGCAAGCAGCGGAAATGCTGGCTGGAGATCTGCTACTCAGTAATAATGAGCCAATCGAAGATGCCTGGCGAGAAAAGGCTGATCAGCTGGGGCTGGAGCAATCCGAGGTCACTGTATTTGGCAGCATGGCACATACCAATGCTGAATTTGTTATGGTCAATGTTAAAGCCATTGATACTGCTTTTCCTTTACGCGGTGAGCTACGAGTCAAACCCGAAGCTAAACAGCTAAAACCGGGTGAAATCTGGCTCAGTCAGCGTGCCATGGATCTGCTGAAAGTTAAAGTAGGGGATCAGGTCAATATTGCCGATGCCTCATTCAAGATTACTGCCGTGATTGACTATGACTCTAATCAGGAGCTGGGCTTTTCCGGATTCTCGCCAACGGTCATTATCTCTCAGGCAGATGTGGCACAAACCAATGCGATTCAGGTTGGTAGCCGCATTGATTATCGCCTGCTCATGGCAGGTGATCCGGACAGTATTCAAACCTATCAAAAAGATTTTAGGAAAATTGTTAAACCGGGTGCGGAGACAGAGGCTGAAGAACAACAGTTTGAGGAGCAGAATAGTTTACGTCTGAGAAATGCCAGTGAAAGTAATACCCGTCTGATGAAGCCGATTGCGAATCTGGATACCTTCCTGCAGCTGGCGAATATTTTGACCATCTTGCTTTGTGGCATCGCGATTGCCTTAAGCGCACAGCGCTATGTACAGCAGAATCAGGATCATATTGCATTGATGCGCTGTATCGGTGCGACGAAACAACAAATTCTGACGGCTTATCTGGCATTACTTGGACTGGTACTGGCAATCGCGATGCTGATAGGCACCATTGTCGGCATCAGTTTAGGTTATGGTTTGCTGCAACTGATGCTACAGCTGATTCCAAATCTTCAGCTGCAATTCTCGGCGATGGCGATGCTATCAGGTCCATTACCGATTGCGATGCTGACCAGTGCTGTGGTGCTACTCGGTTTTGTGCTGCCAAGTTTGTGGCAATTACTTAACACTGCACCGATTCGCGTTATCCGTCAGGAAGAAAAATCCGTGCATTCCATGTTGTGGATGCTGGTGAGTGGGACACTGAGCCTGATTATTTTCAGTGTGGTGCTCACCGAGAACATCGTATTAACTGCCTGGGTGATTGGTGCGATTATTCTGCTTTGTGCTGTGCTATATCTCACCGTATGGGGATTGCTGAAAGTCCTGCGGAATACAAAATCTCGAATTTCCGCTTATGTGCGGACACCGTATCAGACTGCATTACAGATCACTGCTTTGGCATTAGGTCTAAGTCTTATTACGGTACTGGCTGTATTACGAACCGATCTGCTGGAACGCTGGCAACAGCAGTTGCCTGAAGGCACCCCGAACCAGTTTGTCTATGGTTTACCACCTTTTGAGATGCCACAATTTAAGGCGCAGTTAGAACAAAATGATTGGAGCAGTACGCCGCTGTATCCAAATATTCGTGGCCGTCTGATTGCCAAAAATGATCAGCCATTCGCTGCAGAGTTAGTCAAGAAGAGTAATACGTTACGCCGTGAACTGAACCTGACCCAGACCGATCGCTATCCACAAGATAATGTGATTCTAACTGGCGAGGCTCAGCTCAAACAGCCAGGAGAGGTTTCGGTTGAAGCCACGACAGCGGAAGAACTGGGCATCAAGATTGGGGATAAGCTGACGTTTAGCTTACCTGAGGGACCACTGGAAGCCAAAGTGGTGAATCTGCGGAGTGTGGAATGGGAAAGCTTTAGTCCGAATTTTTTCTTTATTTTTACTCCAAATACCATGGATGCCAATGCCGGTAGTTATCTGGGCAGTTTCTATGTACCAGAACAGGAGCGGCCAAAACTGGTTGAGCTGATTCAGCAGTTTTCTAATACGGTTTTTATCGATGTCAGTCTGATTCTGAACGAGATCAAGCGTATTGTGAATGTACTGGTGCAGATCGTGACCATTCTGGCGTTACTGGTGAGTGTGGCTGGGATACTGGTTCTAATTGCTTGTCTAAATCTGCTCATGGATGAACGCAAGCGGGAGGTGGCTTTACTTCGCTCATTTGGAAGTTCCAAACAGAAACTGAAAACCATACTTAGTCTAGAAATTGGCTTTATTGGTCTGTGTGCAGGTGTAGTTTCCTGTCTGTTTGCGGAAGTGATTAGCGCCGTCGCTAGTTACCGCATGGAATTACCAATTCAGCCACACTGGGAAATCTGGCTGATTCTACCGATCTTTATGACCTTACTCTGTGCGCTGATTGGCCGTTATCGACTGAGTTATCTCAGTGAAATTCCACCACTGCAAAGTCTGCGCGAGCTGAATCAATAAAAAATTGAAAATGATGCGTCGGTTAGAGCTTTAACTGCTGGCGCATCATCTCCAGAATTTCCTGCCAGAGCGGCTTAATAGGATCAATAAGGATCAAGTTATATTGATATAACCCATAGCAGGCTGCTAAAGCAGTTATCAGTGCGATGAATTGAATAAAACCTGCACGCTGCAGCTTCTGCCCGGCATACCACAGTGCAGCCAGCACAGCGCCCATGATCATGCCACCAATATGTGCAGCATTGTTAATGCCGGCAATCATAAAGCCCATAAATAAGTTAATCCCCATCACCATTAGCAGGGTTTTTTTATCCAGAATAAAGCGCTGACGGGGAAGAATTGGCAGAATCGACAAGACAGTCAACGCACCGCCCAGGCCCATGACTGCACCCGATGCACCGGCACTCACGCTCGGTAAAAGTCCCGGATTGGCGACGCCGCCTTCAATTAAGGCATAACTATCCTGAATATTCACATAACCGCTGAACAGGCTGCCCATCAGTCCAGCACAGAGATAAAGACCAACAAAATACCAACGTCCAAATAGCTGTTCCGCAACGCTTCCAAAAATATACAGCGCCCACATGTTTAGCATTAAGTGAATCAGGCCAAAATGAAAAAACATGCTGCTGAATACGCGAATGGGTTCCGCCAGATAAGTCAAAGGTGCATAATCAGCACCCCAGCGAATAGCATCTTGTGTACTTGGCTGACTAGCATCTGTGCCGGTAGAAATCTGCCAGACAAATAATCCGACATTCACTGCAATCAATACCGCAGTAAACCACCAGGTGTGGACATCCAGTTTACGGTGAATGGAAGGAGGAGCGTATTCAGACATGCTATTCTTGCGCTGTATGAGATATTTCAAATAAGCTTAACACGAAAAAATGACATCTTCAGGAGTAACCCTCTGACATGAAAGCTTTTCTGATCCGAATATTCTTGCTGCTGTTCAGTGTGGTTTTATGTATTCAACTCTGGATCTTTGCCAGCCTGGCATGGTGGCGTTTTAATCCGGTTAATACAACCATGATGATGCGGATCGATTATTGGTCTGAGCCCTCCAAACCTATTCAGCACCAATGGCGTCCTTATGACGAGATCAGTACCAATCTGAAAAAAGCGGTGGTGACTGCGGAAGATGGAAAATTTGTGCATCATCATGGTTTTGACTGGGATGGAATTCAAACAGCTTTAAGTCGTAATAAAGAGCAGGGTAAAGTGGTTGCCGGTGGCTCTACTATTTCCCAGCAGCTGGCAAAAAATCTGTTCCTGTTCAACAAACGTTCTTTCCTGCGTAAAGGTCAGGAAGCGGTTGCCACCTGGATGATGGAACGCATGTGGTCAAAAGAGCGTATTCTTGAAGTGTATTTAAACTCGATTGAGTTTGGTCATCATATTTACGGGGTGGAAGCAGCAGCCAAACATTATTTTGGTAAAACTTCAAAAAGTCTGACCAGAGAAGAGGCCATTTTTCTGGCGGCAATTTTAACCAATCCCAAATATTTTGAAGAAAATCGCAATGCTTCTGCTTTAAACGCCCGTAAACGTATGATTCAACGTTATATGCGCTATGCAGAATTACCCTGACAGTAAAGATTCGTTATAAAAAAATGCCATAAAGCCCGAGAATTCGGGCTTTTTTTTATGAAACTGTCATAAATTTGAAGCATACTGATACTATTGACTAAGGCTTTAAAACGATTAAAGGTTCAATATGAATACGGCAGCTAACAGCCCTTCGGTACAAACTGAATATACCTATAATGACCGGTACATTAACCGGGAATTGTCTATTCTGGACTTTCATTTGCGTGTCCTGGAGCAGGCTGTCGATCCTTTACATCCATTGCTTGAACGCATGAACTTTCTGCTGATTTTCTCACGTAACCTGGATGAGTTCTTTGAGATTCGTGTCGCTGGTGTCATGGAACAGCTGGATCTCGGCAATGAAAGCCGCAGTCCGGATGGTCTCACGCCAAAGCAGGTGCTGGATCAAATTTCCAAAACTGCGCATGCTGCCATTGAACGTCAGTACCGCATTTTGAATGAAGAAATTCTGCCTAAACTGCGTGAAGAAGATATCTGTTTCCTGCGCCGCGGTGAACTGACTCCGGCACAGTCGCAGTGGATAAAAAAATATTTCCAGGAACAGGTGGCACCCGTCTTAACTCCAATCAGTCTGGATCCAGCCCATCCATTCCCGCGTTTGGTGAATAAATCGCTGAACTTTATTGTAACGCTGGAAGGGAAGGATGCCTTTGGTCGTCAGATCGACTTGGCAGTTGTTCCTGCACCGCGTTCACTGCCACGTGTAGTACGTTTGCCGGATGAATTGACTGGAGGAAAAGAACATCATGTGATGCTTTCCGCCATTATTCATGAGCATGTCTCTGACCTGTTCCCGGGTATGACTGCAACAGGTTGCTATCAGTTCCGTGTAACCCGTAATGCCGATCTGGCTTTAAACGAAGATGTTGAAGATCTGGCGATTGCTTTAAAAGGCGAATTAAACTCGCGTCGTTTTGGTCGTGCGGTACGTCTGGAAGTCACCGAAAACTGTCCAGAACATATTTATGAATACCTGCTGGATGAATTTGATCTAGAAGAAGAGCAACTGTATAAAGTTGCCGGACCGGTAAACCTGGCACGTTTGCTGTCGAATTTTAAACGTCCACATTTACGTTATGATTCACATACGCCAATCGTACCGAAAGTACTGAAGAAATCAGAAAATATCTTCAGTGCGATGCAGAAACAGGACATTCTGCTGCATCATCCTTTTGAATCTTTCTCGCCCGTGATTTCATTACTACGTGAGGCTGCGCGTGATCCACAAGTCCTGGCTATCAAGCAGACCTTATACCGTAGTGGAGCGGACTCTGAAATTGTTCAGGTACTGGCTGAAGCAGCACGCAATGGCAAGGAAGTGACTGCGGTCATCGAACTGCGTGCGCGTTTTGATGAAGAGTCCAATATCGCCGTAGCCAATGTCCTGCAAGAAGCGGGGGCTGTAGTTGTCTATGGCATTGTTGGCTATAAGACCCATGCCAAGATGATTCTGGTGGTACGCCGTGAAAATAACAAGCTGGTGCGCTATGTACACTTGGGTACCGGGAACTATCACGCGGGTAATGCACGTATCTATACCGATTATGGACTGTTAACCACAGACAAAGAACTGTGTGAAGATGTACACCGTATCTTCCAGGAACTCACCGGTATGGGAAAAATGGCCAAGCTGAAAAAGCTGTTACATGCACCATTTACACTACATACCCAGCTGGTGAGTTACATCGACAATGAAATTGCCAATGCCAAAGCAGGCAAAAAGGCTCAGATCATTGTTAAAGTAAATGCGCTGACAGAACTACAGCTCATTAATAAATTGTATGAAGCATCGCAAGCAGGCGTGCAGATTGACCTGATTATCCGTTCGATTTGCTGTTTACGTCCTGGTCTGCCGGGCTTGTCGGAAAATATCCGTGTTCGTTCCATCGTCGGACGTTTCCTGGAACATACTCGTGTGTATTATTTTAGCAATAATGGTAATTCCCGTATTTATTGCTCAAGCGCAGACTGGATGGACCGTAACCTGTTTAATCGTGTTGAAGCCTGTTTCCCGATTGAAGATGAAGCCTTGAAGAAACGCATCTATCAGCAAGGCTTATTGAACTATCTCAAAGATAATCAGCAAGCCTGGTTGCTACAGAGTGACGGTACCTGGGTCCGTGCACAACCTGCACAAGGTGAACAGCCGCATAATGCACAGCGTGTGTTACTGGAAACCTTTAAATAAGACTAATCTTTTAAAAAGAGACTGAATTTTCAGTCTCTTTTTATATAAATATACTGTTTCTAAAAATAAAAAAAGGAGCCAGCAAGGGCTCCTTTTAACGTCAGCATATAATTATTGCTGAGCGATCTTTTGCAGAATTGGTAGCAGTACATCAAATTCGCTTTGTAGCGGTGTACTCTTACGTGTCACCAAAGCCAAGGTGCGGCTTGGTGCAGCAGCAATATTTTTCACCTGAAGTTCAGGGTTGGCTTTAATCATGTTGGTATGAAGTGCAATTTCAGGCAACAGGGTAAAACCAAGATTGGAAGACACCATCTCGATCAGCGTTGGCAATGAGCTTGCTTTCAGGCGATGATCATTCTTACGCTCACCAATTGGACAAGCACTTAAAGCATGATCACGTAGACAGTGGCCTTCTTCAAGTAACATTAAACGAGAAAGATCCAGATCTTCTAAGGAAGTGGCCTGAGCTGCATTCTGATCTGACTTGTGGTGAACCACATATAGATCTTCTTTCACAATTTCAGCAACTTTCAGGCTGCGTGTATCAAAAGGCAGGGCCAGTACAACCATATCCAGGTTGCCATGTTCCAGCTTTTCAACAATCTTTTCACTTTGCGCTTCGTGCAGATGCAGCTGAATTTTCGGCAACTGTTTATGCACTTCATCAAGAAGTTGCGACAGAATGAAAGGGGCAATGGTCGGAATCACACCTAAATGCAGATCACCTGTCAAAGGTTCACTCATCTCACGACTTAAACGCATTAAGTCCTGAGCATCAGCCAGTAGAACACGAGCGCGTGCAACCACTTGCTCTCCAAGTGGAGTCAAGCGTACATTCTGGCGATCACGTTCAACAAGAACGCCACCGAGTAAACGCTCCAACTCCATGATCCCGCCAGACAGGGTGGACTGGGTCACAAATGAACGGCGAGCAGCTTCTGTAAAATGCAGCGTCTCAGACAGTGTTACGAGGTATGACAGCTGTCTTAGGGATGGTAATGCAGCCATAGTGTCCTAATTTTATGATTTAAAATGATCAGCAAATAATTCGCTAAGATATGGAATAAAATGCGGTGGGATATCATGCCCCATTCCATCAATTAATTCAAATTTAGCACCAGATATTGCTTTCGCAACAGCCTTACCATGGCCGGGTGGGAGCAAGCGATCTTGAGAACCATGAACTACCAGCGTCTCTTGTCGGATTTGCTTATCCAGTTGCAGCAACGAGCCCGTACATAATATTGCTAAAAACTGTTGAAGTACACCCGCTGGGTAATAACTTCGATTATATAATTTACGGGCGGTCTGCATTGCCTCAAGCTGATTGATATAACCAGGCGAGCCAATGATGTTAAACAATTTCAAACTATGGTCAATTATACCATTTTCATCCTGCGAAGCAGGTTTGCCAATCAGACTAAAGAGCTGTTTTGGAAAGGGTGGAGGTAACAGGCGCTGATTGTTGCTGGTAAATAACAGGCCCAGTTTTTTTACTTTTTCAGGGTAACGTGCTGCCAGGATCTGGGCAATCATACCGCCCATAGAAGCACCAAGCACATAAACCTCGTCCAGCTCCATTTTATCAATCAGCAGGCTGACATCCTCGGCCATATCATACAGGGTATAAGGGGCACCCTGATTGCCTAGGCCTAGCATAAAGCGACTCATCAGTTTAACGGTGTTCAGTCGTGGACCTTTATGATGGACTTTGGAAGATAGACCGATATCGCGGTTATCAAAACGAATGACCCGGAAACCTTGGTCGATAAATGATTTACAGAAAAAGTCTGGCCAATACAGCATCTGTGCACCCAGACCCATAATCAGCAATAAGGTCGGGCGATTCTCCTGACCACCTACCTCTATATGCAACTCAATACCATTACCAAGATCAACCTTGGTTTCATGCATAAAGGCAGTATATGGCGATGGTAATAGACTCGATTGCACATGACTATTCATGTTAAGTTCCCTATAAAAGGACATTCTGTACAAAGAATGTCCTTTGTATTTAAACCTTAAACTGATGCAGGAATCAAGTCAGGAACCTGCTTAGTCAATGTAAGACGTTGTTTCCCTGCACTAGCACCTAATAGCACAAAGCCGCGCAGGGTACCTTCAGCATCTGTGGCTTTGGCAATCATGCCATCCTCAAACTCTTCAGTATCCCAGGTCACCTCAACATTAGCGGGTGCAGGTAGTACAGTCAGGGGGATAGCAGGTGTTTTTACCGCAACAGGCATGGCTGGATAATGTACTGCAGTGGTTTCACCATTCAAGGTTTTAGCCAGCGCGCGTGCTTGCTGCATGATCGGCATGACATAGGGCAATAAAGTACCATTCACTTCAGCGCAGTCACCGACAGCGAAAATATCCGCCAGATTGGTTTCGAGCTGGCTATTGGTCAAAATACCGCGACCGATCTGTACCCCCGATTCTTTGGCTACAGATGCATTGGGTTGCAAACCTACTGCAGACAGAACCACATCTGCAACGACTGACTGACCATTGGCTAAAGTCACCAGATAGTCACCATTTTCAACTTTTGAAACTTTCTCTACAGTGGTGCCTAATACAAAGTTGATGCCAGTTTCTTCCAGATTTTGCTGGAAAACATCTGCAACATGTGAAGGAAGTAAACGTGCTAAAGGCTGAGGTGCCAAGTCAATCACAGTCACCTGATGATCCGTGTGCTGAAGGTCATTGGCAAATTCACAGCCAATCAAACCGGCACCTAAAATTACCACGCGCTTATCTTCACGTTTGTCCAGGCTGGCACGGAAAGCTTTATAATCAGTCAGGTTATTCACCACATGAATGTCATCACTGCCATCACCGGCAATTGCCAGACGAATTGGCTGTGCACCCACAGCAAGAACCAGTTTTGAATATACCTGTTTTTGCTCAGACTGATCTTTTACGAGCGTCAGTTCATGTGCAGCAGCATCAATGGCTTTAACCCAGGTATGTGTTTCAATACGCATATTTAACTGAGCTGCCATTTTTGCAGCATCGCCCAAGGCAATATTGTCAGGTGCTTTTTTGCCCACTAAAGCATTGGAAAGTGTCGGTTTAGCGTAGTTGGTTGCATCATCGGCACAAATCATGACGAGTTCATGGTCTGGATTAAGCTTGCGAAATTCGCGTGCGACAGCATAGCCTGCCATACCTGAACCAATGATGACGATAGGATGCATATTTAACTCCATGCTTTTTTATAGATTGTAAAAGGGCATAAAAAAAGACCACTCAATATGGCCTTTGTCTGGGCGAAATCAGATTTCGATCATTTCAAAATCGACTTTAGAAACGCCACAGTCTGGGCAAGTCCAGTCATCTGGAATATCTTCCCACTTGGTGCCAGGTACGATACCGTCCTGAGGCCAACCTTCCGCTTCGTCGTAAATCCATCCACAAACGATGCATTGATATTTTTTCATGTAACTCTCCAAAACCAGCGAATATTGGAGCTGGTTCAAAAAACCTAAACAGGCAAGACTCTAATAATATGACATTCAACAGCAGACATATTTGGCTAAATTTTTACGCAGTTCTATTCATAAAGTAAAGTGGATAACAGTTTAAACAGCGAAATTAAAAGCAGAATAGCGGTCGAGGTCAGTAAAAGTCATTTACTCAAGCTTTTTATTCTCTTAAAAGTGTCGGAACATAATTATATTTATAAAAATAAATAAGAGCTTATTGTTTCTCACAATGAGAGAAATAAGAAAATATTTTACCGTAGGGTAATAGTTCATGGATTTAAAACAATCATTAAAATTTTTATGAAAAAAGTCCTTTTATAAATTAATGAAATGTAAGTAAATAATTAAATGTCAAGAGGGGTGTTGCTGCAATAATACTCGATTTTCCCTATCCTTTAGTCGTAATTCAGTTTAAAATTTGCCGGTTCCTTTTTCTTTTAAATGATCTCCCATGAGCAATATGTCTACTTCATTGTGGTCTCACATTCGTACTGTCCAGGATTTTCCAAAGCCGGGTATTTGTTTTTTTGACTTAACACCGCTTTTCATGAACAACATCGGTCCATTAACTGATGCTTTGATTGCTAGCATTCCTGCTGAAAAACTGGCAGAAGTAGATAGCTTTATTGCTGTTGAAGCACGTGGCTTTGTATTGGCAAGCTTATTGGCTCAACGTACTGGCAAAGGTCTGTTACTGGTTCGTAAGGCTGGTAAATTACCGCCTCCAGTAGTGGGTGTTGGTTACAGCCTGGAATACGGTATGGACCGTCTGGAAATGTCTGCCGAAGTTCAATCACAAAAAGTAATTATTGTAGATGACGTACTGGCAACTGGCGGTACCTTGAAAGCTGTCAATGAACTGGCTGAAAAATGCAATCACGAAGTACTTGGTGCGAGCATTTTCCTTGATTTGCCTGATTTACATGGTGATTTTGGAATGAACATCTGGTCTGTATTAGATGACAAATCTAAGCCTGAAGCTAACGCAGCTTAAGCACAATAGATGAAAAAAGCCCTGCAATATGCGGGGCTTTTTTGATGGCATTATTTCAATCTAATACTTAACTTTTTTGCAGATTTTGTTCAATTTGCAGGATCAGCGGGTTGATCCGTTCCGGTGTTTCCAGACGGTGGTGCCCACCGGGAACTGCTTCTACCTGCATATAATCTTCGAGTTGAGACTGTACTGCATGCATATCCAGCATTTCGTCGCCTAATTCAATATAGGCGAGCTGAGGAATGTCATGTTGTAAGTCATCATCACAAATGGCTGGGTAATCATCGCGGAAATAGGGCGCTAAACTTGGATTGGCAATCACACAAGGAATCTGGTGTTGTTGAGACATTTTCAGTGCCCAGTACCCCCCCAGACTGTGCCCAACCAGAATATCCGGATGAATTTTTTCAATCATCTCGTTATAAAACTCTGCCACAGTCGCATAATTGAGGTTGCGGTAATCCACATCAATGCAATATTTATGATCTGCATCGATGGCATGGAATTTTGTAGATTCTCGTGAAGAATCAAGTCCATGAAAAAACAGGATTTTAGAGGTGCACTGGCTCATTATGCTCGTTCGTATCAATTTGTTTTATATTCCCGCAACGATTTGCGTCAGAGTGCATTGTAGAACTTCTATTTAGGGAATGAAGTTAGCATTTGGTCTAAAGACTTTAGTCCAAGCTGATCTTGGTCAAAAAGAATGAAAGATTCTGTAAAGGGTTTGATATTAAAGCGTTATTATTTGATTGATTGGTCAATTAAAATTGTGTATCTCCAGGCTTGGACAGAGTGAAAAGCCCTACCTAAAAGAGGAATTTGAGTGTTCCGGAGATATTTGAAAAGAAAAGCCAATTCAGATACTGCTGGACGCTACGATTTAACTGCAAAATCTGCTATTGTATGCACCTTCCATTTTTTAACTAATCTTATTCGAGGCAGAGATGACGCAAACTAACGCTCAATCGACTTCTGAACAAATCATTTCCGAAAACGATTTAATTGCACAGCGTCATGCCAAGTTAAAGCAAATCGAAGATCAAGCCAAGGGCACCGGCAAGAGCCCATGGCCGAATACCTTCAAGCGTGAGCACTACGCACAAGATCTTCAAGACCAGTTCGCTGACCAATCAAAAGAAGAAATTGAAGCAGGCGAAAAGGTTTATGTAAAAGTTGCAGGTCGCGTAATGTTGAACCGTGGTTCATTCATCGTGATCCAGGACATGACTGGCCGTATTCAGCTTTATGTTCCTCGTAAAGAATTAGACGCTGAAGTACTTGCAACGATCAAAGGTCTAGACCTTGGCGATATCATTGCTATTGAAGGTTATATTGGTCGTTCGGGTAAAGGCGATCTATATGTTCACATCGAACAATTTGAATTATTAACCAAATCACTTCGTCCACTTCCAGACAAGTTCCACGGCTTAACCGATACAGAAGTGAAGTATCGTAAGCGTTATCTGGATCTGATCGTGAACGAAGAAACACGTAAGACTTTTGAAATCCGCGCCAAAGTTGTTTCTGGTATCCGTAACTTCCTGACTGAAAAACGTTATATGGAAGTGGAAACACCAATGATGCACGTGATTCCAGGTGGTGCGTCTGCACGTCCGTTTGAAACGCATCACAATGCTTTGGACATGCCATTATTCTTGCGTATTGCACCTGAGCTTTATTTGAAACGTCTGGTTGTTGGTGGTTTCGAGCGTGTATTCGAAATTAACCGTAACTTCCGTAATGAAGGTGTTTCAACTCGTCATAACCCAGAATTCACCATGATCGAGTTCTACCAGGCTTATGCAGACTATAAAGACCTGATGGAACTGACTGAGCAAATGCTGGAAAAACTGGCATTGGATATTCTGGGTACAACTGACGTGCCTTATGGTGAAGAAGTATTTAGCTTCAAAGGTCCATTCAAGAAAATCTCAATGTTTGATGCGATTCTTGAACATAACCCACAATTCACACCTGAAAATGTAGGTGATCGTGAGTTCCTTGCTGAATTTGTTAAAAATGAACTGAAAGAGCAGGTGAAACCAGGTTTTGGTCTGGGTAAACTGCAAACTATCGTGTTTGAAGAAACAGTTGAAACCAAACTGCGCCAGCCAACCTTCATTACTGAATATCCAGCGGAAACTTCTCCACTGGCTCGTCGTAATGATGACAACCCACACATCACAGACCGTTTCGAATTCTTCATCGGTGGTCGTGAGCTGGCAAATGGCTTCTCGGAATTAAATGACCCGATCGACCAGGCTGAGCGCTTCCAGGCACAAGTTGCCGAGAAAGATGCAGGGGATGATGAAGCAATGCACTTCGATGCAGACTTTATTGAAGCATTGGAATATGGTTTACCTCCAACAGCAGGTGAAGGTATCGGTATTGACCGTCTGGTGATGATCTTTGCCAATGCACCAAGTATCCGTGATGTGATCCTGTTCCCGCACATGCGTCATAAACACGCTTAATTATCAGAACGAAAAAACCCGCACATGTTGCGGGTTTTTTTTATTGGCTATTTTTGCTACATAAGCAAAACATTGTAAATGAGCAGCTTGAGCTAGAGTCGTTTCTTATAAAAATTGCAGACAAAAAAAACGCAATGATTGGGGTTGTCATTGCGTAGAAAAAGGAAAAACGAATTGCAAATGAAACTGTGGAGAATGTTTCTTGCTGTTTCCTGAATATATTTTCATATTAAAACTGCTTTACCATTTTTACATTGGTAAACGTGTAAAGAGCTGTTAACTAAGGTAAGTATTTCTACCTTTGTGTGACAGAAAACAAGGAATATGAATCAACTGTGTAGGAATTTAATAAAAAAGCCCTTCATGTGAAGGGCTTTTAGAATTTATTTAATCATTAGAAGCGGAACACACCCAGGGCAGTTTTAACTTCGTCCAAAGTCGCTTGAGTAATATCACGGCATTTATCTGTGCCAGTCTTTAGCACATCCATAATGTAGTCAGGATCTTTAGAAAGTTCCATACGACGTTCACGGATTGGACCGATTAATTCTTTCAGAATACCTTCAAGACGTTTTTTCACTGTACCGTCACCCAAACCACCACGGCGGTAATGGGCTTTTAGTTCTTCCAGTTCTTCTTTATTGGTATCGAACGCATCCAGATAAGTAAATACAACGTTACCTTCAACCTGACCTGGATCTTCAATACGAAGGTGGTTCGGATCGGTATACATTGCGTTAACGGCTTTCTTGATATCTTTGTCAGATGCATCGAGCACAATGGTATTGCCCAGAGATTTAGACATTTTCGCCTTACCGTCAAAACCTGGTAAGCGACCAACATTAGATAGCAGAGCTTTACATTCTGGAAGCAGCTCACGACCGACCTGACGGTTCAGACGACGCACGATTTCGTTGGTCTGTTCAATCATTGGGATCTGGTCTTCACCCACTGGAACTACAGTCGCCTTGAATGCCGTAATGTCCGCGGCCTGAGCTACTGGATAGCACAAGAAGCCTGCTGGAATATCACGCTCAAAACCACGCATCTGAATTTCAGACTTAATCGTCGGGTTACGCTCAAGACGTGAAACCGTCACGAAGTTGAGGTACAGCATGGTTAATTCATTCAGTGCGGGGAGGCAAGACTGAACACAGATTGTACTTTTGGTTGGGTCGATACCCACTGCAAGATAATCTGTTGCAACTTCAATGATATTACGACGTACTTTTTCGAAGTTGTCCGCATTGTCAGTCAGGGCCTGCGCATCTGCCAACAGAAGATGTTGATGGTGAGAATCCTGTAAACCCACGCGAGAGCGTAATGAACCAACAAAGTGACCGAGGTGAAGTTGTCCGGTAGGACGGTCGCCAGTCAAGATCACTGGACGATTATCTTGATTACTCATTATCTATTCCAAAACAGTAGTCGTACTACATTCAAATTTTTAGGATTGCAACATTGTACGGCATTCTGTTTTTGAATGTCAGTCACAATAAATCACAGTGATAAAAAATCTGTGAAATTAAAGAAGTAAATACAATCTTTCCGCTGCTTTTTGATTAGAATATTTCTATATTTATAAGGAATAACAAGAATGGCAAGTAGCTTATTAATATTATTGGATGATATTGCCACGGTTCTGGACGATGTTGCGGTCATGAGTAAAATGGCGGCAAAAAAAACGGCAGGAGTATTGGGAGATGATCTGGCGCTTAACGCTCAACAGGTGAGCGGTGTACGTGCGGAACGTGAACTTCCGGTCGTATGGAGCGTTGCCAAAGGTTCTTTTGTCAATAAACTCATTCTTGTTCCTTTGGCTTTGCTGATCAGTGTAGTCGCACCATGGCTGATTAATCCTTTATTGATGGTTGGCGGCTTGTTCCTGTGTTATGAAGGCGTAGAAAAAGTACTGCATAGTCTTAAGCATAGACAAGCCAAAACAGAAGAAGCTGCGGAAGCAGAGTTAAATGCCATCGAAACGGATCTGGTTAAATTCGAAAAAGATAAAATTAAAGGTGCGATTCGGACCGACTTTATTTTGTCAGCTGAAATTGTGGTGATTTCCTTGGGGACGGTGGCAACAGCTGCTTTTTCCACTAAGGTGATGGTACTTTCTACGATTGCAGTGCTCATGACGATCGGGGTGTATGGCTTTGTTGCCATGATTGTGAAAATTGATGATCTCGGTTTGCACCTAACCGAACAGGTCTCCAGTTTCAAACAAAGTGTAGGTCGAGGTCTGTTAGCTTTTGCACCTAAGCTGATGAAAACTTTAACGATTGTTGGAACAATTGCCATGTTCCTGGTAGGTGGCGGGATTATTGCCCACACCATCACATGGTTCCATCATTTCACTGAAGATTCAGTCGAGTATGTAGAGCACATTCCTACAATGGGCAGTATTGTGGGTGCAATCACACCAACGCTCATTAATTTAGTCATTGGTTTTATCGCAGGACTCTTGGTATTCATGGTGATCGCATTTATTCAAAAAATCAGATCGAAATCGAAGCAGGCATAATCCTGTCTGGTTAGAATAAGCCGGCATTAAACTATAAGGAATCTTACTATGCGCTGGAAAGGTCGTCGTGTTAGTAGCAATGTAGAAGATCGTCGTGGTGGCGGCGCCAAAGCGGGTGGTATCAGTATTCTAGGTCTGATTGTAGCTTTTGTTGCCTGGAAGTTTTTTGGTGTGGACCCGCAACAAGCTTATCAAGCCACCAAGCAGGTGACACAAGGCGTTTCTAGCGCTGAAACGCGTGGTCTGGAAAATCCAACGCCAGAGCAGCAAGAAGCAATTGATTTTGTCGGAACTGTTCTTGCCGATACAGAAGATACCTGGTCACAGGTGTTTCAGCAGCAGCTGAATCAGCAGTATACACCGCCTAAACTGGTGCTCTTTAGTGGAGTGGTGAACTCAGGTTGTGGTGCGGCGCAATCAGCTATGGGACCATTTTATTGTCCGGCAGATCAGAAAGTATATATCGACACGGCGTTCTTTAGAGATATGCGTAGCCAGATGGGCATTAGTGGTGAGCAGAACTCAACTGAACTGTCACGTAATGATCAGGCGGGTGATTTTGCCCAAGCCTATGTGGTGGCACATGAAGTTGGGCATCACATTCAGACCATCCTAGGTATTTCTTCTCAGGTACAGCAGGCACGCCAGCAAGCCACAAAGGCGCAAGCGAATCAGCTTTCAGTCTATCAGGAGCTGCAAGCTGACTGTCTGGCTGGGGTATGGGCTTATCATAATCATGAGCGTACCCAATTCCTGGAGCAGGGTGATGTACAGGAAGCTATGGATGCAGCACATAAGATTGGAGATGATTATCTGCAGAAAAAGGCGCAAGGACATGTGGTGCCAGATAGCTTTACCCATGGTACCAGTGCGCAGCGGGTGCAATGGTTTAATACCGGCCTGAAATCTGGTCAGATGGCAGACTGCGATACTTTTAATAAAGGAATTTAATGCCCTAAAGGTATTTAGATTTATTTAAAGTGACAGATGAGCTGAAATGAAAAAAGGAGCAGTTGCCCCTTTTTTCTTGAATATAACAAAACTTATTTATTCAGAAATCGGCGGAAATTCCTGATCAGCTTGAAGCTGACAAATAAAGCCGCTAAAGCAAATAAGCCAATACCAAATACTACATATTTCAGGCCAGAAATGTCCTGTTGATAAAACTGCTGGATCTCATGAGCAGAATAGGAAAACTCTGAAACCTGACCAGTGCGGCTATCTTTATATTTAACCTGCTCAATATAAGAAAACTCACCTGCCTTAAACAGTTTAATCTGCTCAATCTGACGGGTATGTGACTGATTAAAGTCATCACTACACAACGCCGTATAATGGGTACAACTACTCTTGGCAATATAACCATTCCCTGCAATCAGGACAAAAACGGCATTATCCGGTTTCTGGTTATTGGACAGCAAAACATACTGCTGATCTGCTGAGCTGGTCAGGCTAAAAGACTTCGCTTGTTGATAATGTTGCTCAGCCTGCATAATCTCCTGAATTTTGGCAAAACAGGTAAAACACAGCGCAAGAGTGACTAAAAAAATCACAGCAGCCAGAAAAAGACGAAAAATAATTTTAACGGTTTGATGCATGGGAGAAGAATTCAGAAGAATAGGTAAAAAAATAGATGAAAGCGATATGCTGAATTGTATGATAAACCACCATTTGGAACTATTGAAAAGAAACTTAACTAAATAGCAAAATAAACGGGATTAAAATATTTCATCTGGAAATACTTTTTCATTTGATATTTTATTTTTAAATAAACCAAATTACTCATTTTTAGGAATGAGTCGCGTTTTAAGGGAACCCATGGGCAATTTCTTTTTTTTGCAACTTTTGACTGTTGTTTTTGCATTATCTATTGCCACGACATTATTTAATAAAAGGGTGCTGGGTTTTCCTCAAGCGATTGGTGTTCCGATTGTTTCTGCAATTTTTGTATTTATCCTGCAATGGGGTGCGAGCCTGCTGCATGGCAATCCATTTTTCAGTATCAATATTGCCAATATTGAAAATGCAGTCCGACATGTCGATTTTTATGATTTCCTGATTAACGGCGTTATCTGTTTTATTTTGACCTCATCTGCACTGAAATTTAAGGTTTCCGATTTGCGCAGTCACTGGCGTCCGATCGGAATTCTGGCCAGTCTGGCACTGGTGTTCTGCGCAGTCTTGTTTGGCCTGGTTCTCTATGGTTATCAGTTCCTGATTGGTAAGCATGTTGATCTATTAGTACTTCTATTATTGGGTGCCGCATTAGGGGCAACGGACCCAATCGGGATTAAAGGTGTTCTCAGTTCAGTTCGTGCGCCACACCACTTAATGGTCAAGCTGGAAGGCGAGTCGTTGTTTAACGATGCGATGTGTATTGCCTTGTTTATGACCCTTTTGAATGTATTGCAGGGCGAGAACTTTACCTTGTTGGGTGTACTACAAACATTGCTTTATGAAATTGTGGTAGCAGTCTTTATTGGTGTGGTATTTGGTTGGGCAATTCTACGCATTCTTCGCGGCAAACATGAAATGGAATCTCTGATTCTAACTACTGCATTGTTGGCTTGTGGTTCCTATCTGGTTGCCATACTAGCACATGCTTCTGCGCCAATTGCCTGTGTGATTGGTGGTCTGATCGTCGGCAATAAATGGAAGGAAATTCTGGCAGGTGCTGATATTGGTGATGTGAACCATTTTTGGCATACGGTGGAAGGCATTATCAACTCTTTCCTGTTTACCCTGATTGGGCTGGAACTGTTTATTCTGGATTTAAGCACCAGCCTGATTCTGGGCGGCATCGTGGCCTTTATTATTCTGCATGGGGCGCGTTTCGCAGCAAACTTCCTGTCTTTTGCCATGTTTCCACATTTGCGTAAAAAACGTTATAACGGCAGTCTTGCAATTCTCTCTTGGGGCGGTGTCCGTGGTGGGATTTCTTTAGCTTTGATTCTGGCTGTTGCCAATGTTCCGCAACTGGAAGAGTACAGCAGTATTTTGGTCGGCTATACCTTTATTGTGGTGCTGTTATCCGGTGTGGTCTGCGGTCTGGGTTTGCCAGCGGTAATGAATGCCTTTTATTACAATCCAAATGAAGAGAAAGAAGGCTGGAAAGGTTGGTATCAGCGCATGTGCCATAAGATGAACCGTAAAGGCTTCCAGTACATTATCGGTGAGGATGCCCATGGCAATGAGATTATTACGGTGTACAAGCCTGAAAGCCTGATTGATGAAAAAGATGCAGATGGTGTAGCAGCAGTGCATAATCCTGAAAAAGTGCAGGAAGTAAAACGTCTGGAAAGTCCCGATAACTTCTAAAATATTTTTAATTTGAAAAAGAGAATCTTTGGATTCTCTTTTTTATTTCCTGGATATTCACTTGGCGAGTTTAAATCCAAATATTATGATCAAAGGAGCTTAAATGGATATATTGACAATGTCAGCCAAACCCAGTAATGAACTTGCCTGGATGATTCTGAGTGTGATTGCATTCATCCCGCAAGGGAAAGTCGCCAGTTATGGTCAGATTGCCCAACTTGCAGGATTACCAAGACATGCACGTCTGGTTGGACGGGTACTGAGAGATATGGATGAATCATCTGACCTGCCTTGGCATCGCGTCATTAATTCGCAGGGTAAAATCAGTGTGCATAAACTGGATGAGCAGGGGATGAATATTCAGGCAGCGAAATTGATGCAGGAAGGGATTGCAGTCATTGGAGATAAGATTAATCTGAAACTGTACCGATGGGATGGCACGATTCAATAAAAATACCCCATGCGTACATGAGGTATCTGGAGAAAGGTGAAGAGAGCTAATTTATGCTTTGCCCCGCACCACCATTACTGGAACATCGGACTGTCCCAGAATGCTTTGAGCTACGCTGCCAAGGAAGAATTTCTTGAAGCCAGTACGGCCATGCGAGCCAATCACAATCAGATCAGCACCTAAAGTTTTGGCTGCTTTGGTAATCTCGGTATTCACCACCTGACCTTCAAGTAACTGGGTATCTACCTGTACACCAGCTGTCTCAAAACGTTTTTTCGCTTCATCCAGGTTTTGCTGGATTGCAGTACGTGCACGTTCAATTAAATCATTGGTTTGTGCTGCGGTAATGTATTCAGCCGCAATATAAGGGTCTAAAGTCATCACCTGAACTACAGTGATTTTACCGTTAAAAGTCTTCGCCAATTGTACTGCCTGATCTACAGCAGCATAAGAGGTTTCTGAACCATCAATTGGAACTAAAATATGTTGAAAAGCCATGATCATTCTCCACATGTGTTTATGTGTATTATAAAAATTTTAAACAATGCCTATGATCCGTCGGGCATGGTATTTTTTAAATAATAACGCTAATTAGATTAAAATAAAACCAAGTAAATCCATATGGTTAAATAATGGTTTAGTAAAAAATACTTTTATAAGCTATTGTTTTATATTAAAAATAATAAAAAATAAATTCGTTTGGATTTTAAATGCTCCAAGCTGTCAGACTAAGGTCGCACCTAATGGATCATCTGCATTATTCACATTGAATTTGTGTCGTATCTATTTTAAATTTTGGTGCGAGCCGTTGATACTGTTGTTGAATAGAGGCATTGGCTGATCCATAAATTTGTTGTTGGAGTTGGGAGATTTTGGATTCTGTAATGTGTATGCGTGCACAATGCAGGGCGATTTGGTTCTCTTGGGTAACTTTGATTTGTTCAGTTGCCTCATATTCAGCAAAATGCTTCAGTTTTTGCTGTGCTTTACTCAGTTGAACCAAACTTCGTTTTTGTTGCATGCTCATAAGCTGGTGATTATTGATCCAATGTGCAACATCACGGCGTACACCGTTATAGTCCACCAGCAGTGGTGAAATCAATTGGCAGGCACTCAGACTAAGTACAGTAGAAATGGTCAAGAGAATTTTAGTTTTAATCATATCTGAGTAACTTGAAACGGCTTTAAAATTTATATTAATACGTGAAATACATAATAAAAAATGATTTTGGTTAAAGTTTGATATAAATACACATATTTGCCTAAAGACTGAACATTTGTGAGTTAAAATGCTTGACGGGGAATACGGAAGTTAAGATAATGCGCACACAGTTTACGGCTATGTAGCTCAGTTGGTTAGAGCACCGCACTCATAATGCGGGGGTCACAAGTTCAAGTCTCGTCATAGCCACCATTTTTATAGACCAAGCTCTCAGCTTGGTCTCTTTTTTTGTGCCACATAAATAGATTTAAGTCCATAAAACTGTTGCACTATTCTTGTTAATTAAAATTTTTTCATACCAACTTATAAATGCATTGAGTTGGATATTTAACTTAAATCATGGCCAATAAAAAAACGCCTAAGCGGACTTAGGCGTTTCTCTGAATAAACAGGGCTAAATTAAACGCCTGCTTTCCATCCATTCACGATTGGGTAACGACGTTCGCGACTAAAAGCACGTGAGCTGATACGGGGACCAATCGCACCTTGACGACGTTTGTATTCATTTATGTCAACCAGACGAATCACTTTCTTCACAACCTCAGCATCAAAGCCTTTTGCAATGATGTCATCCTGGCTCATGTCTTCTTCGATATAAGAGTAAAGAATCGCGTCCAGTACTTCATATGGAGGCAAGGAATCCTGGTCAAGCTGATCTGGACGTAGTTCTGCTGAAGGTGGACGAGTAATTACACGCTCAGGAATCACTGGTTTATCTGCAATACTGTTACGGTATTTCGCCAGTTCAAAGACAATGGTTTTGTACACATCTTTCAGTACAGCATAACCACCGACCATATCGCCATAAAGGGTGCAATAACCTACAGAAAGCTCAGATTTATTGCCCGTAGAGAGTACCAAGTTGCCAAATTTATTCGACAATGCCATCAGCAGTGTACCGCGTGAACGAGCCTGCAAGTTTTCTTCAGTCGCATCTACTGGGGCATCACCGAAGAAAGGATACAGCGTTTGCAGGAAGCCATTTACGATCGGGTTGATCTCGGCAATACCGAAAGTCACACCCAGTGTTTTCGCCTGTTCAGCTGCATCTTCGACACTGATTTGGGCTGTATAGGTATAAGGCATCATTACAGCTTGTACTTTATCTGCGCCAATCGCATCTACAGCAATCGCAAGTGTCAATGCAGAATCAATACCCCCAGATAGGCCTAAAATCACACCCGGGAAACCAGAGCGTTGGACATAGTCACGTGTCGCCACGACCAGGCTCTGATAGATCTCTGCCATCGTGTCAAGCGCAGGAGTAATGCTACCTGTTTTGAATTGAAGCTGTTCAGCATCAAACTCGGCTATAGACAGATTTTCCTGGAAACTTGGTGCTTGCAAAGCAACTTCACCAGATTTATTCAGTACGAAGCTTGTACCGTCAAATACAAGATCATCATGACCGCCGACCTGGTTGCAATATACCAGGTTGATATTGAGCTGTTTAACCAAAGCCGCCATGGTTTCAATACGGTGCTGTGGCTTGCCAACTTCATATGGAGAAGAGTTTAGTACCAAAGCAGTATCAACATTCAGCTGAGCCAACTGTTGAACGATATTCAGAGACCATACATCTTCACAGATCAGTACCCCAAATTTATGACCGAGATATTCAAATACCAGGTGTTGATGACCTTCATTAAAATAACGCTTCTCATCAAACACAGCATAATTTGGTAAGGTTTGTTTATTATAGATCCCCAATACCTGACCGTCTTTCATCACCGCAGCAGAGTTAAAACGCTGGCCATCTTCAGTTTGGTTCACAAAACCAAAGACCATGACGATATCTTTGACTTGTGCCAGTTGGTCAAATGCCTGTTGGGTACGTTTAGCCAAACTTGGACGCAGAATCAAGTCATCTGCAGGGTAGCCAAGAGTCGAAAGTTCTGGAAAGATAATCAGGTCAGCATTGTCTTTTTTGGCCAGATTGGCCTGTTCGATCATTTTTTGCGTATTTGCATCGATATTGCCAACATGTGGAGAGAATTGAGCAAGGGCAATTTTAAAACTTTTCATTCCAACTAAATCCTAATCCTGATAGATTTTTTGCACTAATCGGCTGTTATTTAAAATTATAGTTATTTAGTCGAGTGCAATCTGGTAGCTACATAATGCCAAATGGCGAGAAACATAAACACAATAATAAAAGCTTGATACCTAATCTCATTTTTGGAAATAAAATATCACACAAGAGTTATTCTATCGAAATTTGAAGCAGATGCTAGCGTTGTTTGCATAGATTTATTGTTGAAATGCAACTGGATGATTAAAAATAAAAGGATCGCATATTGTTTTGTATCGAATCTGCCTGATTGGGGCGAGAAGATCTATATATGAAGATTTTAGCGTGCAAGTTTCTAATCTAGTTCCTGAATAATATTTGGCAGCTTTTTAAGATAGATATCACGTGCGATATCACCTTGCTGTTCAATATTGTAGGTCCAGAAAGATTTGCCGGGAATATAGGAGTATTTATAAGGATTATAACGGCCAAAACTCAAAAAATAGGCGGTCTGTAATATCGCTCCACGTAATACCACATTAATGCCTTGCTGATGCTGAAAAATATGCGTCATCTCGTGAATAAACACTGCGCGATAACTTGTAGTCTCTTTGGAATAATCCTCTTTAAAAAGCACATTGCGTACATGAATATAGCCGCTAGGAGCCATCAGAATATGCTTGGATTGCCACGGAAGGAAAGGATGGTTCATGATATGCACCTTGCTGTAATCAATCCGGTTGTCAAAAACAGAATGGCATAACTGAATTTCGCCTTCAGTCAGTTGACGGCATTTAAATTGTGGAAATCGAATCAGTCTTAACAGCAAGAATAAAAAACGGTAGGGCATAGTCATGACAGATATTCAGAATGATCTGATTATAGCGAGATTATAGGTTTAGGTTTGTAAGCATGTTTATCCTTCTATTTGCCACAATGATCTCAATTTTTATTTGGTGCTGCTGTGACCTTAATAGTTGGCGGATTCAAGCAGCAAGTGCAACAGTATAAAAACCAGCCATAACTTCACTAGGCGTATACCAGCCTAGTGTTTTTCTAGGGCGATGATTGAGAGCAAATTCTATCTGCTCTATTTGTTCATTTGACACTTCATCAAACGAAGATGATTTTGGCAGATATTGCCTGATCAGACCATTGGTATTTTCATTTCTGGCTCGTTGAATCGACTTGTATGGATCTGCAAAGTACGTCTCTATCCCTGCTTCCGTTATCCGCCGGTGCTCGGAGAACTCCTTACCATTATCAAAGGTTACACTGTAGGCATGACTGCTGCGCAAACATGCTAAAGCACACGAAATCGTTTTAGTTGTGGTTCTAGTTTGTCCCAAATGAACGATATGTACATACAAGCTTTTGCGCTCAACCAGAGTTAATAATGCCCCCTTGTGATTCTTGCCTATCACGGTATCACCTTCAAAATCACCTAGGCGTTGACGTTTCTCGACGACCTCATCGCGACAGTGAATACTTGTTCTATCAACGAGTTGGCCTCTACGGTCTGTATTTTTATAACCTCGTTTACGATATTTCTTTTGATGCCTTAAATGAAGGTGGAGCTTACCACCTTTAGATTTATCTAGATAAACATACTGATAAATCCATTCATGTGAAGGCACATCAAGCCAACCTCGTTGTGTTAAAGCACCTGAAATTTGCTCAGGAGACCAATCTAAGCCAATCAGATAACGAATATAAACGAGAGCAAAATCTGTCATTTGTGAAGAGGATCGATATCGTCTTTGACTTGAAAATTTCTCTGCCTGTTGAGCTCGATATCCACGTTTTCCAGTATTTCTTTTGATCTCACGATAAAGGGTTGATCGAGAACGTCCAAGCTCCCTGGCAAGGGTAGAGATTGAAGATTTGCTTTTCAAAGCAGCATAAATTTCGTATCTTTCATCTTGAGAAAGTTGGGTGTATTGCTTCATTGGGTGCTTTCCAATTGCGAGTTGAAAAAAGTCTAATGATTTTAATACACCTAACTTTTTCAACTAACTACAAATATGTCGCACTTGGTATTTGAATCTGCGGTTTTATACCCTATAAAAAAACCGCCACAAGGGCGGTTTTTTTGGTCTTTCGACGCGACTCGAATTAACGAGCGATATCGCGTTGAGTTTCGCCAGTGTAAAGCTGACGAGGACGACCGATTTTGTAAGGTGCGCTGTGCATTTCTAACCAGTGGCTGATCCAGCCAACTGTACGTGCAAGAGCGAAGATTACAGTAAACATTTCTGTTGGGATACCAATCGCTTTAAGGATGATACCTGAGTAGAAGTCTACGTTCGGGTAAAGGTTACGCTTGATGAAGTATTCGTCAGAAAGTGCGATACGCTCAAGTTCCATAGCAAGTGCAAGCTGTGGATCATTGATGCCAAGTGCACCAAGTACTTCGTCACAAGTTTCTTTCATGACTTTCGCACGTGGATCGAAGTTTTTGTAAACTCGGTGACCGAAGCCCATAAGTTTAACTTCTTTAGTTTTCACTTTTTCCATGAAGCCAGCTACGTTCTCAACAGAGCCGATTTCATCAAGCATCTTAAGAACAGCTTCGTTTGCACCACCGTGCGCAGGACCCCAAAGTGCAGAGATACCAGCAGCGATACATGCGTAAGGGTTAGCACCAGTAGAACCCGCTAAACGTACAGTAGATGTAGATGCGTTTTGTTCGTGGTCAGCATGAAGCGTAAAGATACGGTCCATTGCTTTAGCAAGAATAGGGTTAACTTTGTAATCACGGTCTGCAGGCGTTGCAAACATCATGTACAAGAAGTTTTCTGCGTAGCTTAAGTCATTACGTGGGTAAACGAATGGTTGACCAACAGTGTACTTGTAGCTCCACGCAGCAAGCGTAGGGATCTTCGCGATTAAACGAATCGCAGTGATTTCACGGTGGTTAACATCTTCGATGTCTAAGTTGTTGTGGTAGAACGCAGATAACGCACCAACAACACCAACCATGATCGCCATAGGGTGTGCATCACGACGGAAACCGTTATAGAAGCGGCTAACTTGATCGTGAACCATAGTGTGGTTACGAACTTTCGCGTCGAATTCTTCTTTTTGCTCAGCAGTAGGAAGCTCGCCATTTAATAATAAGTAGCAAGTTTCTAAGTAGTCAGCTTTAGTTGCAAGTTGGTCGATTGGGTAACCACGGTGTAAAAGAACACCTTTGTTGCCATCGATAAACGTGATTTTAGACTCGCAAGAAGCAGTAGCCATAAAACCAGGATCAAAAGTAAAGTGACCTGCGGCCAACACATCTTTAACGTCGATTACATCTGGGCCCAATGTGCCGCTGTAAATTGGTAGTTCAATTTGTTTGCCATCAAGCTGTAAAACGGCTTTTTTGCCAGTTGCTTCAGACATTCAATAGATCTCCTGTCCTGGTGAATGTTTATCCGAGTTGTCTATCAATCTTTTAATGTACAAAACGGATGGATCAAAAATTTGCTATAAGATTAGAGCGTACTGAAATTTTGTCAATTATACTTATGGATAAAAGATGACGTTACACAGCGGCTTAGTCACATAATCTCTGTATAAAAAGCTTTATTAAAATCACAGCATCAACGCGCTATAATAAGATAAAACATGCAGAAGGTGCAGAAAAAAATGCATTGTTTGCAGCAATAATCATCATCTTTTAATCGTAAAAAATGTTTAAAAAGATCAGCTTCATAACAGGGAAGTGGCTAAAACTATATAAATTTCATTACTTACAGCTTTTTCAAGGCTTGATAGTTTTTGCTAGATTTTATAAATAAAAGCACTTAATAGAATATTTTAAAATGTCCGTTTGATTAAAAAATGACTTATTTTTACTCGATTAAATTATGCTAATTCGATTTGTTTGGAGACCTATTTCACATTTCTGAATCGAATAGAGTGGATCTATACTGTAATACCTTATATCTAATTAAGTGACGCATTTATTTAACTATTATAAAGATAGTTCTTTGTTTACTGTTCGGCTTTTAGTAAAGCTTTATAAAATAAAGGGTTCTGTATAGTTTGAGTGATATTTTCAATCGAGCGCTAAGTGTTTGAATCTTCACCTTTAGTCTAAAGAGCGAGTGTTTCTATTGAATATCCATTCGGACTAAATTAATCGGCTTTATTATTTAAAAACATATATATAAGTACCAAGTAGGAGGGGCTTAGCAAATCGTTATAGATTAATCTTATTGTTAATGATTCTTATTTAAAAGGTTTTTAGCCAAAAAGCCCATGAGAGTTGTTTGTATTTTGATAGTTAGCGTTTTATAATTCAGTGTCGTTTTACGTTTAGGCATGTATTTGTCTAATCAATGCCAGCTTTCCTTCGAATTAATTCCAACAAACTCCGGATGGAGTTTTTAACTACAGGATGCCCGCTGTGAAAAGCAACAGACCTGTCAATTTGTCCATGGGTCAAGTTTTAGACGTAAACTTAAAATCCCCTGTGGCTATTGCATCAATTTTACACCGTCTATCAGGTGTTATCGTATTTTTACTTGTACCCGTTCTTCTATGGATTTTAGACAAGTCATTGTCTTCTCCAGAAGGTTTTGCTCAAGTTCAAGAAATCTTTAACGGTTTCATTGTTCGCTTCATCGTATGGGTATTTGTAGCTGGTTTAATCTATCACTTCATCGCTGGTGTTAAGCATTTACTTGCTGACGTTGGTGTAGCAGAAGAACTGCAAAGTGGTCGTACTGCAGCTACTATCGCATTAATCTTGTCTGCAATCGGTATCGTTGCGTCATTTGTATGGATCGTACTCTAATGAAAAGTGCTACTGGTTTAACAGGTTCAGGTTCTCGCGATTGGTTTCTTCAACGTGTAAGTGCGGTTGTACTCGCTGTATATACAGTTGTGGTTTTAGGTTGGATCCTTTGTAACGGTGGTTTCAACTTTGAACAGTGGTACGGCTTTATGATGACGACTCCAATGAAGATTATGTCTTTATTGGCAGTATTCTCACTTGTTGCACATGCATGGATTGGCATGTGGCAAGTATTCACGGATTACGTGACTACTCGTCAAATGGGTCCATCAGCATCAGGTTTACGCCTTGTACTGACTTCAGCAGTGATTATTGCTGTATTGGCATATGCAATCTGGGCTATCCAGATTTTCTGGGCTTGATAGGAAGAGATCATGGGCGCAATTAACCCTAAAGAAGATTACACAAATATTCCACACGAAACTTTCGATGCCGTCATCGTTGGTGGTGGTGGTTCAGGTATGCGTGCATCTTACCAACTTGCTCAAGCGGGTTTAAAAGTTGCAGTACTGACTAAAGTATTCCCAACACGTTCGCACACAGTTGCAGCGCAGGGTGGTATTGGTGCATCTCTTGGTAACATGCAAGAAGATAACTGGCACTACCACTTCTACGACACTGTTAAAGGTTCTGACTGGTTAGGTGACCAAGACGCAATCGAGTTCATGACTCGCGAAGCGCCACAAGTTGTATATGAGCTTGAACACCTAGGTATGCCATTCGACCGTAACGCTGACGGTACAATTTACCAACGTCCATTCGGTGGTCACTCAGCGAACTACGGTGAAAAAGCTGTGCCACGTGCATGTGCTGCTGCCGACCGTACAGGTCACGCACTTCTTCACACGCTTTATCAAAGCAACGTGAAAATGGGTACTCAATTCTTCGTAGAATGGATCGCACTTGATTTGATCCGTAACGAAGCAGGCGATGTACTTGGCGTAACAGCAATTGACCAAGAAACAGGTAAAATTGCAGTATTCCAAGCAAAAGCTACTCTATTTGCTACTGGTGGTGCTGGTCGTGTTTACCGTGCATCTACTAACGCATATATCAACACTGGTGACGGTCTTGGTATGGCGGCGCGTGCAGGTATTCCATTACAAGATATGGAATTCTGGCAGTTCCACCCTACAGGTGTTGCGGGCGCAGGCGTACTGTTAACTGAAGGTTGTCGTGGTGAAGGTGCAATTCTTCGTAACAAAGACGGTGAACCGTTCATGGAACGTTATGCTCCGACTCTGAAAGACTTGGCTCCACGTGACTTCGTATCACGTTCTATGGACCAAGAAATCAAAGAAGGTCGTGGCTGTGGTCCTAAAGGTGATTATATCCTACTTGATATGACTCACTTGGGCGCTGATACGATCATGAAACGTCTTCCCTCTGTATTCGAGATTGGTAAGAAATTCGCGAACGTTGACATCACTAAAGAGCCAATTCCTGTAGTACCAACAATTCATTACCAAATGGGTGGTATTCCTACAAACATTCATGGTCAGGTTGTTGTTCCAGAAACTCGCGAAACTGAAGCGTTGGTTACTCACTACGACAAAGAAAATGATGTTTACTCAACCAACCAAGATGGTCGTAACTTCACTAAACCAGTGAAAGGCTTCTATGCAATTGGTGAGTGTTCATGTGTATCTGTACACGGTGCAAACCGTCTAGGTACAAACTCATTACTTGACCTTGTTGTATTTGGTAAGGCTGCTGGTGAACACATCATCGACTACGTGACTAAACACCACGGTGATGAGTACGCGCCACTTCCTACAACTGTACTTGAGCAAACTGTTGCACGTATTCGTAAACTTGACGAATCTACTGCAGGTGAAAACGCTCAAGAAGTTGCTGATGCAATTCGTGACATCGTTCAAGACCACGCTGGTGTATTCCGTACATCTGCACTGCTTGAAGAAGGTGTTAAACAGATTCTTGCAATTGAACCACGTGTTCGCAACATTCATTTGAAAGACAAATCTAAAGTATTCAACACTGCACGTATTGAAGCTCTAGAAGTTGAGAACTTGTATGAAGTTGCTAAAGCAACACTGATTTCAGCTGCTGCTCGTAAAGAATGTCGTGGTGCGCATACGGTTGTTGACTTCGAGTTACCACCTGATCATGCTGACTACCCATATGGCCGTCGTGATGATGAATGGATGAAGCACACATTATGGTTCTCTGCTGATAACCATCTTGAGTACAAACCAGTACGTTACCGTCCATTATCGGTTGAAGCAATTCCACCTAAACCACGTACATTCTAATTCGGAGAAGTAAGATGAGTAGAGGTACTCGTACATTTAATATCTACCGCTACGATCCTGATAAGGATGCAGCACCGTACATGCAAACTTTTAAACTGGAATTGACTGACAAGCACCGTATGTTGCTTGATGCACTTCTAGCATTAAAAGTACAAGACGAATCTTTAACGTTCCGTCGTTCATGTCGTGAAGGTATTTGTGGTTCTGATGGTGTAAACATCAATGGTAAAAACGGTCTTGCATGTCTGTGGAACCTGAATGATTTACCAGAAACAATCACAATTCGTCCGCTTCCAGGTCTTCCAGTCATTAAAGACCTTGTTGTAGACATGAACCAGTTCTACGATCAGTACAACAAGATTCATCCGTTCTTGATCAACAACCAGCCTGCGCCGCCGAAAGAGCGTCTGCAGTCTCCTGAAGAACGTGAACATCTTGATGGTCTGTACGAATGTATTCTTTGTGCATGCTGTTCAACTTCATGTCCGTCATTCTGGTGGAACCCAGACAAATTCTTGGGTCCTTCAGCATTGTTGAATGCTTACCGCTTCATCATTGACTCACGTGATTCAGCAACTCAAGAGCGCTTGGCTCGTCTTGACGACCCATTCTCGCTGTTCCGTTGTAAAGGTATCATGAACTGTGTATCTGTATGTCCTAAAGGCTTGAACCCTACTAAAGCAATCGGTCACATCCGTAACATGCTTTTAGATATGGCTGGCTAATTCAGACTGTGAAAAACAGTTTGTCAAAAAGCACACCACTTGGTGTGCTTTTTGCTTTGTATGGGCGCCGAAAATGAAAGGACTTGCTGAAAAGCAGGGGTGATCAGTATTGGTTGGATGTGATTATAAAGATAGATGAGTCATTTCAGAGCATGGTACTCAGGTTTATGCACTATTTTGATGTAGTTCGATTTATTTATGATTTTTAGATGTAAAACTGGACTGAAAAAGATTCCCGATAATGTTATTATATAACGCAAGATTGCGAAGGGAGTGGATTGGGAGATTTACTCTCTTTTTGTTTATCAGTCGGATGTAGGACTTTAGTCTACGGAGATTGTGTTTTTCATTTAAAGCTCCCTATGTTAGAGTAATTTCTGGCTGATGTATTTGACTAAAAAACACGCATTTCTCGTCAAAAAAATCAATTGATTAGTCGAGATCGTGGTAGCATTTAGCACAAGACTATATGTCAAGAAAGTCAATTCATGTACATTTTTTAAACACGGAAAAATGCACGACTGGTATATAAAGGTAAGTTAAAGTCGCTTTAGAAAAAATATAGCTTAAGCCTTTGTTTTTTCTAAGTCGATTTGCAAAAAATTGCCCGGTATTCATCGGGTATTAGATGAGTGATGATGCCGCTGAGGGGCGTTATTGTTCATTAAACATATCAAGAGTGGTTCTTGGTGTGGTGATAACGCCTCATGGCTTATGCCTTATGGGGGACTAATGTCATATTACCAATATGACATTACTAATCCTGGGTTTTGCTTAAAAAGCATCCTGAAAATGTTTTTGCAATAGGAAATGGGTCCACAAATGCAAGAAGTTGCTGACGCTCTGCGTCTTGACACTGAACTTAGCGCTGATAGTGCAGCGTATATTGAAGAACTTTACGAGCAGTATATGACTGCTCCAGACTCAGTGGGTGCTGACTGGAGAGCATACTTCGATAAATTCCCTAAAGGTGATCAACCACACAGCAATGTACGTGAGCAATTCCTTCTCCTAGGTCGCAACTCAAACCGTATTCAGCCTGTTGTTCAAAGTAGCGTAAGTTCTGAGCATGAGCGTCGTCAAATTGGCGTATTACAACTCATCGCGGCTTACCGTAACCGTGGTCACCAAAAAGCAAAACTTGATCCATTAGGTCTTGCAAAACGTGAGCAGGCTTTTGACCTTGAGCTTGATGCACACGGTCTGACCAAGTCTGATCTGGATACCGTATTCAATACTGGTAACCTTGCAATCGGCAAAGAAGAAGCGACTTTAGGTGAAATGGTTCAGGCCATGGAAGCGATCTACTGTAGCTCGATCGGTGCCGAATACATGCACATCGTGGACACCAAAGAAAAACGTTGGATCCAACAACGTCTTGAAGGTGCACGTGGTCAATTCAACTTCTCTGTAGACCAAAAGAAACACGTCCTTGAACGTCTAACTGCAGCTGAAGGTCTAGAAAAATACCTAGGTAACAAATTCGTTGGTGCAAAACGTTTCGGTGTCGAAGGCGGTGAGTCTTTCATTCCGATGGTTGATGCTGTAATTCAACGTGCAGGTTCTGTTGGTTGTAAAGAAGTTGTCATCGGTATGCCACACCGTGGCCGTCTGAACCTTCTGGTTAACATCATGGGTAAAAACCCGGCTGACCTGTTCGGTGAGTTCGAGGGTAAATCAATTAACAAGAAAGGCTCAGGTGACGTTAAATACCACCAAGGTTTCTCTTCAAATGTCATGACTCAAGGTGGCGAAGTTCACTTGGCATTGGCGTTCAACCCATCACACCTTGAAATCGTTGGACCTGTAGTTGAAGGTTCAGTACGTGCGCGTCAAGTACGTCGTAAAGACATCGGTGGTGATGACGTATTACCAATCATCGTTCACGGTGACGCAGCATTTGCAGGTCAAGGTGTAAACCAAGAAACCTTCCAAATGTCACAAACTCGTGGTTATACCGTTGGTGGTACAGTTCATATCGTTGTGAACAACCAGGTTGGTTTCACAACTTCTGATCCACGTGATGCACGTTCTACAGAATACTGTACTGACATCGCGAAAATGATCCAGGCACCGATCTTCCATGTAAATGGTGATGATCCAGAAGCTGTATTGTTTGTTGCTCAGCTTGCTCATGACTTCCGTCATACTTTCCGTAAAGACGTCGTGATTGACATGTTCTGTTACCGTCGTCGTGGTCACAACGAAGCGGACGAACCAGCTGCAACTCAGCCATTGATGTACCAAGTTATTACGAAGAAAGCGACTACACGTACTTTGTATGCTGACAAACTTGTTCAAGAAGGCATCCTTGACCGTGCAACTGCAGATCAAATGGTAGAAAACTACCGTTCAGATCTTGAAGCAGGTAAACACGTTGCCAATGCGCTTGTTCTAGAACCAAACAAGAAAATGTTTGTGGACTGGACGCCTTACCTGGGTCATGAATACACAGACGAGTGGGACACAACTTGTTCACTTGATCGCTTAAAAGAACTTGGCCAAAAAATGCGTGAGCTTCCAGAAGGCTTCGTCATGCAACGTCAGGTTTCTAAAGTCATCGACGACCGTCTGAAAATGCAAACTGGTGAAATGCCACTGAACTGGGGTGCTGCTGAAACTCTAGCGTATGCATCACTGCTAGATGATGGTTACCTGGTTCGTTTAACTGGTGAAGACGTGGGTCGTGGTACATTCTCACATCGTCATGCAAAACTGCATAACCAGGTAGATGGCTCAACTTATATTCCACTTTGCCACATCAAAGAAAACCAGCCACGCGTTGCGATCTATGACTCTTTATTGTCTGAAATGGCAGTATTGGCATTCGAATACGGTTATGCGACAACGCTTCCTAAGAGCTTGATCATCTGGGAAGCTCAGTTCGGTGACTTTGCGAACTGTGCACAGGTTGTAATCGACCAGTTCATCTCATCTGGTGAAACCAAGTGGGAACGTGTATGTGGTCTGACTATGCTTCTGCCACACGGCTTTGAAGGTCAAGGTCCAGAACACTCATCTGCACGTCTTGAGCGCTTCCTGCAACTTTGCGCAGAAGACAACATGCAAGTGATTACTCCGACTACACCTGCGCAGATTTTCCACGCATTACGTCGTCAAGCGATTCGCCCAATCCGTAAACCATTGATTGTGACTTCACCGAAATCATTACTTCGTCACAAGTTAGCTGTGTCTAACCTTGATGAACTTGCAAACGGTACATTCCAGACTGTGATCGACGAAGTGGACAACATCAACAAGTCAGATGTAACTCGTCTGGTACTGTGTGGTGGTAAGGTTTACTACGACCTAGTTGAAAAACGTCGTGAAAAAGAATTGAACAACATTGCGATCGTTCGTATTGAACAATTGTATCCATACCCAGAAGCACGTCTTGCTGAAGTTCTTGCTCAGTATTCGAACCTTAAAGAACTGGTTTGGGCTCAAGAAGAACCGAAGAACCAAGGTGCTTGGCTGTTCATCGCTCCACGTCTGTATGACGACGTGATGAAGTCTGGTAAACAAGTTCGTATTAGCTACGCTGGCCGTGAAGCTTCTGCTGCACCAGCGTGTGGTTCACCATATTTGCATGCAAAACAACAAGCTCAGCTCGTTAACGACGCTCTAGCGATCGATGCTGAATAATCCAGGAGATTCTAAGTAATGGCAACCGAAATTAAAGCACCGGTATTTCCAGAGTCAGTTGCGGACGGCACGATCGCAACTTGGCACAAACAACCAGGTGAAGCAGTATCACGTGATGAAGTGATCTGTGATATTGAAACTGATAAAGTTGTTTTAGAAGTTGTTGCTCCTGCTGACGGTACAATTGCATCAATCATCAAAAATGAAGGCGACACAGTGCTTTCTGCTGAAGTGATTGCACAATTCGAAGAGGGTGCTGTTTCTGGCGCTACACAAACTCAAGCAGTTCAATCTGAAGAGAAAGTAGAGCAAGCTGCTGCGCAAACTCAAGCGGGCAATGCACCGATCGTTGAGCGTACACAAGTTGCTGATCAAGCACCTGCAGTTCGTAAAGCGTTAACTGAATCTGGTATTGCTGCGTCTGACGTATCTGGTACAGGTCGTGGCGGTCGCATCACTAAAGAAGATGTTGCGAACCATCAAGCGAAACCAGCAGCTCCTGCTGCTGCACCGTTAAGCGTTGCAGTTGGTGAACGTATTGAAAAACGCGTTCCGATGACTCGTCTGCGTAAACGTGTTGCTGAACGTCTGCTTGCTGCGACTCAAGAAACAGCAATGTTGACGACGTTCAACGAAGTGAACATGAAACCAATCATGGAAATGCGTAACCAGTACAAAGATGCGTTTGAAAAACGTCATGGTGCCCGTCTTGGTTTCATGTCATTCTTCGTTAAAGCTGCGACTGAAGCACTTAAACGCTACCCAGCGGTGAATGCGTCTATCGATGGCGACGACATCGTTTACCACGGTTACTATGACATCGGTGTAGCAGTTTCTTCTGACCGTGGTCTAGTGGTTCCTGTTCTTCGTGATACAGACCGCATGAATTATGCTGAAGTTGAAAATGGCATTCGTGCATACGCTGGAAAGGCACGTGAAGGCAAACTTGCAATCGAAGATATGACTGGTGGTACGTTCACGATCACTAACGGTGGTACTTTCGGTTCATTGCTTTCAACTCCAATCTTGAACACTCCACAAACTGCGATTCTTGGCATGCACAAAATCCAAGAACGTCCTATGGCGGTGAATGGTCAAGTTGAAATCTTGCCAATGATGTACCTAGCGCTTTCTTATGACCACCGTCTAATCGATGGTAAAGAAGCAGTTGGCTTCCTTGTAACAATCAAAGAATTGTTAGAAGAACCAGCTCGTCTGATCCTTGATCTTTAATTCTAAAGAATAAATCCATGGGCTTAGAGTGATCCTCTAGGCCCATTTTTGGAGAGAATAATGTCTCAACAATTCGATTTAGTTGTAATTGGTGGTGGCCCAGGTGGCTACGAAGCTGCAATTCGTGCTGCGCAACTTGGTTTCAAAGTTGCTTGTATCGAAAAACGTATTCATAAAGGTAAACCATCTTTAGGCGGTACTTGCCTAAACGTAGGTTGTATCCCTTCTAAAGCACTTTTAGATTCTTCTCACCGTTATGAAGATACTGTTCATCACTTAGATGATCACGGTATTACGACTGGTGAAGTGAAGTTTGATCTTGCAAAACTTCTTGCACGTAAAGACAAAATTGTAAACCAATTGACCATGGGTATCGACGGTTTGCTTAAAGGCAATGGCGTTGAATGGTTAAAAGGTACTGGTAAATTGCTTGCTGGTAAAAAAGTTGAGTTCGTTTCACACGAAGGCGAAACTCAAGTTTTAGAACCTAAATACGTGATTCTTGCGACTGGTTCTGTACCTGTAAATATTCCTGTAGCTCCTGTAGACCAAGACATCATTGTTGACTCTACTGGCGCGCTTGAATTCCAGGAAGTTCCTAAACGTCTTGGTGTCATCGGTGCTGGCGTAATCGGTCTTGAACTTGGTTCAGTATGGCGTCGTCTTGGTGCAGAAGTTGTTGTATTTGAAGCAATGGATGCATTCTTACCAATGGCTGATAAAGCATTGGCGAAAGACTATCAAAAAGTATTGACTAAACAAGGTCTGGATATCCGCGTTGGCGCGAAAGTATCTGGTACTGAAGTGAATGGTCGTGAAGTTACTGTTCAATACACTCAAGGTGGCGAAGACAAAACTCAAACTTTCGACAAGTTGATCGTTTGTGTTGGTCGTCGTGCTTATGCTGAAGGCCTATTGGCTGAAGATTCAGGTATCAAACTGACTGAACGTGGTTTGGTTGAAGTAAACGATTGGTGTGCAACTTCTGTTGAAGGCGTATACGCAATTGGTGACTTGGTACGTGGTCCAATGCTTGCACATAAAGCAATGGAAGAAGGCGTAATGGCCGTTGAACGTATTCACGGTCATGCTGCACAAGTAAACTACGACACCATCATTTCTGTAATTTACACACATCCAGAAGCGGCGTGGGTAGGTTTAACAGAAGAGCAAGCCAAAGAAAAAGGCCATGAAGTTAAAACTGGTCAATTCGGTTTCGCTGCGAACGGCCGTGCAATGGCTGCGGGCGAAAATGCTGGTTTCGTGAAGTTTGTTGCTGATGCAAAAACTGACCGTTTACTGGGTATGCACGTGATTGGACCTGCTGCGTCTGACATCGTTCACCAAGGTATGATCGCTCTTGAATTTGTATCTTCAGTAGAAGACCTACAGTTGATGACTTTCGGTCACCCAACGTTCTCTGAAGTGGTACATGAAGCTGCTCTTGCAGTGGATGGTCGTGCGATTCACGCGATCCAACGCAAGCGTAAATAAGCTAAAAAAGAGCGGCTCCGGCCGCTCTTTTTACATTTGGTGGTTGTGTTCGTTTGAATAATCATCTAAAAATAAAGATAAGAATCAAAACATCGTTTTAATAAATTCCAATATCGATGTTGCAGCGCCACAGGATATTGGACGCAGTAATAACAAAGTGAAAAAGTAGTAAAAGGTCAATCAATGAATTTACATGAGTATCAAGCAAAAGCGTTATTAAAAAAATATGGCATGCCAGTGCAGGAAGGTATTCTTGCGACCAATGCTGATGAAACCGTTCAGGCCTTTCAGCAGCTGGGTGGGAAATTTGCCGTATTAAAGGCACAAGTTCATGCCGGGGGGCGTGGTAAGGCGGGTGGGGTAAAGGTAGTTAAATCTGCCGAAGAAGCCGCTGAATATGCCAATCAAATTATTGGTTCACGTTTAGTGACCTATCAAACTGATGCCAATGGTCAACCAGTCAACAGCATTCTGGTGTCTGAAGATGTTTATCCGGTAGAGCGTGAACTGTATTTAGGCGCAGTAGTTGACCGTTCAAGCCGTCGCATTACTTTTATGGCATCGACTGAAGGCGGTGTTGAAATTGAAAAAGTGGCTGAAGAGACCCCTGAGAAAATTATTAAAGTCGAAGTTGATCCTCTAGTCGGTTTATTGCCATTTCAGGCACGTGAAGTCGCATTTGCCTTAAATCTTAAAGATGGACAAATCAACCAATTCGTTAAAGTCATGACAGCAGCTTATCAAGCTTTTATTGAAAATGACTTTGCCCTGTTTGAAATTAACCCGCTGTCTGTACGTGAGAATGGCGACATTCTGTGTGTCGATGCCAAAGTCGGTATCGATTCGAATGCGCTATATCGTCTTCCAGAAGTCGCTGCACTTCGCGATAAATCTCAAGAAAATGAACGTGAGCTAAAAGCCTCTGAGTTCGACCTGAACTATGTAGCTTTGGAAGGCAATATTGGTTGTATGGTCAATGGTGCTGGTCTTGCAATGGCAACCATGGACATCATCAAGCTTTATGGTGGTCAGCCAGCCAACTTCCTTGATGTTGGTGGTGGTGCGACCAAAGAGCGTGTGATTGAAGCATTCAAAATTATCTTGGCAGATACTTCTGTGCAAGGTGTCTTGATTAATATTTTTGGTGGAATTGTACGTTGTGACATGATCGCTGAAGCAATTATTGCAGCAGTTCAAGAAGTAAATGTAACTGTACCTGTGGTTGTTCGTCTTGAAGGGAACAATGCCGAGTTAGGTGCAAAATTACTTGATGAATCTGGTTTGAAATTAATTTCTGCAAATGGCCTGGCCGATGCTGCAGAAAAAATTGTTGCTGCAGTAAAAGCTTAAGGAGTATCACAATGAGCGTATTAGTTAATAAAGACACTAAAGTTTTAGTCCAGGGCTTTACCGGTAAAAACGGAACTTTCCACTCCGAGCAGGCAATTGCTTACGGTACCAAGGTCGTAGGTGGGGTAACACCCGGCAAAGGTGGTCAATCACATCTGGATCTGCCAGTATTTAATACTATGCGTGAAGCAGTCAGAGAAACTCAAGCCGATGCTTCTGTAATTTATGTACCTGCACCATTTGTATTGGATTCTATTGTGGAAGCGGTTGACTCAGGTATTGAGCTGATTGTAGTGATTACTGAAGGTGTACCAACACTGGATATGCTAAAAGCCAAGCGCTATCTGGAAACCAATGGCAATGGTACACGTCTGATTGGCCCAAACTGTCCGGGTATTATTACACCTGAAGAATGCAAGATCGGGATTATGCCAGGCCATATTCATAAGAAAGGCAAGATTGGGATTATCTCACGTTCAGGGACCCTGACTTATGAAGCTGTATCCCAAACGACTAAACTGGGCCTAGGTCAATCAACCTGTATTGGTATTGGTGGTGATCCGATTCCAGGTATGAATCAGATTGACTGTTTGAAACTGTTTGAAGAAGATCCTGAAACAGAAGCTATTATCATGATCGGTGAGATTGGTGGTACGGCTGAAGAAGAAGCTGCCGAATATATCCAGTCCAATGTGACTAAGCCTGTGGTGGGTTATATTGCTGGCGTGACAGCACCGAAAGGCAAGCGTATGGGGCATGCGGGTGCGATTATTTCGGGCGGTAAAGGTACTGCCGAAGAGAAATTTGCAGCTTTCGAAAAAGCAGGGATGGCCTATACACGTAGTCCGGCTGAGCTTGGTTCGACCATGTATCAGTTGCTAAAGGATAAAGGTTTAATTTAAACGATAAAAGTCCAACATAAAGCCCTCTGATTGAGGGCTTTTTTTATAAGAAATACATAATAGTTTGGTTTGATAAGAAGAAATTGTGAGCTGAATCGCACTTTGTTATAATGTTTGTGTAAATAAAATACATAATAAGATGAATGCCAATGCTAAATAACAATAACTATTACTCCATCACCTATGTGTTGTTTGCTGCAGGAATCAGCTTGAATCCTTTATATGCTGCTGTTACAGACACACAAAGGCATCAGGTGGTCAAACAAATTAAGTCTGGAGACGCCCAAAAAGGTCTTAAGATACTCGCAGAAATGGTACGCAAAGATCCTGCGAACATGAACCTGCTGGCTGACTTTATTTTGTTAAGCCGACAATATAATCCCAACCTAATTCAGCAAGATTACAATCTGAATCACTTAAAAATTTCAACATATCCAGTCTATGGGCAGCTGCCTTTAGTCATGTTACTGCGTGATCAGGGGAAGTTTTCGCTGGCTGAACAATATGCAGCAAAATTTCAGAAAAACAGCGCAAGTGATATTCCATGGGATTTATATCGTGGCATGTTGCTTGCGGAAAGTGGTCAATTCGAGCAGGCAGAGCAACGGGTCAGGAAAATTGACCAGCAACAGCTGAATGCTGATCAGCTGGTACAATTGGCCTATACCTATCGTTTATTAAGACAACCTATACAGGCACTGAATACCGCAACTCGCGCTTTATCGATAAGTCGTTCGGAAAGCGTGCAGGAGCAGTATGTGCTGGCTTTAGCAGCCAGTGCTGATTATGACAGTGCAAACCGTTATTTACAGCAGCAGGGTAAAGGGCAAGGTCGTCTCAAGCATGAAGTACAGCTGATCAAGTTTAGTCAGCACATTCGTAATGCCATTGACTTCTATAAAGTACAAAGTGAAAAGGATCAGGGCAAGATTGCCTATACAGAGCTGGATCAGGTGATTTCGGAAATGCAGGCTTATGAAAATGAGCTGGCTCAATATCCCGAGTTACGTCAAAGATTTTATTATGAATATATTTTTGCATTAAGTGCACGGCAACGTTCTACTGAGGCTTTGGCACAACTGGCTAAAATAAATCAGTCAGTGGAGCAGATGCCTGCCTATACCCGACATGCACTTGCTGATAGCTATTTGCGCAATCATAAACCAAAGCAGGCGGAAATATTGTACCGTAGTCTGTTTAAAGAAAAGAATTATGTGGACTATGACGTCTATGCAGGTCTGTACTATAGCTTGATTGAACAAGAAAAATTTAAAGCTGCTGATGATGTGATTAAGGAAATGGATCAGCGCTTACCAATATTTTTCTATAGTCAGGCCAAAGGTGTAGACCGTACGATCCATATGGACCGTGATGAGTATCTGATCTTAAGAGGTCTTCACTATAGTTATAAAAACCAGCTGGATAAGGCAGAACAATATTTTCAGGACCTGGTAAATAAATCTCCAGCAAATCGTAGTTATATCAATTATCTTGCGACTGTACAGCGTTGGCGTGAGAAACCATTGCAAGCACAGGCAACAGTTTCCTTACTCAATGGTACAGAGCCATCCACACAGGCAACCCGAATTAATAGCATGCAAAATGCGCAAGCTGTCTTTGATGTACAGACATGGCGTAGTAGGAATACTGATCTATTAGAGCGGGCAGCAACGGATACCGGGGTAGTGCGTAGTCATAAGGAGCTCGAGGATCGTGAGCGTTTTACCATTTCACATAATAGTATTTATGCGAAAAGTGAAGCAGATGATCAAGATCAAGTCACTAATCTGAATGGTTCACGTGAGAAACAAAGCTGGACGCGACTAAATACCCCATGGTTTACGGATTATTATCGTGCTTTTGTGGAACATCAGTACCGTAGTGGGGAGTATGAAGAAGGTAAGCGAGATGACCAGCGGATCGGTGTAGGGCTGGAATGGGCCGACAACCGTAAGTATGCCACTGTAGCACTTTCACAAGCGACCGATGGTGATCGCTTCGGTGTGAATTTAACCTGGAATCACTGGTTAAATGATCACTGGAATTATGGCTTGGCTTATAACAGTCAGGCAGAGATTCCATTGCAGATCCAGGATGAACATGAAGGGCAGTCTTACCGTTTCGACTTAAACTGGCAACAGCACGAATCTACCAAGGCGGGATTGAGCTATCAGTTTACTGATATTGATGACGGAAATGAGCGTCAGGAGCTAGGTACCTATTTCAAGCAACGTATTTTCCAGGCTCCACATCATTTAACCGATCTGAACTTATATGGGTTCTGGGCATCCAATAAAGATGATGTAGAAACTCCCTATTTCAATCCATCTTCAAGTTGGAGTGCAGAAGCAGGTCTGGAACATGATTGGGTAACCTGGCGTAGTTATGATCAGTCACTGACTCAACGTTTTTCATTCAATCTTGGTGTATATGATCAGGAAGATTATGACTCTGGCCTGATTTATTTGGCGAAATATCAACACCTCTGGCAAATCACCAGAACTTGGTCCCTGAACTATGGGGTGTCCTATGGGCAACACCCTTATGACGGTGAAGATGAAAACAGACTCGAAGCAAGTTTTGGATTTGAAGGGAGATTCTAATGAAAACAATAAAAAATACACTCGCTCTATTAGGATGCTTAAGTCTTTTTATGGCGTATAGTCATGCTGAAAATAAAGCGATGGATCTGCCTGAAAACCAGTTTGTAACCCTTACTTTCCATGATGTCCGAAATGATGTAGCGCGTCAGGGTGATCGTGATCAATATGCGATTAGTACTGAATATTTGGCTCAATATTTTGCTTGGTTAAAACGTGAAGGCTGGAAAACTATTTCTTTAGAAGATATCCGCCGTGCCCGTGAGAAAAAAATTCCATTACCAGAAAAATCAGTACTTTTGACCTTTGATGATGGTGCACTAAGTGGATATACCAAAGTATTTCCTTTGCTCAAGCAGTATGGATTACGTGCCGTTTTTGCTATTCCAACCAGCTGGATTGGTACCAATCATAAGGATGCCATAGAGTCCTATGGGGCAAATAATCTGATGAGTTGGGACCAGATGCGGGAAATGCAAAATACTGGCTTAGTCGAATTTGTATCGCATTCACATAACTTGCATCGTGGCGTTATTTCCAATCCGCAAAGAAATATGCAACCTGCTGCAACCGCACGTATTTATGACCTGAAAAAAGGACGTTATGAATCTGACCGTGCTTATAGGCAGCGTGTTCTGGAAGACTTAAAACGTTCCAAAGCTATTCTGGAACAGCAATTATCAGTACCGACACATGCTATTTTCTGGCCATATGGTGCTGTGACAGCGGAAACAGAAGATATTGCTAAGCAGGTAGGCCTAAGTATGTCCTTTAGCCTTGGGACTATGGCGCCATTGGCTGATTCAGTAAAAACTTATCAGCGTGCCTTGATCATGAATAATCCGAACCTGGCAGAAATTAAAGAGGCCATGTCTGAGTTTTTGTATCATACCAAGCAACCCTATCTGGAGCAAAAGAGCTTTATTCAGTTTAATTTGAAAGATCTTGCGCAGCCGAGTATAAAACAGGCTGATGAAAAACTCAGTCAGTTCCTTAACCAGTTGGATGCCCTGAAAACCAATCAGCTAATCTTGAAACCAGTTGCCGACCTCGATGGTAATGGCACGATTGATGTTGCTTACTTCCCGAATAGCCAGTTAAAAATGCAACAGGATCTGCTGAACCGTACTTTATGGCAAGCACGTACCCGTACATATCAGCGTGTTTATGCAGAGTTACCGCTCAGTATGATGAACCAAGGCTACAATATGGTTCAGCTGGTAGAAGATATATTCAAATATAACAGTAACCTGGAAGGCTTGGTGATAGATGCTGGCCAAGAGTTAAATTGTGCTGTAGAAACTACACAGTGGTCGGATAAGTGTAAGAAACAGATTGAGCGAGTTATTAACTTAAAACAAAATACAACTAAACGTGCCAAATACTATGCCAATATCAGTAATGTCTATTTGTCAGTACTGAAAATAAATACCCATAAAACTATGGGGCTGAAAGCCTTATTTGAAACCCTGGCAGATGATTCAGATTATATCTATCTGGTTTTGGATGAGAAAACCAGTAAAGCTGAGCATAATCAGTTGCTCAAAAATATTCAGCAGCTGACTTCCGTACAAAAACAACGTTTGATGGTCGGTTTTGATCTGGCAGGTCAATCAGAACGAGATCAGTGGATTACTACTCGTATTGCGGATTTACGTAGACAAGGTATCCAGAAAATTTCTCTTGAAAATTATAATTTTAAAAATGCCGGGCAGGTTCAACAAAGACTTTATGCATCGATTAGCTTAAACAGTAATCCTTTAGTTTATCGTGATCCCTTTCAGGCTCAGCAGGGAGAACGTAAATGATCAATAGTATTGGTTTAAATGATGTCATTTTTGGCTTTGCCTTTTTCTACCCATTGTTTATGGCCTGGATGTGGATTGCTGGCGGGATCTGGTTTTTTATAAAACGCGAACTGAATCAAAAAGCATTACCTGAACCCAAAGAAGCAGGTTGTAGCATTCTGATTCCCTGTTTTAATGAGGCTGAACAGGTCAGGCAGACTATTCGCTATGCCATGCAAAGTCAGTATCCAAAATTTGAAGTGATTGCGATTAACGATGGCAGTTCGGATCAGACTGGAGAAATCCTGGATGAACTGGCAGAAAAATATCCAAAATTACGTGTAGTTCATTTAACCGAGAACCAAGGTAAAGCGTATGCACTACGCGCAGGTGCAATGGTGAGTGGCTATGAGTATCTGGTCTGTATTGATGGCGATGCCTTAATGCATCCACATTGTGTACTCTGGATGATGCACCACTTAACCATGTTTCCGCGTGTAGGAGCAGTCACAGGTAATCCGCGGATTATCAATCGTTCCAGCGTACTAGGCAAAGTCCAGGTGGGAGAATTTTCTTCTATTATCGGATTGATTAAGCGGGCACAACGTACTTATGGTCGCATTTTCACCGTCTCTGGTGTCTGTGCCGGATTTAGAAAAACGGCGCTAGATCGTATTGGTTACTGGCGTGATGACATGATTACCGAGGATATTGATGTGTCATGGCGTTTGCAGTTTGACCATTGGGATATACAGTATGTCCCACAAGCACTCACATATATTTATATGCCCGAAACTTTTAAAGGGTTGTGGAAGCAGCGACTACGCTGGGCACAAGGTGGTATTGAAGTCCTATTTGCCTATGTTCCTAAAATATTCAAATGGCGTTTGCGCCGCATGTGGCCGATTGCACTGGAATCTGTAATTAGCGTGTTATGGGCATATACCATGTTTGGTGTATTCGTTTTGTTCTTTTATGGTTTGTTCTTTTCTGTGGCACCAGAGTGGTATATCAATTCTCTGTTGCCCCAGTGGTATGGTGTGATTCTCGGTGTAAGCTGTTTGATTCAGTTCATGGTCAGTCTATGGATTGACCGCCGTTATGACAAAGGTCGAATGTTCAGAAATTATTTCTGGGTAATCTGGTATCCACTATTTTTCTGGATTTTAACCATGTTGACGACTGTCGTAGCGTTGCCAAAGACCATTTTTAAAACCCAAACCCGTGCACGGTGGACCAGTCCAGACCGAGGTTTCCGTGGCGAAACAGAGGTAGAATAACGTGGAAAACAATAAAAATATTCCTGCTAAGCCGCAGGTTAAAACTGCCGAGTATATGAAGCTCCCAACAGCTGGTGGACTTTCTGAACTTAGTGTCGCGACAACTGTTAAAGAAGCTAAACTCGATATCCCGGAGTATATCGATGTTCCGGAATATGTAAGTGATCGAACGAGTGGTTATACCCTGATGGCATTAGGCTGGATGGCATGGATATGGCTATTTATGCCATTGGTCTCCCTCGGTTTATGGTGGTTTGAATCTAGCCTGATTTTTGATCATGTATTAAGAGACCATAAACCCTATCAGGGGATGACACTGCTTGAACTGGCCCTACTGATTATTGTAGCTTTTTTAAGTCTGCTGCTATGGGCTAGTTATAACTGGATCCGATTCAATCGAATAGATCGACGTTCAGCACCCAGACCTGTGGAACTCCAGGAGATTGCTTATAGCTTTGATGTAGAAAAGCATGCTCTACTGGAAATGGTACAGGCCAAACACTTGATCCTGTACTATGACCAGGGGGGGAGATTGGAGCAGTACGACATACAGGGTAGGCTTATGAAACTTTCTTTGGCTTAAAAATCGTGGCATGTGGGTGTGGTATAAAAGGATCTTCTGGATAATAACCAATATGCTGCACTCCTTGTTCTTTTAATAGATGGACAGTTTCTAATAGTTCCTCATTTGAAAGTTTGTTCTGTGTATTCCAATCTATGGTTTGAAGTTCAAAAATCGTCCGAGATAGAGTAGGGTCATACTGCCGCGCTTTTTCTACCAAATTAAGATAGAACTTGGAGTGGTTTGGCGCTTTTTCCATATAGGGCATCGCCATAACTGCATTGTAATCATAATGCTGTAGAGTGCTTGATGTTGATTGTGCAAACCATTTTTCGCTTTCTGGATTCAACATCACAGGTGCATAAGAGTTGCGGGCGAACTTCAGTGATGGATTGGTGATTTTAAGTTTATTACTGAGTTTTAAAGCGAGGCTATCTAAATAGGCAGTTTTAGCTTTAGCAAACTTCATTTGTTCTGGATGTTGAGGATCACGTAATATTTTTTCGGCATCTTTAAATCCCCAGTGTTTATAGACTTGCAGGGCAGAAGGCGAGCTATCTTCATAGTCATTCAACGTAATATCATCATGATACAAAATACCATCTACAATTATGTTATCTGTTAATGCCTTATAGATATCGTAGACATAATCAAAGTTTTTTCGATCAAAGGGCGACAGGCGAATATAACCTTTTACATTCTGATTCGTTGTTTCTAGGTAATTTGCCCGATAGTGCTTTGGCAGCTCCCAAGCCCACATTGGTAACCAGGCATAGATTTTTTTAACAGTCGTACGGCTTCGAATTTGTTCAGTGACTTTCTCAAACAAATCTTCCTTAACCGGCAGATGTGGATTAGGGAAATACACTTCATTCGCTGAGCCATTAGCATCCTGATCGGCATAAGCTTGTAAAAAAACTGTATTAGGCTGGACCGCCTCTATGCGCTTGATGAGCTGGTTTATATTACGTGTCATCTGGCGTGGATCTGGATCATAGATATAGTCTAAATCAAGATGCATAATCGACATTTCTAATTGTTGTTCCATCTTATATTTGTCAATTAATGAAGAAAAAGATAAAGGTTTAGTCAGTGCATTTGATGAGCTAGAAAAGGTGCTAAGTAAACTTAAAGAAGTAATTAAACCTAAGCTTAAAGTTATACTGAGTGCAGATTTTCTGGAGTGAGTTATATTTTTCATTATGTTTATCCAGTAATTATGATCGTTATAAATTCTCTGAATAATCCATCATGAGAATGAGGCTTATTCTCTTTTTCTTCACTGATAGCATATTTGTTTTGAAATATATGTGTATTTTTGAAAAAAAAGCTCCCTTGATGGAAGCTTTTTTGTTTCAAATATTTAAGCGATAAATGTTTAGGTTTTTGTCTTTAGACTTTGTGTCATCCCATTAATATCACCGCCCTGGATGCCTAATTCACTCATCAGGCTATCAATGAGCGGCGCCTGGCTGCGGTAACGTAGGGCACTATTTACAACCTGATCGGACAGGGCCACATTGCCCCCTTCATGATGGGCATCTGCTTGGCAAGAACCTGCAGGGTGACCGTGTAAGCCATTGACTTGAAGAATCTTAATATCATCAATGTTTTCCATAGGTTTGACACTTTCTCGGATAATTTCAGGCAGGTATTTGAGCATCGCCAGACGGATCTGCATTTCGACCTGTTCTGAAGACAGCACATTGTTGGCTTCATGCACTGCACGGGTACCTTCAGCATCGACCTGATACTGTTTCTCCATTGCCTGAGCAAGCAGGACTTTAGCATCGGCTTCACCTTTAGCTTTTAAACGAACTTTTTCAGCTTCTGCTTCAGCGGCAATACGAATGGCTTCTGCATCATCAGCTGCTGCCTGTTTACCCGCTTCAGCCGCAACCGTAATGGCAATCGCATCTTTTTCTGCCTGTTCTTTGGCAGCCACCAGTTCAACCGCTTTTTGACGCTCTGCCTGTTGAATCTGACGCACGGTTACGACTTCTTCTTCAGCTTTTACTGCTTGAGCACGGGCAAGGTCGGCTTGGGCTTTGGCTTCGGATTCGGCACGAGACTTTTCAGCAATTGCAATGGCGCGATCCTGTTCAGCCAGTTCAATGGTTTTCTTCTGTTCAACCTGAGCTTTTTGAATGATCTGTGCTTTCTGGATGTTTTCATTTTCGACATCACGGGCTGCCAGAATGCGTTTTAACTCCACTTCACGTTCAGCGGCAATACGTGCTTCCTCAGCTTCACGCTTTTTCGCGGCTTCCTGGGCTGCAATTTCAGCCAGCTGTTCAGCGCGGCGAATCGAAATTTCTCGTTCCTGTTGCAGCTTGGCATATTCTTCTTCACGGATAATCTGTAAACGTGCCTGTTCAGCTTCCAGATTTTTGGTTTTAATTGCCAGATCGGTATCCTGTTCAATATGGTTACGCTTACGGCGACGGTCTTCAATCGTTTCAGTCAGTTTTGTCAGGCCTTCGGCATCGAAAGCATTTTGCGGATTGAAATATTTAAAACCGGTTTGATCCAGACCTGTTAAAGAAACAGTTTCTAATTCAAGACCATTTTTATGCAGGTCTTCAGACACCACTTGCTGTACTTTTTGCACAAAGTCAACACGTTTCTCATGGAGCTCTTCCATTGCCATTTCAGCAGCTACAGCACGCAAAGAATCGACAAATTTGCCTTCTACTAAATTTTTCAACTCATTTGGTGACATGGTTTTCTGACCAAGTGTCTGTGCTGCTGTTGCAATTGAATCTGCAGTTGGTTTAACCCGAACATAGAATTCAGCCATGACATCGACACGCATACGGTCACGCGTAATCAGTGCCTGATCATCAGCACGGCGGACTTCCAGACGCAGGGTATTCATGTTTACAGGAATAATTTCATGCAACACAGGCAGGACCAGTGCACCACCGCCCAGAATGACTTTCTCTCCACCAAAACCGGTACGGACAAAAGAAATTTCCTTACTTGAACGACGGTAAAGGCGAGCGATGATCAGGCCAAAGGTGATCAGGCTGGCGAAAATAACCCCTGTAATGATTAAAATGTTATATAAATCAAAATTCAACATTGTTATTCGTTCTCTGTTTTAGCGTATTTAAAAATATAATTTTGGATAAAATAATAAGTATAAAGTAATAGAGAATCAGTAATTAGACTTTTATGGCCTGGAAGCCATTGCGGGTTTTATCCATTAAAATTACAGATTGGCCCTGTTTCAGGATTTCACCATTGGCAGGTTCGACCAGCACATAATGGGTATGACCATGCTGATCCTGAACTTTGGCTTGTGCAGGTGAGTTTGCACGAGCATCACCGAGGATAATGGTTGCAGTTCGGCCAATCAGCTCTTCAATATGAATTGCAGTGCTTTCATCTTTTGGCAGGATCTTTTCAGCCATTTTGGCATTGAAACGTACCAGGGGCATGCACAGGAACAGACAGGCTGGGGAAATGATCCAGCCATTAATTAATTGTCCAGTAAAGCCTTCAAATATGCCTTGAATCAACAGACCGCTTAAGCCATAGGTGGTCAGAAAAATGATCAACCAGATAAACAGGGGAAGCTGACCCAGATACAGCCAGTCAAATACCTTGCTAAAGATATTCGGGTTATTGGCGGGATGAAGCTCTACATGATGCGAGTCTTCAGGTAAAAGCTGGTCAAAAACACTTTGTGAACCGCCACCCAGAAACAGCAATATACATTCCAGCGCTGCAAACATCAGCATCAGGCTAAGACTGATGCTGAAAACAACGTTCGATGGTTCGGTAAAAAGCTCCCACATTCCTTCGGGTCTCTATCTATAATTATGTTTGGCAAAATTTGTAAGAATAATTCTTGCTTATAAAAAGATAACATTGATTATACATTTTGCAATCTAAATACACATAAAAGTGCGAGATATTAACCTTGAATAATTGTAATGCTTTGGAAGTTAGATTGAATTCTTGTATGAGTTATCAAATTATTATTTTAGGAAACAATAGCTTCGCGATTATGATAGTAATTTAATAAGTTTATGAATAGATGAAGAAAAAATTTAACTCGGTCACACTTTTATTGAAGCGCTAATCTGTATAAAACACGAGTTTAAGTCAGCGATAAAGACTTGGTTTAATTGGAAGATATCTTAATCCGTACTTTTTAAGATCTGATAGAAGGTGCGTAGTAATGACGGTGAGAAAGCCTCAAATGAACCATTTTTAAGGCTAATCCTTCCTTTCAAATAGTATAGATCTCTGATCCTGAGCTAAAGCCAATTAACCTATATCAAGGTTCTAACATCAGGGTTGCTTAAAGAGGCTAAATTGAATCGAGTTGATCGTATTTATATCGACTTTACTTTCAATTCAATTAGCCTAAGTAGAATTACAACAATGACGTCTGAATCCGTACTTTCATATCTAAAGCTTGCTGAAGAATATAGGCCTTCATCCACTGTACCTGTTCACCCATTGGATTGGTTTTCACCGCTGTATTCAGGAACTCCAGTTCAGGCTTGCTAAATAGCTGATCTTCAAGTGCCTGTTCAAGTGTCTGGCTATTTGCGGCCAAAGGCAGGGCAACCAGATAAAATGCTTTAGGATAGTTATAAAAGGCATATAAAAGGTTAAAGGCTTTCTGGTCACCTTTCAGATTACCTGCACCAATTTCATATCTCGGGTTCTGATTGCTATGTGTCAGACCAATGACATATTCAGCATTATTGTCTTGCAAGCGAACTCCAAACTGTAGACCGATCTGATCTGCAGTCAGTTCATGCTGTATATAGACATTTAAGGCATTGCCATCATCAGCAAAGGGTTCTTGTAATACCAGCATGTGTTGTTGATGCTGATAGATATAGCCAGCCAGTTTGGCCTGTTCAAGACGGGTTTTTAAAGTGTCTAAGGTATATTGAGTAAATGGCATGTCTAAATTTAGATCCATAGGTACTAGGATTACTCTAGGTGGTTTTGCAGCTGTTGGGAACAGTTAGTTTAGATGATTTATCTATGAAGTTATTGCTAAAAAATAGTGGGTTTAAAAGGTTAAATGGGCGAAAATATAGAAATTCAAAGTGTTAAAAATCATCAGATTGAATAAAACTAATAATAGATATCAGTGAAGTTTTATATGATGTTTTGATATATGGATAGCACAAAACAAGAAAACGTTATGAAAACTTAATCACTATAATGAATATAAATTTTATAAAGTGTAATAAGTACACGTGTAATACGCAGGTTGTCCATGTCATTAAATGAGGAAAGACTTACTCATCTTAAACAGCTTGAAGCTGAGAGTATTCACATCATTCGCGAAGTTGCTGCCGAGTTTGAAAACCCAGTCATGCTTTATTCGATTGGTAAAGATTCTGCGGTAATGCTGCATCTAGCATTAAAAGCGTTTTATCCTGCAAAACTTCCATTCCCGCTACTTCATGTAGACACGGGCTGGAAATTCAAAGACATGATCACCTTCCGTAACAACATGGCAAAACAACATGGTTTTGACCTGATTGTTCATCAAAATAAAGAAGGTGTAGATGCTGGTATTAACCCGTTTGATCATGGTAGTTCAAAATACACCGACATCATGAAGACTCAAGGTCTGAAACAGGCACTTGATAAGTATGGTTTCGATGCTGCCTTCGGTGGTGCACGCCGTGACGAAGAAAAGTCTCGTGCCAAGGAACGTGTGTACTCATTCCGTGACTCGAAACACCGTTGGGATCCTAAGAACCAGCGTCCAGAACTTTGGAACCTTTACAACGGTAAAGTGAACAAGGGCGAAAGTATTCGTGTATTCCCATTATCAAACTGGACTGAGCTTGATATCTGGCAATACATCTATCTAGAAAGTATTCCATTGGTTCCATTATATCTTGCTGCTGAACGCCCGGTTGTTGAGCGTGGCGGTACACTGATTATGGTGGATGATGAGCGTATGCCTTTAAAAGAAGGTGAAGTTCCACAAATGAAATCGGTACGTTTCCGTACTTTAGGTTGTTACCCATTAACGGGTGCGGTTGAATCCACTGCCAACACCTTGCCGGAAATTATCCAGGAAATGTTGCTTGCAACCAGCTCTGAGCGTCAAGGCCGTATGATTGACCATGATGAGGCAGGTTCAATGGAGAAGAAAAAGCAGGAAGGCTATTTCTAATCTCTCCCGACCTCTCTTTTTAAAAGAGAGGAGATTTTCCCCCTTTATCAAAGGGGGACACAGGGGGATTCCAAAACCGATTTCTTAAGCATTTGTGGAGTTTGAGCGATGTCTCATCAATCTGAATTAATCAGCCAGGATATCCTGAGCTATTTAAAACAACATGAAAATAAAGACTTACTGCGTTTCTTGACTTGCGGTAACGTGGATGATGGTAAATCTACTTTAATCGGTCGTTTGCTTTACGATTCAAAACTGATTTATGAAGATCAATTGCAAGCCGTAACTCGTGACTCTAAAAAAGTTGGTACCACTGGTGATGCACCTGACCTGGCTTTGCTGGTAGATGGCCTGCAAGCTGAACGTGAGCAGGGGATTACCATTGATGTCGCTTACCGTTATTTCTCTACTGAAAAACGTAAGTTCATCATCGCGGATACTCCGGGACATGAGCAATATACCCGTAACATGGCGACAGGTGCGTCTACTGCGGATCTTGCGATTATCCTGATCGATGCACGTTATGGCGTACAGACTCAGACTCGCCGTCACAGCTTTATCGCCAGCCTGCTGGGTATTAAGAACATTATTGTTGCGATCAACAAAATGGACCTGGTGGAATTCTCTGAAGCTCGCTTCAACGAGATCAAGGCAGACTATACTGACTTCGTGAACCAGTTAGGTGACCGTACGCCAGCGAACATTATCTTCACGCCGATTTCTGCCCTGAATGGCGATAACGTGGTGAACAAGTCTGAAAATACGCCGTGGTATACAGGCCAGACCCTGATGGGTACTTTGGAAACTGTTGAAATTACCCACAGCGTAGATAAAGAAGAATTCCGTTTCCCGGTTCAGTATGTTAACCGTCCTAACCTCGATTTCCGTGGTTTCTGCGGTACTGTAGCGCTGGGTGAAGTGGCTGTAGGTGATGAGATTGTTGCATTACCATCAGGCAAGAAATCTACTGTTAAGGAAATTGTGACTTTTGATGGCAATTTGCCACGTGCATTTGCGGGTCAGGCAGTGACTTTAACCTTGAACGATGAGATTGATATTTCTCGCGGCAACATGCTGGTTAAAGCGGGTGATCAGCCTTTAGCTTCACGTTCGGTTCGTGCTTCTGTGGTATGGATGAATGACCAGCCATTGGTTAAAGGTAAGCTGTACAACGTTAAGCTGGGTACGCAAACGGTTCCTGCAAAAGTTGCAGAGATCAACTACCGTGTAAACGTAAATACACTTGAGAAATCTCAGGTAGAGCAGCTGGATCTGAACGCCATTGCTGATGTTCAAATCGAATTTGATGCACCAGTGGTATTCGACCGTTACCGTGAAAGCCGTCATACTGGTTCGTTTATCTTCATTGACCGTTTAAGCAACGTCACTGTTGGTGCGGGCATGATTGAAGATGCAATCGAATGGATAGCACATGCTAATCCTGTGACTGCTGAAGACCGTGCTGCACGTTTAGGTCAAAAACCAGCTGCGGTATCTGTATCTGCTAAAGCGCTTGAAAATGCTCAAGCACTTGAAAGCCTGCTGATCCAGCAAGGTGTTGTTGCGATTGCGAAAGCAGGTCTTTCAGTTGATCAAGTTGTGCTGGTCCGTGAAACTGGTGTGGTTGTAGTCACCGATGCAACTGAAGGTACAGATGTTACTTTTGCTCAGGAATCTGCTGAAGAACTTGCTGAGAAAATTGTGGAATTGGTTCGTCTGTAAGACTGAGCAAGTTCTAAGAAAACCCGCTGAAAGGCGGGTTTTTATTCATAATAAAAACAAATAGGGTAAAATGCTAAACAAAATACTAGCTAATGCAAGAGGGTGTTTGTGTCAAATATTTCATCTAAAGACTTAAAATTAACAAGCGTTATTCATGATATTTATGATGGTGATTATAAATTGCCTGAGTTTCAGCGTGACTATGTTTGGAAAGATCAAAATATCAAAAGTTTATTTGAATCTGTATTGTTGGGACATCCTATTGGTTCGCTATTAATACTTGAACTTAATAAAGAAAATCCTTTATTTGCATGGAGTTATTTCCATGAAATTTTTCCAGAGGATTCGGAAAAACCTCCTAAATTTCTAGTTCTGGATGGTCAACAGAGACTTACTTCATTAAGTAAATTGACTAATGGGACCTCTAAGCATATTTGGTATCTAGATTTAAAGAAAATCAAGGAAAGTTGGGTAAATGAGGGAATGCCTAAAGATGATTTTGCAATACGAAAATGGATAGATACGAGTATTGATATAGCATCAGCATTAACAAAGCTAAAAAAGCAAGATGATATTTTAAAAGGGCTTAGAGGTAAGTCTAGTCGATTGATGCCATTAAATATATTGAAAAATAAGACAATATTTTCTAATGAAATAAATACTGTTAGAGATCAAATTAAAGAAGAAATTATAGAACAACAGACTTTAATTAAATATCACTCAAAATTGAATGTTCAAGAATCTATCGAGCAGTTGGAGAAAGAGATAGTTGTAAATAATGAATGGGTTGATTTTTTATCTGCACCACTCATGAGAATATTTGATAATTATTATGATTATAATGTTCCTTGTGTACTTATTTCAGAGAAAATGGGTATAACAGGTATTTGTAAGGTATTTACTAAAATGAATACCACGGGTGTTCGATTGGGTGCTTTCGATTTGCTTGTGGCAACAATGTATCCGAAGAATATCCCAATAAAGCAAATGTTTGATGAGGTTATGGAAAACTATGAATATATTAGAGTGGTAGATCAAAATAATAAAAGATATTTATTACAAACTATAGCGTTATTTGAGGGTGTAAGTCCTAAAACTGTTTCATTACCAGAAGTCATTACTAAACCGCATATTGAAAATACTTGGAATAAGGCATGCGAAGCTTTGAATCATATCTGTGTGCTTTTAGATGAGTATTGTGGTTCATGCATTTCTATTGGAAAAGATACTTGGCTAGTATATAGCCCTCTTTTAGCACCGGTAGCTGTAATTTTGGAAGAGTTTCCGATAATAGATAAAACTAATTCCTTAAAGTTGTTAAGGAAGCAAAAATTACAAGCTTGGTACTTTGGAGCTGGACTTACTCAAAGATATGGGGAGGGATCTGATGCAAAACAAAATCAAGATTTGCGGGATATGCGAATTTGGTTCGATTCGCCTACCTTTAATGATGGTATGCCTCTATGGTTAAAAGAGGTCTCAGTAGATTTTAGCGAAGCATATAAAAATGGTGCCTTAGGGAAGACAATAGTCTCTATGCTTAATTTGAAACAACCTAAAGATTTCTATGATGTAGATAGAGTGGTTGGCGCAAATGCTAAACATAGCTGCGATTTACACCATATTTTTCCAAAAGCAGCACTTCGAAACAAAATCATGCACGAGAGAGGAATTAGAAATAAAGATGAAGCAGATAAGATTTTAAAAAGAGATTATCAGGTTGATTCTATATTTAATCAGACTTGGATTCTTTCTGATACGAACAGGGATATTATTAAAGATAGACTTCCATCGCAATATTTGAAGGATATTATGTCTTTTTTTGGTGAGGGTGATCATGCTAGACAAAAACTACTTAATATTTTAGAGGGGCATGTTATAAGTGAAAAAGCTCTTGATTTTTTGATGAAAGATGATTATTTGAGTTTCCTAGAGGAACGTAAATTGAGTTTTAAATTTGAATTTAGAACAACTGGCTCTGTCCATAATCTGGTTTAAAACTTATATTTGATTTATTATTTAAACCCTAATAAGATATATCTTAATTAAATTTAAGATATATCTTATCTATGTCAAAAACTCCTCATTCTGTTCTAACAGAAGAACAAGAGAACTCTCCCAAGCCTCGCAAACGCCTGTTTGAAGCTGGCGAAATGAAACTGCTGGTGCTGCATTTTATTGCCCAGGCACCCAAGTTTAGCTATGACATTATTAAAGAAGTGGCTGCTCTGGTCGGAGGGAACTATAAGCCGAGTACCGGCACGATCTGCCCAACCATCAGTTATTTGGAAGAACAGCAATATACACAAGTGACTATCAGTGCTGATGAACGCAAGCAGTATCATATTACTGACCAAGGTCAGGTACATCTCAAAGAACATCAGCAAACCTTAGAAAAGGTACTAGACCGTTTTAATACGCGCAAACAAATTCAATCGAATGAACAGTATGTCGATATTAAGCACGCGATGGAAAACTTAAAGACCTCCCTGCGCTTAAAGATTCAACATAGCGAACTTAATCAAATCCAAGTACGTGAAATTGCAGAACAGATTGACCAGGCAGCAATAAACATCACACGTCTGTAATTCGGTTTACGATTTAAAAATTAGGTAAAATGATGAAAAAGATAGTTCCCAAATTTCATGCCAAACACTTGAACTGGCTCATGCCTTTAATCCTTTCTGGCATTATGAGTGGCGCAATTTCCTGTTTTAACATGCTACTGAACAAAGGCTGGAGTGATCAGTTTATCTCATTGTGGCTGCATGCCTGGAGCATGTCATGGCTGATGGCATTTCCACTGATTCTAGTAGTACTGCCACTGGTACGAAAATTCCTGATGCAGTTTGTACAGATGCCGGATCAATCTACCAAATAGGGGATTGGTCTGCTTGCATCAGTTAGATGATTCATCCAGTACTTGAGCCAGAATGGCTTTCATTTCGGTCAGACTTTTTACACCAGCAATACGATGAATAATGTGTCCCTTGTTGAAAATCAGGGTAGAGGGCAGGCCATAAACATTGTAGCGTAAGGTTAGAATCGGTGACTGGTCAACATTGATCTTGCCGAATTTGATGTCTGGTTTTTGCCCGGCATAATGCGCTGCCAATTGTTCAAATACAGGAAAGTTTTGAACACATGGCTTGCACCAGTCGGCATAGAAGCGAATCATGGCAAAGCCTTCAAACCATTCGAAGTCACTGTAATTATCTTCATTATAGGCGATGACTGCTGACATCAGTTTGCTCTCATAATTTCTAAATCAAGACTTGAACCAGCTCATGCTGAGCTCTGCCTGACCGGTATTGTGGTCGATCCCTTGATGGATCATCTTAAAACCATGTTTCTGGTAAAAATGAACGGCTGGGGTATTTGCAGTATAGACATTTAAATGTAGCTGCTCACATTGCTGTTTCAGGAAATCCAGCAGACGCGCGCCATAACCTTTGCCCTGCTGGTCAGGATGAATAAACAGTGCAGCCAGTACCTGCTCTGATCTTAGCAGTGAAGCAAAACCCTGAACTGTATGATTTTCTTTAATCACATAATTCTCAGCAAGAGGCAGATACAGATCATGCATCGGAAGCAGCTGTTGTTCCCAATATATTGCGGGAATAAAGGCATGCGCCTGTAGGGAGGCATTTAGCCAGATGTCTAGAATAGGATGGATATCTTCTGTTTCAGCTTTTTGAATGATGATCATGTGCTGGGTAATATCAATTTATAAAATGCTCAAAGGATTATACATAAGTCCATTAGCCTTCAATCCATAAGCGTTCTATGTTCAAATAAGTTCAAGAGAGATAAAACATCAATGTTAGGGAAACAATCCATGTCGCAACAGAACATGCAACACGTCATCATTACGGAACCGGGCGGAGTAGATAAGCTCGCTTATGAAACAGTTGCTATTCCTGAACCAAAAGCTGACGAGGTGCTGGTCAAGGTTCATGCCTTCGGGATTAACCGTCCGGATATCTTGCAGCGTCAGGGCCTGTACCCGATGCCAAAAGGGGTAACTCCTGTTCCAGGTCTGGAAGTGGCTGGTGAAGTAGTTGCAGTTGGAAGTGATGTAAGCCAGTTTAAAGTCGGGGACAAGGTGTGTGGCCTGACCAATGGTGGTGGTTATGCAGAATATTGCGTCGTACCTGAAAGCCAGACTTTGAATATTCCTGAAGGCGTAAGTTTTGTGCAGGCTGCAGCGATTCCTGAAACCTTCTTTACGGTGTGGGCAAATGTGTTCCAGATGGGTAAAGCCAAAGCAGGAGAAACGGTACTGGTACATGGTGGGACTAGCGGGATTGGAACTACTGCACTCAGGCTGTGTAAATCATTGGGTATTCAAACCTTTGCCACAGCAGGGAGTGATGAAAAAATCCAGGCGATTGCACATCTGACTACAGGAATTAATTACAAGACTCAGGACTTTGAGCAGGTGATTAATGAAGCGACGGATAATGCTGGTGTCGATGTGATTCTGGATATGGTGGGTGCACCTTATCTGGAGAAAAACCTGAATCTGTTACGCCGTGATGGTCGTCTGGTATATATCGCATTTTTGGGCGGTGCCAAGGCCAAAGACGTGAAGCTTGGTCAGATCATGATGAAGCGTTTGACCATTACCGGTTCAACCATGCGTGCACGTAACACGGCGGAAAAAGCGGAAATTGCACAAGGTTTGAAAGAACATGTGGCACCTTTATGGGCAAAAGGGGAATGCTTGCCAATGATTTATAAGACCTTTAAGTTTGACCAGATTCAGGATGCACATGCAGCTATGGATACAGGTGAGCATATCGGAAAGGTTGTGGTAGAAGTGATCTAGTTCACATATTATTAAAATACTTAAAGAGAATGAAATCTAATGATTTTATTCTCTTTTTTTTTGCAAAAACTGACACCCTGTGTCAGTTTGTAGCAATACAATAACAGCTGAGATTCATGGTATTTAAACTTGAAAGAAAACATACTTATTTATGTGAAAGTTTATCTAAAATCTTAATTTTATAAAAATATATAAATAACAATAACTTATGTGTTTTATTGGGAGCTTGTTTTATTCATTCCGATAAACGGTAGTTATATTTTTGAATTTTGATTAAAAAATGGTCAGGTTTTTGCAATTAAGTTATTGAAGCTGTTTATCCAACAGTCACCTTGTTCTCCTTTATCCAAGAGAGTAATAGCGATGATGATTGCAAAAGGACCATTTAAACGGGTCCATCAAACTCGGGCATTAGCACAAGTGATTCAGGCCAGATTATTTAACCGGGTCACTACACAGCAGGCTAAAACTTTTTATTTAGCATTATTGAATCTTGAAAGTTACATGACCAAATTGTCTAGGCGTAAACGTAAACGCCGTTAGGCTGATTGAAACTATGTTCCAATAAAACAAGGTAAATCTATTTTATTGATTTCGGCTGTAGATAGATTTCACCAAATTTCAGGCATAAAAAAACCAGCTTTCGCTGGGTTCTTTATTTGCACCATCTTCAGTAGTAGAAGAATGGTGCCCGAGGCCAGACTCGAACTGGCACGCTTTGTGGGCGGGGGATTTTAAATCCCCTGTGTCTACCGATTTCACCACTCGGGCTTTAACAAGATGGAGGCGGAGGTCGGAATCGAACCGGCGTCCACGGAGTTGCAGTCCGCTGCATGACCACTCTGCCACCCCGCCGCGTCTTGTTGATGCGTATATTATCAAGCTCTGAAAAAAAAACAATAGTGTATTCATTCATATGCGCATAAAAGCAGCATATGGCGGAAAATATTCAGAATAATCATGTAGAATGTGCAAAATTGATTCATACCAACACTTGGGAGAAGTGCCGTGGCATTAGTTCTAGACGGTCGTGCATTGGCGAAGCAAATTGAAGCTGACTTGTTAACTCGCGTGGAAGCGCTGAAAGCAAAATCAGGTCGTACTCCAATTCTTGCGACGATTTTAGTAGGTGACGATGGTGCATCTGCAACTTATGTTCGTATGAAAGGCAATGCTTGCCGTCGTGTTGGTATGGATTCATTGAAAGTTGAGCTTCCAAAAGAAACCACAACTGAACAACTTCTTGCAGAAATTGAAAAATTAAATGCTAATCCAGATGTTCACGGTATTCTTTTACAGCACCCAGTGCCTGCTCAAATCGATGAGCGTGCGTGTTTCGATGCGATCTCGCTTGCAAAAGACGTTGATGGTGTAACTTGCCTTGGTTACGGCCGTATGGCAATGGGCGAGGCGGCTTATGGTTCTGCAACACCAGCAGGCATCATGACGATTTTGAAAGAAAACAACATTGAAATTGCAGGTAAACATGCTGTTGTTGTGGGCCGTTCTGCAATTCTGGGCAAACCAATGGCTGCAATGCTGCTTGAAGCAAATGCAACTGTGACGATTTGCCATTCACGTACGCAAGATCTTGCAAGCTTTGTAAAACAAGCTGACATCATTGTGGGTGCTGTAGGTAAAGCTGAACTGATTCAAAAAGACTGGATTAAACCAGGTGCTGTGGTTGTAGATGCTGGTTTCCATCCACGTGATGGCGGTGGTGTAGGTGATATCCAATTAGAAGGGATCGAAGAAATCGCTTCTGCGTATACACCAGTTCCAGGTGGCGTAGGTCCAATGACCATCACAACATTGATTCGTCAAACGGTTGAAGCTGCTGAGAAAGCGCTAGGTTAATCAGTAGACCTCTCCCTAACCCTCTCCTAAAAGGAGAGGGGAAATCTATTATAAAAATAATGGATGCTCCTTCTCCCTTTGGGAGAAGGTTGGGATGAGGGTAAGACTTCAAGAATTCCTCTGACATATATAAAATATAAAAAACCCCATGAGCTGTACCTTCCAATTTACTAAAGCACCTGAACATCTATTAAAAGCTTTACATGATGTGATTCCACAGTGTGAATTACACGCGCAGCAGTTGCCTGAAACACCTATATCACTTTGGCTTATTCCACCCGTATTCCCAACCGATAAACTGGATGATGAAGTCATTCGTCGCATCTGGAATGATACGCCGTATTGGATTTTTTGCTGGGCTTCAGGATTAGCGATGGCACAGTGGCTTTTGGCTGAACCACAGCATGTCAAAGATAAAGTGGTCTTGGATTTCGGTGCAGGTTCAGGGGTAGTCGCAATTGCTGCGAAAATGGCAGGGGCTAAACGTGTCATTTGTTGTGATATCGATCAGGTCAGTCTAGATGCTTGTCGTGCCAATGCTGAATTAAATAACGTTGAGTTAGAATATCTTGATGATCTTTATAAAGCAGAACAAGTCGATATTTTATTGGCAGCAGATGTGCTTTATGACCAATGCAACCGTTTTTTCTTGGATGAATTCTTGAAATTTGCGCCAGAAGTTTGGGTTGCAGACAGCCGAGTGAAAAACTTTAGCCATCCTAAATATGAAAAACTGGATGAACGCAGTGCGACGACCTGGCCAGATCTGGATGAATCACCCGAATTTCGTAATGTCAGTTTTTATAAAACACTTTGAAGAGGCGAATAAAAAAGGGCATTAAGCCCTTTTTTATTGTGTATTTGAGTAAGTAATTAAGTATCAAGAACAAGTATAACGAATAACGCGCATGGTCGTAGGGCGGGCTTCTAAGGCTTCGCGCGCGCCAGGATTTTCACTATTATGTAGATCAGGCGTATTGCTTAAGCTGATTTGCGTACGGCTATTACCCAGTTGACGGCCATAGTTTTCCTGCTCTGCAATTGGAGTAGAAATTTCATTCGTGCTTAAAATCTGGATATTGTAAGTTTTAGAATTTCCTAAAACCTGTCTGCAAGCGGCTTGTAGACGGTTTTCATCCTGGCTCAGTCGTCCTGAAAGTGTATAGCTCAAAGTCGCAGTATTGCCTGAACGCTCCAGAATCTCATAGCCACTTTGTCCATTAAATTGATGGGGTGTGGTCTGACATGCACCCAGTACAAAACTACTGGCAGCTACAGCTAAAATTACTGTTGTTCTTTTCATATTTATATTTCCTAAAGTCTTGGCTTAAGTATGCCATATTTTGCTCAAGCTGCTGCTCTGGTCAATTGTGATCAATTGTTTAAAGCCAATAAAAAAGGCCGCTTACGCGACCTTTTTTTACATCAGCAATTATGCAGATTTAACAGCTTCTAAAAGCTCAGCTTGACGTTTTTTCAACGCTTCTGGTAAACGATCACCAAGTTTGTTGAATAATTCAGTGTGGCTTTCAAGTTCTTTAATCCATTGATCTTTGTCTTGAGAAGTCACAAGGTCAAACTGTTCTTTAGTGAAGTCAGAACCAGTCCAGTTTAACTGTTCGTAAGTTGGAACGCGGCCGATTGGTGTGTCAACAGCAGTTGCACGACCTTCACAACGATCGATGATCCACTCAAGAACACGCATGTTTTGACCAAAACCAGGCCATACGAAGTTGCCTTCAGCATCACGACGGAACCAGTTCACGTTGTAGATACCAGGAAGTTTGTTGCCAGCAGCAGCAGCTTTCTCGCCAACTTTCTCACCCATTTCTAACCAATGCGTGAAGTAATCCGCCATGTTGTAACCAGCGAATGGAAGCATCGCAAATGGGTCGCGACGAACAACACCTTGTTGACCAACGGCAGCAGCAGTTGTTTCAGAGCCCATAGTCGCAGCTTTGTAAACACCGTCAACCCAGTCAAATGCTTCTGAAATTAGAGGCACTGTGTCCGCACGGCGACCACCGAAGATGAACGCAGAAATTGGCACGCCTGCTGGATTTTCCCAATCAGCATCAATAGAAGGACATTGGCCAGCAGCAACTGTGAAACGAGCGTTTGGATGCGCTGCTTTTTCTTCGCCAGTGTGTGGTTGACCTTTCCAGTTCGTCAGGTTAGCAGGCGCTTCTTTAGTCAGACCTTCCCACCAAACTTCACCGTTGTCAGTTACAGCAACGTTGGTATAGATCACGTCTTTGTGCAGTGTTGCCATACAGTTCGGGTTAGTCTTGGTGTTCGTACCAGGAGCTACACCGAAGAAACCAGCTTCAGGGTTGATTGCGTATAGACGACCATCTTCACCTGGTTTGATCCAAGCAATATCGTCACCTACAGTTTCAATCTTCCAGCCTTCGTAGCCCGCTGGAGGAATCAACATAGCGAAGTTTGTTTTACCACAAGCAGATGGGAATGCAGCTGCGATGTAGTGTTTTTCACCTTGTGGGTTTGTCACGCCAAGGATTAGCATGTGTTCAGCTAACCAACCTTGTTGACGACCCATGTAAGATGCAATACGTAATGCTAGGCATTTTTTACCTAACAATGCGTTACCGCCGTAACCTGAACCGAATGACCAGATTTCACGAGTTTCTGGGTAATGAACGATCCATTTGTCTGGGTTACATGGCCAAGCAACGTCTTTTTGACCTTCTGCAAGTGGTGCACCCACAGTGTGTACACAGGGAACGTATTCGCCATCTGTGCCAAGAACGTCATAAACGGCTTTACCCATGCGCGCCATTTTAGACATGCTTACAGCAACGTAAGGAGAATCTGTTAATTCGATACCGATGTGTGCAATATGAGAACCTAAAGGACCCATAGAGAAAGGAACAACGTACAAAGTACGGCCTTCCATGCAACCATCAAATAAACCGTTTAGACGAGCACGCATTTCAGCTGGAGCTTCCCAGTTGTTTGTCGCACCAGCGTCTTCTTTGTTTTCAGAACAGATATAAGTACGACCTTCAACACGTGCAACGTCAGAAGGATCAGAATTTGCAAGGTAAGAACCAGGGTGTTTTTCTTGGTTCAGCGCTTGCATTGTGCCGTTAGCGATCATCAAGTCGATATAACGTTGATACTCTTCTGCGCTACCGTCACACCATTCAATTTTTGCTGGTTTTGTTAATTTTGCAATTTCTTCAACCCAAGCAATAAGCTTAGGGTGACGAACGAATTCTGGTGCGTTCACTTGAGTCATGGTGAGGCCTATCTCAAAAATGTACAGATAACTGTACAAAGTAATTCTAGACAGTCATAAAGCTGCTAGAAGAAATATGAAAAAAAAGTGGCGTTATTAAAGCATAAAATGACAAAAAAAATAAGACCAAAGCAGGGTTAGAATTAAATTGTCACATAATGCAATATTTTAAATAAGTATTTAAAAAACAATAACATATAAAATATCATTACTAAATAATCTTATATTTATTTCAATTATGGTTAATATTTTTGATAAATATAATTATAAAAAACATTTACTTATTATTTTTCTAGTAAAGACTTATATCATTGATTAAATAAATGAGGGTAATTTGAATTTTGCATAGTACTTATGACATCTGGTTGGTATTTAGACAGTTTGCCAGAAAAATAATCAGCGCTGAGGATTTTCTGAAGCATTATAAACGATATATATCTAATTTATATCACATAAAAAGCTGTAGCTATAGAAGGTTGGGGTGATTTTCACCTAAGCTTATAACTGAGCTTTTGCTAGGTAGTTTGTTCAACTTGCTAAATGGAGATTTCGAAAAGACAAATTAGTCATTTCTGCTTTTTAAAAGAGTCTAAGAAAAACAATTTTAAGATTAATCTTTGAATTGGTTGGTATCTTTCTATTGGTAAGTTATAAAGAATTAATACTCGATTTTTTTATTGGCTTAGTTCTAGAAGCTAAGAATAGTATTTCTTAAAAGCATCTTTGAGAGTCTGCTAAGAGAAATGATCCTCCTGTGTAAAGCAAAATCACCAGATAAAAAGTATTTATTGTCATCAATGAAATTATCTATACATCGGTTCACTTCAGAAATAGACCTTTATATAGCGGGTGAGTTCAAGGTATTTAAATCGCTTATTTTTAATGGTTGAGAAGATAGGAAGGAGGAGTGGAGCTGTGTCTGCTGACTGATCAAATGTAAGTGAGATTGTGCTTCACCAACTCATTAAAGAAGCCTACAGAAAGGTGAAAAAGTCTGAAAACAGAAGGCTATTCCCTAATTTTAGGCAGGCCTTGAAGAAAAAAGCAGCAAAAGTATATGCGCATGATAAAAAAATAAAAAAAAATGAATTTTTTTTCAGTTTTACCCTTGAAGCGATTTATTCCATCTCCATAAAAGTGACATCTAGAAGTTTTGATGATGACCAGGGAATAACCAAGTCGTCATCAGTCATCAAAAAAGACTTAGTCTGATGGAGTTAAAAATGAGCAACATTCGTCCATTACATGACCGCGTTGTTATTCGTCGTGTTGAAGAAGAAACTAAAACAGCTGGCGGTATTTTACTTCCAGGTTCTGCAGCAGAAAAACCAGCGCAAGGGGAAATTATTGCAGTTGGTAATGGTCAAATCACTGACAATGGCGTACGCGCGTTAGACGTTAAAGTTGGCGACAAAGTATTGTTCGGCACTTATGCAGGTACAACTGTAAAAGTAGACGGCGAAGAACTACTTATCATGAAAGAATCTGACATTTTAGCGGTTCTTGAAGGTTAATCTTCGCTAAAACAGTCTTACATATTCCATATCAGATTTTGTAAAGCTATTAAAAATACTCGGAGTCAAATATGTCAGCTAAAGACGTAAAATTTGGTGATTCAGCTCGTGCGAAAATGATCGCTGGTGTGAACATCCTTGCAGATGCAGTAAAAGTAACACTTGGTCCGAAAGGCCGTAACGTTGTCATCGACCGTTCTTTCGGTGCACCACATATCACTAAAGATGGTGTAACTGTTGCGAAAGAAATTACTTTAAAAGACAAGTTCGAGAACATGGGTGCTCAACTTGTTCGCGAAGTATCTTCAAAAACCAATGACATCGCGGGTGATGGTACAACGACTGCGACTGTCCTTGCTCAAGCAATCTTGAACGAAGGTATCAAGTCAGTAACAGCGGGTATGAACCCAATGGACTTGAAACGTGGTATCGATATCGCGGTTAAAACTTTAGTTTCTGAAATTAAAGCAACTTCTCAGCCTGCATCTGACTCTAAAGCAATTGAGCAAGTGGGTTCGATCTCTGCAAACTCTGACACCACTGTAGGTAAATTGATTGCGCAAGCAATGGAAAAAGTGGGCAAAGAAGGCGTGATCACTGTTGAAGAAGGTTCAGGCTTTGAAGATGCACTTGACGTTGTAGAGGGTATGCAGTTTGACCGTGGTTATATCTCTCCATACTTCGCAAACAAACAAGACACGCTAACTGCTGAACTTGAAAACCCATACATCCTATTGGTTGACAAGAAAATCAGTAACATCCGTGAATTGATCACTGTATTGGAAGCTGTTGCAAAAACGGGTAAGCCTCTTCTTATTATCGCTGAAGATGTTGAAGGTGAAGCACTTGCTACTCTTGTTGTGAATAACATGCGCGGCATCATCAAAGTATGTGCGGTGAAAGCGCCTGGCTTCGGTGACCGTCGTAAAGCAATGCTGCAAGACATCGCGATCTTAACTGGCGGTACTGTGATTTCTGAAGAAATCGGTATGCAGTTAGACCAAACTTCACTTGAACACTTAGGTACTGCACACAAAGTAACTGTATCTAAAGAAAACACAGTGATTGTGGATGGTGCTGGTAATGCAGGTCAAATCGCTGAACGTGTTCAGCAAATCCGTGCGCAAATTGAAGAATCTACGTCTGAATACGACAAAGAAAAACTTCAAGAACGCGTTGCTAAATTAGCGGGCGGTGTTGCTGTGATCAAAATCGGTGCGGCAACTGAAGTTGAAATGAAAGAGAAGAAAGACCGTGTAGACGACGCACTTCATGCAACTCGCGCAGCGGTTGAAGAAGGTGTTGTTGCAGGTGGTGGTGTTGCACTTGTACGTGCAGCAAAAGCACTTGACGGTGTAACGGGTGCGAACGATGACCAAAACGTAGGTATTAACATCCTTCGTCGTGCAATCGAAGCGCCACTTCGTCAAATCGTATCTAATGCGGGTGATGAGCCTTCAGTTGTAATCAACGCTGTGAAAAATGGTGAAGGCAACTTCGGTTATAACGCTGCAACTGGCGAATATGGCGATATGCTTGAAATGGGTATTCTAGATCCAGCAAAAGTAACACGTTCTGCTCTTGAACATGCTGCTTCTGTTGCTGCATTAATGTTGACTACTGAATGTATGATCACTGATATCCCAGAAGACAAACCTGCAATGCCTGATATGGGCGGCATGGGTGGTATGGGCGGCATGATGTAATTCATCATCCGATCATATGATCTAAAAAATCCCCGCATTTGCGGGGATTTTTTCATTCGGGTTAACTCAAGAATATTAATCTTTAATTAATCTATAATTCAAATTACTGTTAATTTTTTCACCAGTTTGAATATCTCGAGCTTCTAAGAAGTTTTCACCGACAAAGAATTTACGGTTTTCACCTTTTTCATCCAGCGTAATAATTGAAGTCATTTTAGGGTCAAAACTAAAACTTCCTTTGGTTTTGGTTTCCGTGCTTTTGGTATCGGAAACATATTCTTCTTTCAGCTCATAAGTTTTGTCAGGGTGAAGTTCCAGCTCAATTTTGATCGCTTCGCAGTCAGCACATGGGAAAGTTCCTTCATATTTGCCCGCCCAGTCAAGAGAGGTTTCTGCAGTGTCCCCGGCAGGTAAGCTGCGTGATGTCGTTAGCGTATTCATCTGAGTAGAATTTTGTGAATCTGTATTTTCAATGCTAGAGGGTTCTTGGGTTTTAGAACAGGCACTCAAACCTAGCGTAATTGTGATGGTTGCGATGATAAGGAGAGACTTTCTCATTTTTATGCCTATTTCAAATTTGCTATTATCCAACATAAAAATTTAAAAATCATAAGGGTAGTGTAACTTTGTAAATGATGTATTGATTAAGTGAAATTCACTCTGCAGGTGTGATGAGCTAAAGGAATTGCTAAAATTATAAAAAAATAAAACCACTATCATCTCAGATAAATAGTGCTTTCACAGATTTTAAAATAATAATGAGGGCAATGATGGATTTGAATAAAGAAAATAACATTATTGCGCATATCTATGATGCAGCACTTGATCCTCAGTTGTGGACTCAGGTTATGCATGAGCTGGTGGAATATACACAAAGTAAGACAGCCATTTTTACTGCGATGGATCAGCTCAATCCATCTTATAACTTTGTCCATACTTATAATATTCCTTATGAAGGTCTAGCTGCTTATTGGGATGAACGTATTCAAGTCATTGATATGAAGCTGCACTTGCCGCTATGGAATGAGATTGAAGTAGGAGAGGCATTACAGATCAATTGTCAGCATTATCCCGCCATGGAAGGCTCGGAAGAGCATGTCTTTTATGAGAAATGTTTAAAGCCTACCGGTATTTTACATCTTGCAGGTGTATTGCTGGATCGTGGTGATTTTAGTTGGGCTGTACTGGGAATTCACCGGGCACCTGAAGCCTCCCCCTATGGTAAAGAACAACTGGATTTTCTGGAGCGTATCAGTATTCATTTAAGGCGTGCGCTACAGATTTACCGTCAGTTCAGTTTGGTTGTTCAGGATAAATACAATGCTTATCAGGCCATGAATGCTTTAAAGGTCGGGATTGTATTATTACTTGAGAATTTCGAGATACAGTTTGCCAATATTGAAGCAAAAAAAATGCTGAAGCAAAATCAGGAAATTGAAATAGATCAGTATAATCATCTGAAGCTAAATAGAGCCTATCATCTACAACTAGAACAACTTATCAGAGGGGCTTTACAGCAGGGTAGTGGGGGATTGAATAAAATCGGTGGGGTAATGTCTGTAGAGGATGCAACAGGTCATTGCATCATGCTGACGATCGTACCTTGGTCGAAACAGTCGATGACACCTATTGAAGAATCGAGACGATATCAAGTTGCAATATTTTTGACGGACCGAAATCAATACCACATCTTGTCACAAAGCTATTTAAGGCAGCATTATCAGTTGACATGCCGTGAGATCGCATTATGTGAATACCTGATTAATGGTTGTAAACCTGAAGATATTGCCGAACAGATGCAACTCAGTATTCAAACCATCAGAACTTATATGAAAAAGATTTATGAAAAGCTAGAAGTAAATAGCCAGATTGAACTGATACATAAGTTGATGAACTGTACGTTACAGTTTCAGCATATTGCATAAAAAAGCCAGGCTAATTACCTGGCTTTTGAAAGTTATGCCAACATAATGTTAAGTTGTTGGCTGTGGCTGTGGCTGTGGCTGTGGCTGTGGCTGTGGCTGTGGCTGTGGCTGTGGCTGTGGTTGTGGTTGTGGTTGTGGCTGTGGTTCAGGAGATGGTTCTTCTGAATCACGCTGGAAATTAGCCCGAGTGAAAGTGACAGCAGTTTCACCGGTTGGGGTTAATGTCATAGTAGTTGCATTAACTGTATAGGTTCCAACAACGAATGGAGTGGTTTGACCATCATATAGACCACAACTTTCATTTGTATCAAACAGATTAGAGTTAACAGTTAAACTATTAACGTTATTAGAAGTAGAAGTACTATATCGACCGTATTCAATACCCTCTGGACCACAATCCTCTCCTCCTGTAGTGTCAATCAGGAAGTAGTAGCCATCGTTCAGGAATACCAGTACATGGGTATCATCCAGTTCCCAAGTGCCTACCAGGCCGTTGGTTGAATTTTCTACTCGTGTAAAGGTATAGGTATCATCTTCCTCTAAACCAGTTTCAGTAAGAACTAAGTTTGTACCATCAAAAGTTAGAGTATAGCCTTGGTTGCCTTCAGAATCGGAAAGTCCCCAAGAACCATTGTTATCACCATTTTCATCAATCTCAGGTGTGATCACACCACCTTTCCAAGTCCAATTGAGATTGCCAAGTTCATAACCTGGATTTCCATCATCATCAGCTTCATCAGCTTCGCCCAGTTTGTAGCTACCATCGGTATAAACAACTAGAATGACTTTGTCCGATTTGTCTTCAGAGCCTAACTGCCAGGTTCCGGCAATATCTTTATAGAACGCTTCTTGAATATTAGCTGCAGCTTCCTCAGGAGTAACAATATTTTCTTCTGGTATATCAAGATCTTCAGTTAAAATCGTCGTTATTTGAGTAGTCAGGCTCTCTGTAGATGCGGGATCAAATAATGTTTCAAATGTTGTTGTATTGAGAGCATTAATTTTTTCTATGAGTTCGCCACTAATTTGGATTCCATTATCATGATCTGCATCACTATCTATCGATTGCAAGAATACAGTTAAGGCTTCTTCTAAGTCTTCATCTTCATTTCCATCTATGGCAGGATCATCCTCATAGAGATCTGTTGGGGTAATTCGTGCTTGAGCTTGAACACCATCCTGTTCACCTAACTGAAGGTTTCCGATAAAGAATTTAATTGTATCACCTGTATTATAGGTAAATATTCCTTCTGCATTGGTAGTGCCTTTTACACCACTTGATGTCTCATAGCGGACATTTTGAATTGGGCCATCAGTCAAGACACCTTGTTGTGCTCCAGGTGGGTTACCACCATTTCCTGGTGAATGATGATGATCATCATCGTCATCGTGACATGCTGTCAGTGCGAGTGTTGAGAGCATTACTGCAAGTATTGTTTTTTTCATCATTGACCCCATGGGCGGTTTATAATTGTCCACCTGAGTCTAGGGAAGCCAATGATGAAGGGATATCCTAATATTGGGAGGTTGATTGTATAAAAAGTGCATCAATTGATATGTCTACAATTGATTACAAAGTGACTTAAATGATGGTATCGTTATACTGTTACATAATTTTTTATTTATTTTGCGATTGAACTGTGTTTGAAAAATTAGCTGAAAAATCACTCAAATTAATGGGCTGGGAAACAGATGACCAATGGCCTGAAAACCTGAGTCAATGTGTCATGATTGCTGCACCACATACCAGTAACTGGGATGCCTTATATGCACGGCTAGCGCTGAAGGTGTTAGGTGTCAATGTGCGTATTACCATTAAAGACAGCTATATGAAGTTTCCACTGGGACCTTTTGTACGTGCGATGGGCGGAATTGGAGTTGATCGCCGTCCCAAGCAGGCAGGTGAACCACGTCCAAGTATGGTTCAGGTGATGACAGACCTGTTTAAACACCATCCTGAACTGGTCATGTTGGTTACACCTGAAGGAACACGTGCACGTCAGGAGCAATGGAAAACCGGTTTTTATTATGTTGCGGTGAATGCTGGTGTGCCGATTGCACTGGCCTATATGGATTATGAGCAAAAGAAGGCTGGGGTAGGGAAAATCATTCATCCAACAGGAAATTTTGAGGAAGATATGGCGGAGATCATGGATTTCTATGCAGGCATCCAAGCGAAATTTCCTCAGGATTTTAGTGTGGACCAGCGATATTACAAAGCGGGTTAAAATAAAAAACAGGAGAATACTCCTGTTTTTTAGCATTAAAATTCTATTTAATGTTGATCTAAAGATCAGGATGATTGCTTGGCGGGGATGCCTCCCAGATTTTGACAGGCTGATTTGTATAGCTCATATTGCTGGTTCACGATTTCAGAGAGTGAGACTTCAAAAGATTTCTCGCCATTTTTATACTGCTCTATATAAGACTCTGCTTTACTTTTTGAACTATACAGAGACTGCTCATAATATTGCGTGACACTATTATGCGACATTTGTGAGGTTTCAATTCCTGTACAATGGAAGAGTTTTAAAATATGTTCGGCTTTTTGAGCATCACTTGACATACAAGCTGTCAGTAGCAGAGGCAGGCTCAATGCTGCTAAGGCTTTCATAGAGGGAAGTCAGACGGTTTTGGAAGGTCTTAATATTTTAAAAGGTATTTCGAGTTCCAAAACCGTTTTTTTTTGAACAGTTGGTTAAAATGTGATGCATCGAACAATCGACATGAGTATGGAATGATTTTTTGATGCTGCACTATATTTATTAACCTTTCACTAAGCCTCCATCAACAATCAGGTTTTGACCCGTGACCGCGCGTGAATAAGGGGACAAGAACATCAGGATTGCAGAAGCGAACTCTTCAGGGGTAATGACACGACGTAATGGTGTTGACTGAGCAATCAGGTCAAACACAAACTCAGGTGTAGCTTTGCTGGCATCTGTGGTTTGTAATAACCCGCCTGAAAGCATATTCACATTAATCCCATACTGCCCAAGATCCTGTGCAGTCGTGCGGGTGAATGCCAGTAAAGCAGCTTTAGCGGTAGTGTAGTCGTGATACGGCACGACCGGATTTTGAACCAGGTTGGTACCGATATTCACAATCCGGCCAAAATGTGCCTGTTTCATATCTTCCAGCGCTGCCTGAGTGGTATTTAGACAAGCCTGAACAGCACCACTAAATTGACGCGACATCATCTCCCACGTTAAATCTTCAACCTTGGGGCGATCATCACTATTAAATTCAAATTGTACCAGGGCATTATTCACAACCGAATGAATGCCTTCACCAAAATGTACTTTGCTTGCAGTAAATAGAGCTTTGACCTGATCTGCTTGAGAGACGTCTGCCTGATAGGTAAATACCTGATCTGGATGCTGCTTCTGTAACGCTTCAGCCTGCGTTTTACTATTGAGATAGTTCACAACGACACGTGCCCCTTCCGCAATCAGAAGCTGGCTAATCGCCAGGCCAAGCCCACGTGCACCGCCAGTCACAAGCACAATTTGATCACGAATTTGCATAGTCATTTCTACAGAAAAATCATTCGGCTTACCTTATCAGCAAACTTGCTGAAAGCAAAGTACGGTACGGCTTTGGTCTTTTAGAATAGCTTAGTTTATCAACTCTTTAACCAGCAGGAAGCATCCTGAACTGAAGAGTAATCCAAGCACAATCTGTTTAAAAAGTTGTTCTGAAATTCGATGGAATAGGCGCGCACCCAAAATGGCGGGAATACTGACTGCAAGAATCAGTACAGCCATATAGGGCAAGTGACTCTGATTTAAATTGCCCTGATAAAGATAGGCTGCCAAGGTAAACATCTGAATGGCGAAATTAAAGTGACGCAAAATATAGCGCTGTTGATCTTTGGGGAGCTGTTTGAGCATTAACCAGGCAGAAGGTACTGAACCACAGAACCCACCCAAACCGCCTAAAATTCCACCTACCAAACCAATACCCGCATCGGCAGTTTTGCCTGAATGTTGAATTAGTCGGATTTGAGGATTGCATAACATGAGTGGACACCAGGTGATGAGGAAAAGGCCCAGCAAGACACGGAAGCTTTGTGCCTCAATGATATTCAATAACCAGGTACCGAGCGGGACTCCGATCAGTCCGGCAATTAAATAGGGTAGATAAAGTGCCTTATGCAGATGAACTTGCTTTTGTTCATTCGATAATGAAATGACGTGGCTCCAAATCGAAGCAAATACAAGGAGGGGCGCAGCAATTTGAGGGCTGAGTACCCATACCCAAAATGACATGGCAATTAAAGCAAAGGCAAAACCGGTAAGACCCTGTACGAATCCTGCGATCATTGCACCTAAAATAAATAACAGCCAAGTCATTCTGATCAGTCGATAAAGAAAGTCAGCAGTATTTAAAAGATTGCTGGAAAAGCCAAGCTGATATTTAGCTGTATTTATGCAATTCTTAGTCAAAGTTTAGATAAATAATTTATTTAAAAAATTGATTGAATAGTTTTTGTAATGCATAAAAAGTAAACAAATCGGTACAGGAGACCAACAAGGGCTTCGTGCACTCTCCATGAAATAGTTTGATACTAACAGAGTGCAGGAAAGAGGTGATGAAAATGAAAAAAATGATATTACTGTCATCTGTATTGGCAGTGGCCTTAACCGGTTGTATGGTCGATCCTTGGGATGATGATTATCGTGGTCATCGAGATCGTAATGGACATTATGACCGCGACCATGGTGACCGGGACTGGAAAAATAAAGATCATCGTGACTGGAAACGTGATCGGGACGACCGTGACTGGCGTGATCGCCGTTAACAGATCAGCTATTTATAACTTACATTTCACAAAAAAAGGATTCCATACAGGAATCCTTTTTTTAATGCTTTTTATGCAAATATTTATTTACTTTTTCTGATATAACCCGGCACGTACTGTCCCAGCCTTGGTGTTTTTAATCAGTTGCCAAGACGAAGGGAGCTGCAAAGTATTCAAATCCCGATCTGCTTCGACATAAATCAGAGCTTCAGGCTTAATCAGCGGATCAGCAAGTCCAGCCAGAGAAGTCCACAAGTCCAGGCTATATGGTGGGTCTAAAAAGACCAGATCAAATTGATCTTTCAAAGTTGGTAAAGCCTGCTGCGCCGTGGTCACTTTCAGTTGTGCACGTGCTTTGGTGACTTTAAGCAGCTCCAGATTCTGGCTTAAAAATTGTGCCTGAGTACGATCCGGTTCAATCATCACCACGCTGGCTGAACCACGAGAAAGTGCTTCAAAGGACAAAGCACCAGAACCGGCGCAGATATCCAGCACCTTGGCATTCTGTATATCCCACATCAGCCAGTTAAACAGGGTTTCACGGACACGGTCCGGGGTGGGACGTAAACCGTCTATACTGGCAAAGGCCAGTTGACGACGTTTCCAGTCACCGCCAATAATTCGTAGCTGATTTTTCATGTATTAATCTCCTTCTACAGCAGGTGCAGAGTTCGCAGATGAGTTCGAACGAGATGGGTTTGATGTTGTATTTGATGAAGTTGGTGGTGCATCCGTGCTGTTAGGTGTTGCTGCAGCATCAGGGCTAAGAATACTTGCACCACTTGGTAGTTCACCAGGTTTAATTCCGGCTGTCATCAGTCCCCCACTTAATTGATGGCTGAGAGGGCGTACCGGATTTTTATCCTTATGCAATAACCAGTAATCAAAAATAGGGCGGGCCAGTGCAGTGGCTGCACTACCGCCACGGCCATTTTCCAGAATGACTGCAATGGCAATTTCAGGCTTTTCTGCAGGGGCAAAACCGACAAACAGACCATGGTCAAGCTGGCGATCAGTGAGCAGGGCTTCATTGTAGCGTTTACCCTGGGCAATACTTTTCACCTGGGCTGTACCGGTTTTACCGGCAATACTATATTGCAAGCCGCCTTTAATGCCACGACCTGTACCGGATTGAATGACATCAACCATGGCATCGCGCATCTTGAACCAGTCTTCTTCTTGCCCATTAAAATCGATCTTGCCATGGGTTCCATTATGGACTTTAAATGCTTTGGCACCACGGCTTTCACGCAGGACATGCGGTACGACCTTATTGCCGTGGTTGGCAGTAATTGCAGTTGCCATAGCTAACTGTAATGGGGTTGCTGTAAAGGCACCCTGGCCAATACTTACCGAAATCGTTTCACCACGTAACCATTTAGAGTTCCGCGTACGCATTTTCCATTCAGGACTTGGATATAGACCAGAGCTTTCACTTGGCAGATCGACACCCGTTTTTTCACCAAAACCAAACTGACGCATCCAGTCATTCATCTTTTCAATGCCCATACGATAGGACATGACATAGAAATAGGTATCGCAGGAAACCACCTGAGCTTTATGCAGATTTACAGTACCATGGCCGGTTTTCTTATGGTCACGGAAACGGTGGCTATCACCCGGTAAAGTGAAATAACCGGGATCGGAAATCGCGGTACTCCAATCGACCAAGCCATAATGAAGGCCACCAAGGCCAAACATCGGTTTAATGGTCGAACCTGGAGGATAAGTGCCTTGAACCGCGCGGTTATACAGCGGCTGATCAAGATTATCACGCAAGAAAGAATAATCTTTGGTGCTGATCCCGGTCACGAACAGGTTCGGATTGAAACTTGGGCTAGAAACCAGTGCTAAAATTTCCCCTGTACCTGGATTCATGGCAACAATGGCGCCACGACGTCCTGCCAGTTGCTCTGAAGCCACCACTTGCAGACCATAATCCAGAGATAAAAACAGGTCATTGCCGCGTACCGGATCCTTACGCCCAAGATGGCGCAGCACATTACCATGTGCATCGGCTTCGACCGATTCATTTCCTGGCACGCCGTGGAGCAGCTCCTCATAGGATTTTTCCACCCCGATTTTCCCGATCAGGTTGGTGCCGGCATACAGGTCCTTATCAATACTTTTTAATTCTTTGTCATTGATACGGCCGACGTAACCAATCACGTGGGCAAATAATTCACCATGTGGATAGTAGCGGGTCATCTGGGTATCAATTTTTACACCGGGGAAGAGGTGTTTGATCTCACTAAAGCGGGCAATATCGGTTTCGGTCAGATTTAGTTTGATAGAAACACGTTCTGTTTTTTTTGCGGTTTTAATCCGGCTATTAAAACGTTCGATATCTTCTTCGTTTAGCTCCAGAATCGGGGTCAGGCGCTTAATCGTATCATCAATATCCTCAACATCGGCACGACTTAAGGTGGCAGTAAATACCGGATAGTTATCCGCTAAAAGTACGCCATTGCGGTCATAGATGTAGCCGCGTGCAGGGGCAAGCGGTTGCAGACGGATACGGTTCTGGTCAGAAGCGGTGTTGAATTCATTGAAGCTGACAATCTGTAAATACGCATAGCGGCTGATCAGTAGCAGCATACAGATGATGACCAAGCCAATCGAGAAAAACACACGATTGCGATAAATGCGTTTTTCTTGCTGTACATTTTTTAATGGAAAATGCTGCTTCATACGAGATCGACTTAGACCTGAACACGGATGGGAATGAAAGTGCGTTATTCTAACCCAACTGGCCTGGTTTGGATATTGAAATACGAGCAGGTTGCCCACCGGTTAAACGTTGACTTTGCAGACATTAAAATTGTCCACTGTTGTATACAACTGCGTGGATAATTCTGCTAAAGTCCAAAGTGAATAAAAAAAGGACGATACCTTAAAATTATAATGAATCAAGGATATTGGTGAAAAGGAATGAATAAATTATACCCTTTGCTGGCATTTGCTTTAATCGCAAATGCGGCTCATGCACATGATTCCACGTCTATACCTGAAGCAAAACTGAGCAATAGTCAGGCAAGTACCTGGAATGTGGGGGCAGGATTTACCCGTAATATGATTCACCTGAATACTGAATGGGTGAATCCATATGGGATTACATATGTAAAAGGTGGTGTTTTTCTGGACGATGATAAGCCATTTGGTGCACAAGTTGGCTTCCGCTACCCGGCACACCTCACAGGAAAAGATAAAAATGGGTATTATGTCGGGGCATATGCTGGTCATATCCAGAGTAGAAAAGTAGATGGGGAATATGAAGCACGTCTTGGTGGCGGGGTGGATTTATCCTATGTCATGCTGAGTTCAGAACGGATCAGTACCTTCAGTGTCGGAATCGGTGCGGGTGAGGAAATGAAAAGCCGAAGTGGACATGTTGTGGCCGAAATCGAACCTCAACTACAATTCTCCTATACTTTAAGTATCGGTTTATAGAGAAAATATTCGACTTGATAAGAAATTGTATTCTGTGAACAAAGAATTAAATATGGAAGTTATACATGCTTGAGTACGTTAACGAGTTGTGGCAAGCCTTTCTGATGCGTCCAGATTTCTGGGCCGTGCTCAGTATTATTCCTGTCACTGCATTCGTTACCTGGGCACACGTATGGATGGCACTGAAAATGGTGTTTTATCCAATCACGTTCTGGGGATTCCATATTGGTCCATTGCCTGTCGGCTGGCAGGGCATTGTGCCGCGTAAAGCAGGACGAATTTCAGGCATTATCACAGACAATACCTTGTCTAAACTGGGATCGATCCAGGAATTTCTACAGGCGATGGATCCGGATGATATGGCACGGATCATCGGTGAGCAGGTGGGTTTCGAACTTGAACATCTGATTGATGAGGTCATGATCGACCGTAATGCAGTCTTGTGGGAAAACTTGCCGTATTCCATCAAGCGCCGTATTTATTCCCAGGCACACAAGCAGTTGCCGGATGTGTTGCGCGAATTAGTGACTGAGCTGACCATGAACGTCGAGTCACTTGTGGATATGCGTGACATGGTGGTTAGTCAAATGGAGGGTGACCGCCGTTTGATGGTGCGCATGTTCCTGAAGGTCGGACAGAAAGAAATTAACTTTATCTGGCATATCAGTGCTTTAATTGGTATGTTCTTTGGTCTGTTTCAGATGATCGTCTGGTTTGTGGTGCCTTGGCACTGGACTGTACCTTTCTGGGCAGCAATTTGGGGTTTCCTGACCAACTGGATCGCTATCTGGATGGTCTTCAATCCGATAGAACCACACTATGTGAAATACCCGCAGTTCTTCGCCCGCACGCAGAGTCGCAAGTTTCCATGGATCAAACCGGTTATTCCACGTATTGGCACCTATAACATACAAGGTGCTTTTATGAAACGTCAGGAAGAAGTCTCTGACGTCTTCGCAAGCGTAGTGACAGAAGATCTGATTACGCTAAAATCGATCATGACAGAAATGATGTATGGTGGTAAGAAAGAAAAAACCCGCCGGATCGTCAAACGTCACATTAACGAAATTATGGAAACTCCATTGGTTCGCACCTCTTTACAGCTATCTTTAGGGCCAAGAGAGTATGCAAAACTCAAGACAGACTTGATCGATCGCTCAATTGAAATTACGATGGTGCCTGTATGCGACCCTGCGTTTAATGCGAGCCGTGCACAGAAAATCTATCAAATGTTTAGAGACCGCATACGCGAGTTGACACCGAAGGAGTTTCAGAATCTGTTACGACCTGCGTTTCAGGAGGATGAGTGGATTCTGATTGTATTGGGTGGAGTAACCGGTTTTGTCGCGGGTTTAATCCATTTGTTTGTGGCTTTCTTATAACGAGACGCTGAAATGCTGGATACCTTTGGGGATGTCCAGACATTTGGTGTCCTATACATTGTTAAAAAAATGAGGATGTTTATATATGCGCATTATCTTACTCGGACCACCTGGAGCAGGTAAAGGTACACAAGCTCAGTTGATCTGTAAGCGCTACAATATCCCACAAATTTCAACCGGTGATATGCTCCGTGCTGCAATTCGTGAAGGAACTGAATTAGGTTTAAAAGCTAAAAGCGTCATGGATAATGGCGGTTTGGTTTCTGATGAGTTGATCATCGGTCTGGTTAAAGAACGTATTGCACAGCCTGACTGTGTAAATGGCTGCATTTTTGATGGCTTCCCGCGTACTATTCCACAGGCTGAAGCGCTTGAAAATGAAGGCATCAACATCGATCACGTGATTGAAATTGATGTACCGGACGAAGAAATCGTACAACGTCTTTCTGGCCGTCGTCAGCACCCGGCTTCTGGTCGTGTTTACCACATTGTTTATAATCCGCCAAAAGTGGAAGGTAAAGATGATGAAACTGGTGAAGATCTGGTTCAACGCCCTGATGACCAGGAAGAAACTATTCGTAAGCGTTTGGGCTCTTATCACACTGAAACTGAACAGCTGGTTGGCTTCTACCAAGGCCGTGCAGCATCAGGCGAAAATGCTCCGACTTATGACAAATTGAACGGTCTACGTCCAATTGAACAAGTTCAAACGGATCTATTCGCGATTCTAGATCAATCAAAATAATCATTAACCGATTATTTTGACAATCGAAGAGCCCTAAGTCATATTAGGGCTCTTTTTATTTCTGTGTCTTTAAAGGAATTGCGACTGTGAAAATTGGTTTGTTATTGCTCATGGTGGTGTTCTTGGCTGTTTTAGCAGGTCTTCTGGTCATGAGCTACCGAATGCTGAACAAAGTGCAGAAGCAGGAAAAAATCGAAAATAGGGACAAAACCCCAGAACGACAATTGCACCCGAAATTACAGGCTGAATTAGAGCAGCGCAAAAAGACGCAACAGCAGTCAGAAGAAAAGCAAAAGTAAGTATTCTCATCTGCTGACCCCTTAATAAAAAAGCTGAACCAGAGTTCAGCTTTTTTATTAAGGGGTCAGTCGATATTTTTCACTGTAATGGGTTTGAGTGCACCAAAGTTAAAACGGTCCGGCCAGTTACAGACATCCGCGACCACGCATTCATTGCATTTTGGTTTGCGTGCAATGCAGCAATAACGGCCATGTAAAATCAGCCAGTGATGAGAGTCAATAATAAATTCTTTTGGAATCACCTTGACCAGGCGATGTTCAACCTCAAGCACATTTTTACCGACGGCCAGGCCAGTCCGGTTACCGACCCGGAAAATATGGGTATCGACCGCCATTGTCGGTTGACCAAATGCAGTATTGAGTACCACATTCGCCGTTTTACGACCTACACCCGGTAAAGCTTCCAGATCAGCACGATTATCCGGTACTATGCTGTTGTGTTTCTTGATCAGCATCTCACAGGCTTTGATGACGTTTTCTGCCTTGGAGTTATACAGCCCGATGGTTTTGATATATTCCTTCAAGCCATCCACACCAAGGGCATAAATCGCTTCTGGCGTATTTGCCACCGGAAATAGCTTATCGGTCGCCTTGTTGACGCTGACATCAGTGGCCTGAGCAGAGAGCGTCACTGCAACCAATAATTCAAAAGGATTGGAATAATTCAGTTCAGTTTTTGGATTCGGACGTTGTTCGCGTAATCGTTCAAAAAAAGTCTGAATCTGTTTCCGGTTCATGTTCTTTACAGGTTTGCCGCTTATGCTTGTCATCGTCTTATCCCTGTAAATCCTGTAATTGCTGCATTAGTTCGGCAAGCTGGGCGCGTTTCCCCGCATCTTCGCGTACAGACAACTGTTTCTCGAGCTTTTTGATTTGGGTACGCAGTTTGGCCAGTTCAATTGTCGTTTTTGCATCCTGGATCAGTACATCTTCATTTGGCTTTTCTACCACTTCAATTACTGGCACATTTTGACTCTGTGCAGAGAACTCGGCAAACAGCTCGGTATTGATTTCAGCACGAACTACCGGTCCCTTACGGTCAATGCGGCGTTTTTCCTCTCGCTGAATATGCGCATAGTAACGTTGGCGCAGATCATTTTGTTCCTGAATATGTTGTTCAGCCGACATGAGGGGATGAATATCTTCCACCAGGTCAATACAGTCGACCGGACAGGGCGGAATACAGAGTTCACAACCGGTACACAGATCTGTCAGCACGGTATGCATCAGTTTTCCTGAGCCAATAATGGCATCGACCGGGCAGGCATTAATGCATTTGGTACAGCCAATACACTCATCTTCACGAATCACGGCCTTCATACGCTGAGGACGTCCATCGGCCTGAATGGGCCAGACACTGGGTTCAGCCGTAAGTTTAGGACGATTTAACAATTGGGCAAGGGCATCTGCTACCGGTTGTCCACCGGGGACACATTTGTTGGCCTCTTCTCCCTCGGCAATGGACTGGGCATAGGGCAGGCAGCCATCACGATGACCACACAGACCACATTGGGTCTGTGGCAATAGCGCATCAATAGATTGGATGAGAGAAATCTGCGAATTCATGATATTTCAAAGTCGCTCACAGTGAGCATTTCAGGAGGTGAAACAAAATATGTCAAAGTTAGAAATTTTAGCATATTTTGGACGACTTGTTTGTGCACAATTAGGGTAACCAAAATGCCTTATTATCATGCATGAATGAGAATTTAGCGTTGATTACACTCATATTTTACTATTTACAAATTTAATTCATAATAAATATAAATATCTGTTATAAAATTAATTTTCATATTTTTTCAAAAAAACTATTGTGGATTAGTTACAAAAGATATTTAATATTTTGCGCCAAAATTTAACATTGATTGTAAATTTGACCAATTTTGATCCATTTTCTGCTGAGGATTAAGCGTTGAAATACAACACACTTAATGAGTTCCTAGATTACGTTAAAACACGTGATGCACATCAACCAGAATTTCTTCAAGCTGTAGAAGAAGTGATGACAAGCTTGTGGCCTTTCATTGAAAAGAACCCGCAATATGCAGCTCACGGTTTACTAGAACGTCTAGTTGAACCAGAGCGTGCGATTCAGTTCCGCGTTTCTTGGGTAGATGACAAAGGTCAAACTCACGTAAACCGTGCGTTCCGCGTACAGTACAACTCAGCGATTGGTCCATTTAAAGGTGGTATGCGTTTCCACCCATCTGTGAACCTTTCAATCCTGAAATTCCTGGGTTTTGAACAAACTTTCAAAAATGCTTTGACTACTTTGCCTATGGGCGGTGGTAAAGGCGGTTCTGATTTTGACCCCAAGGGTAAATCAGAAGGCGAAATCATGCGTTTCTGCCAAGCGTTAATGATCGAGTTATATCGTCACTTAGGTTCAGATACTGATATCCCTGCGGGTGATATTGGTGTGGGTGGCCGTGAAGTGGGTTACATGGCGGGTATGATGAAGAAGCTCAGCAATGACACTTCATGTGTATTCACAGGTAAAGGTTTAACCTTTGGTGGTTCTTTGGCGCGCCCAGAGGCAACAGGTTTTGGTACAGTGTATTTCGCTGAGGAAATGCTGAAAACTCGTGGCGAAAGCTTTAAAGATAAAATCGTAACGATTTCAGGTTCTGGTAACGTTGCACAATATGCTGCTGAAAAAGCAATGTACTTAGGTGCGAAAGTGGTTTCACTTTCTGACTCTAACGGTACTGTGTATGTGAAAGACGGTTTCACGACTGAACTTCTTGCAGAAGTGATGGAATTGAAAAACGTGAAACGTGGTCGTATTTCAGAATTTGCATCTAAACACGGTTTTGAATACCTTGAAGGCCAACGCCCATGGGGTATTAAGTGTGACATCGCACTTCCATGCGCAACTCAAAACGAATTAGATGCTGATGATGCTGATAAACTTCTTGCAAACGGTGTAATCTGTGTTGCTGAAGGGGCAAACATGCCATCTACTCTAGGTGCAGTAGAGAAATTCGTTGAAGCGAAAATCCTTTATGCGCCAGGTAAAGCATCGAATGCTGGTGGTGTAGCAACTTCTGGTCTTGAAATGTCTCAAAACGCATTGCGTCTTGGCTGGACTTTCGAAGAAGTTGACGAACGTCTTCACGCGATCATGAAAGAAATTCACCGTAACTGTGTGAAATTCGGTACTAAAGAAGATGGTACTGTGAACTATGTTGACGGTGCGAACATTGCTGGCTTCGTAAAAGTTGCTGATGCAATGCTTGCTCAAGGCGTATTCTAAGTCTGACTTAGTTTAAGCTTTAAAAAACCGAGGTATTCACCTCGGTTTTTTTATGAGACATAAAAATATTTTACAGCGAGCCTTTTACTGCTTCACGCTCGACTGCCATATCAAAAATATAGGCATATTTAGACTGATCTGCTGCCGGATTCTTGATTTCAAAGCGTTTTACCCGAATCACCTGACGTTCATTTGGCGTATGCTGGAAGCCTTCAATCTGGTCATAGAACAGGGTCCAATTTTTATCGACCTGAGTTTTCAAGCCCTGCTCATTGTATTTCACTTCGCGTACCTGTAGGCAGGTTTGCTGTGCTACACCGCTACAGGTCTTGGTTTCAGGAGAAATTTCCAGGAAAATGATATCAGCCTGACTATTATAACGGGCTTCTGGTGTCATCTTGCCTGTGAATACATAAGTCTTTCCGTTTACGGTCAGCGTCAGAACCGGAGTTTGAGCATCACTGGTATTTAAGCTAAACGGAATACGGGCATCATTAAAAATTTCGCCTGCCAGCTTTTCCTGTTGCATGGCATTCGCATCACAAGCTTTCATGGTTGAGATTAAGGTACCAGTTTCCAGCTGACCCTCAGTGATTTTCCAGCTGCCACCTAAACTATTGCAGCTGGTAGTGACACTAAAACGATTTTCATCATGGAAGCTCAGTACCATATGTTCTTTTGCACCGGTATCAATGTGCCATTCATAAGCACTCAAGGTATTTTCGGCATTTTGTTGCTGTAATACGGACACGGCAAGATCTCCTACTTTTTGGACATCATTGGACTGACAAGCTGCAAGGGTTAGGGGAAATAAAGCGATAATTAAGTATTTTAATTTCATTGATTGAATAGTCATGAAGTAAATAAAGCAGACTTAAGCTTAAACGATTCATTTTTAAAAAATATGGATACATTCTGAAGCTTTAGGTAGCAAAATGTATCCATGGAAATTGAATGATGAGTAAAGCAAGAGAACAAAATTTTCTTAGACCCAAGAAAAAAGGCTCAGATAGAGCCTTTAGATCCTAGTCAAAACGGTAGATATCCATACCCAGTGAACCCATGCTAAAGCTGCTATGCACCAGACTGAAACGTGTACCGGTTCCCATCGAAAAGAAGATCGGTGCGAAGTGTTCCAAGGTTGGGTGATTACGTTCCAAGTACGGAATACTTGACCAGTCCAGTACTGCTTCATAGTCACTATGAGCGAGTTTGTTTACCACATAATTGCGGAAGGTCAATGCCCATTCTGGAGCGGTATTGGATTGTCCAGTGCGATCCAGCTCGCGCAGGTTATGTGTAATACTTCCTGAACCGATCAGTAGAACCTGCTGTTCACGTAAGGGAGCTAGCGTTTGACCAATTTTATATATGTCATGTGCAGTCATGTTCATTGGCAGGGAAATTTCCACAACTGGGATATCTGCATCCGGGTACATGTGCAGCAATGGCATCCATACGCCATGATCACGCGGACGTGAATTATTCGCATAAGCACTCAAGCCAGCTTCAGATAGCAAGCCAAGAATCCGTTCAGCCAATTCTGGTTGACCCGGCGCAGGATAATGCAGCTGATACAGTTGAGGCGGGAAGCCACGGAAATCGTGCCAGGTTTCTGGACGAATACCGGTATTCACTTCCAGTGCATTACTTTCCCAGTGGGCAGACATCACAATGATGGCCTCAGGGCGTGGCAGATTAACACTTAAACGCTCCAGTGCCGGACCCACCTGTTCAGGGTTAAGGGCAAGCATTGGGGAGCCATGGGAGATAAACAGGCCGGGAAGCGTTTGTAAGTTCATAGTTCAAAACCACATCTGGAAGATGTCTTCAATAATGCACGAAAGCAAGCGAAGTAAGGAGAGGGGATTGTTCAACAATTCGTTGCGAAAATAGAACAATCACTCATTCTCGTTAACCCGCACGGTGATAAGGATGGTTATGATTAATGCTCATGGCACGGTACAACTGCTCAATCAGCATGACACGAACCAGAGGGTGCGGCAAGGTCAGTTTGGACAATGACCAGTGCCATGCAGCTGCCTTACGTACCGCTTCAGAATGACCATCCGGTCCGCCAATGGCTAAAGCCACATCATTGCCTTCCAGCATCCAGCCTTTCATGGTTTCAGCCAGTTTTTCGGTACTGAATTCACGACCGCCGACTTCAAGTGCGATCAGGGTTTCATTGGGCTTCAACGCATTCAGGATGCTGTCCCCTTCAATATTACGATATTTCAGGATGTCGGCTTCAGAATCATTCTTGCCACGTTTCGCCATCGGTAATTCAATGATTTGTGTTTGAACAAATGGCTGTATGCGCTTGAAATAATCTTCAAAACCAGTGAGCACCCAAGCTGGCATTTTTTGACCAATGGTCAGAATACGGATTTTCATACAGACATCGTGTAGTTCAGGAAGGGATCATTATAACGATGAAACAACATGAAGTTGAGTATAGAAACAAATTGAAATTGAATTAGAAAAAGTACTGCTGCATAAATATCCAGAGTTCAAGTTGCCACTTGATCATGTCATGGAAATAATAACAAATGCGGATTGTAGCTATTTTAAGAAAAAGTTATCTGGGTTTGCTGATCGGTCTCTCTTTAATCTTCCCGAGTTGGGCCTGGGCCAATCCGGCCAGAAACGCTCAAGTCAAGAATCTCGAGCTTTACTTTAGCCAGATCCTGAATGTGGATGAATTTAGAAACCACAAGAATACGGCTGAACTGAACCGGGTATCCGGTTGGTTAAAAGAGCAGATGCGACGCTTTGGTATCCCGTGTCAGTTTCAAAGCTATATTGTGAATAGTCAGGGCTATCGTAATCTGGTTTGTCAGCTCAATGTAAAATCCAAAGACAAAGTCGTCATCGGAGCGCACTACGATGTTTTTGCCAATCATCTCGGCGCGAATAATAATGCCTCTGGTGTAGTAGGAGTGGTGGAAACAGCGCGATTATTGGCCCTGCAAAAAAACAAACTGAAAAATAATATCGAGTTTGTTTTCTATGGTCTGGAAGAACCACCTTATTTCAATACCGAGCATATGGGCAGTGCGGTCCATGCCAAGTCATTAAGAAAACAAAAGCAGAAAATACGTGGCGTCTTTGTACTGGACTCTATCGGCTACTATGATGAAAATCTGGTACAAAGCTATCCAGCAACTTTAAAATGGTTCTATCCTCGGCATGCCAATTATATTGCCAGTATTGGGCATCTCAGTTCAGTAGGACTTACAGGAAGATTTTGCGAAGCCATGCAGACGCGTCAGGATTTAGACTGCGAACGTTTTATTATTCCTACTTTTATGCAGGGACTGGATTATTCAGGCTATCTCAGTTATGCCAAACAGAACTTTCCCACCGTACTGATCAGTGATACAGCTCATTACCGTTATCCTTATTACAACACAGAGCAGGATACTTTAGATAAACTGGATCTGAAAAAAATGACTTATGTGATAGATGGATTGGTGCACACCGTTTTAAGTCCATAAACTCTAAATAGAGAGATAATAAAAAACCCTGCCGGAGCAGGGTTTTTTATGAGCAGATCACTTAGTGACGTGCGGCTTTGCCTTCATCAGTTGCTTTTACAATTGGTGTTTTTACTAATGCTTTCGGCATAGAAGTAAGTGCCAACGGTAAAACCTCATCGATTGATTTCACGGCTTTGATTTCCAGACCTTCCTTCACATTTTCAGGAATTTCAGCCAGGTCACGGACGTTGTCTTGTGGAATGAATACCAGCTTGATCCCACCACGGTGTGCGGCAAGCAGTTTTTCCTTCAGACCACCGATACGCATCGCACGACCACGTAAACTGGTTTCACCTGTCATCGCAATATCAGGACGAATCGCAATACCTGTGAATGCAGACACGAGAGCAGTGGTCAGTGCCAGACCGGCAGATGGACCATCTTTTGGTGTTGCACCTTCAGGTAAATGCACGTGTACATCGGTTTCTTCAAAGCGGGAAGCTTCGATACCCAATTCAGTAGCGCGCGTACGTACCACAGTCATCGCGGCGGTAATTGATTCTTTCATCACATCACCAAGAGAACCGGTGGTAATGAATTTACCTTTACCAGGCACAGCTGCAACTTCAATCGTCAGTAACTCACCACCAACCGAAGTCCAAGCCAGACCATTTACGCGCCCCACTTCAGCTTCTTCTTCAGCCATACCGAAGTCGAATTTGTGAGGACCTAAGTACTCAGGCAAGTTAGTCGAATTGACTTCAAGCTGAAGATTTTTCGCTTTCTTGCTCACCGCTTCTTTGACAACTTTACGGGCGATTTTAGAAACTTCACGTTCCAGACTACGTACACCAGCTTCGCGGGTATAACGCTGTACGATGTCACGAATCGCTTCTTCGTGAATAGTTAATTCTTTGCTACGCAGACCATTGTTCTTGATTGCTTTCGGAACAAGGTAACGCTCAGCAATATTCACTTTTTCATCTTCGGTGTAGCCCGGGAGACGAATCACTTCCATACGGTCCAGCAGGGCCTCAGGAATATTCATGCTGTTCGCAGTACAGATGAACATCACTTCAGAGAGATCCAGATCCAGATCCAGGTAGTGATCGTTGAACTTGCTGTTCTGTGATGGATCTAAGACTTCAAGCAGGGCTGAGGCTGGATCGCCACGGTAGTCCTGAGCCATCTTGTCGATCTCATCGAGCAGGAACAGTGGGTTTTTCACACCAACCTTTGTCAAAGACTGTACGATTTTACCTGGCATCGCACCGATATAAGTACGACGGTGGCCACGGATCTCAGCTTCATCACGTACACCACCTAGGGCCATACGCACGAACTCACGGCCAGTTGCTTTGGCAACAGATTCACCCAGAGAGGTTTTACCTACACCCGGAGGACCGACCAGACACAGAATCGGGCCACGCAATTTTTTCACACGTGACTGAACTGCCAGATATTCCACAATACGATCTTTGACATCATCCAGACCATAGTGATCAGTATCCAGAATTTCCTGAGCCTTGTTCAGGTTAATGCTGACTTTGCTCGCTTTATTCCAAGGTGTATCCAGGATCACCTCAAGATAGTTACGAACAACCGCAGCTTCACTTGATGCAGGCTGCATTGCTTTTAGCTTGCGGAACTCAGCTTCTGCTTTTTTACGCACGTGCTCAGGCAGATCTGCTTCAGCCAGACGTTTTTCAATTTCAGCGACATCATCTTCTGCACCGCCGTTCAGGTCAGAAAGTTCGCGCTGAATCACCTTCATTTTTTCATTCAGGAAGTATTCACGCTGATTCTTTTCCATCTGGCGTTTTACTGAATCATGCAAAGTCTGCTCAATCTGCTGTTCTTCAGACTGTTGCAGCAAATAAGTCATGAGTTCAGTCAGATGTGCTTCAAATTCATCGTGCTCAAGGAATTTTTGCTTGATTTCGATGTTTAGCGGCACACGAGTTGCGACAAAGAACAATAACTGAAGCAGGTCTTCAATTTTATTTGCAGCTGCAATCAGTTCACGTGCATTACGTAACTTCGCTTCTGCATACTGGGCAAATAGCGCACGCAATTCCTCTACACGCGTATCCTGCGTGTCTTGATCCATATTGACTGTGATCGGACTAAGCTCATGTTCAGCAGTCAGATAATCAGTGTCATCAATGATTTTAGTTAATTTGGCACGATATAGGCCTTCGATGAGAACCTTGATACAGTTTTCATCATTTTCATGATTCACAACCTGCACAATCTTCGCGACAGTACCGTATTGATATAAGTTATCGTGATCAATTTCTTCTGTAAGCGAATCTTTTTGCGCAACCACAAATACTAGATTGTCACTGTTACGAGCCACATCAACTGCATTGATCGATTTTTCACGACCGACAAATAGCGCGATTTGCATGTGTGGATATACCACGACATCACGTAACGCTAAAAGTGGTAATACACTTGGAACCTGAGGCTCAAAGCTTTCTTCATTCATAATAATTTCAGACATGGGCACTCCTAATGAGTGACAACAATGTTGCCATGTATTTTATAGTGATGGGTATTTTTAAAATTACAAGGGCCGTTCAGATGAAATTGTATAATTATTGACTAATCATTTGATTTAAAAGTAACTTAGTCATTCAATTGATCTACAAGCGCTTAAAACGTAGCAAGCGTGTAGGAGTTAAAAGCGCATCTAAAGGTTGATCCCATTTCTCCCGATGTAATAATGTTTTTACAAGTTGCAAATCATGTGCCAAACCAAGACGATAGGGTTTTTTATATGCCGTTGCCAAGGTGCGGTCATAATACCCACCCCCCATACCAATTCGGGTGCCTCGATAGTCACAGACCAGTAAGGGCATAATTAACAAATCAAGTTTTGATACATGCAAACCGCGGCTTTGCATAGGCTCACGCATGCCTAAACGGTGATGAAAAAAACGTTTGTTTCGATATTGATGCTTATTAATCTCTACCCATTCTAGTCGCTGATTCATGTTGGAGATCACCGGCAAATAGACTTTTTTACCGACCGAAAAACAATATTCAATGATCTTTTGCGTTTGAATTTCACCGAAAGCATCTAAATAGAGGCCAACACGCTGTGCATGGATAAATTGGGGATTTGCTCTCAGCAGATTTAGGACCTGCTGGGCGGCTTGTTTTTGTTCAAATCGGGAAATGCGACGACGGGCTTGGCGGATTTGTTTTCGAAGTTCCGGAATCGTCGTAGTCATGACATCTTTAAGTAAAATAAACAGGCGAACCAAGTTTAAGGGAAAGGGGCGAGAAAGTAAAAAGAAGGATAGACCGGATAAGTTCTGAGGATAATCAGGCGATGACAAAGAATTTGTAAAGATATTCGGAATTTGAAAAGTATTTTATAAATATACATAGAATTAATTTATCTATCGGAAACTTCCCCATCAATCCAAATACCTTTGTATATTAGATCTCTTTCATAAATCAAAAAACGATCTTCTTTTTGGTTAATATTTGCACTCCGGATTTCTTGGCATTCGTGCATAATCTGCGGATGAAATACATCGATTCAAACAAGCTTTCTGATCCTCAGTTCAAGCGATACACAGGCATCTCATGGTCAACTTTCTATTTGATGGTTGAGCAATTGCAGAAGCATGTCTCTGCCAAAGGCAGACCGCCCAAGTTAAGCCTGGAGGATCAGGTTCTGCTCTGTCTGAGCTATTGGCGGGAATACCGAACCTTATTTCACGTTGCGACGAGTTACGGGGTTTCAGAGCCCACAGCCTCAAGAATTGTCCGTCATGTTGAAGACTGCCTGATTCGGTCCAATCTGTTTAATTTACCCAAAGATTTACCCGAGGGCGAAGGCATCGACTGGAATGTTGTGATCGTGGATGCCACGGAAATTCCAATCCAAAGGCCTAAAAAAACAGAAGAAAAGCTGTAGCGGCAAGAAAAAGACCCATACCTTTAAAGTACAGGCCATGATTCACTACAAAACTCAGCAAATTCTGAGTTTATGTACCAGTCGCGGTGCAATGCATGATTTCGAGTTGTTCAAACGCAATTTAAACCAGATTCCTTTTGGGGCTTTTATCATTGCAGATAAAGGCTATCAGGGGATTTATGTGTTGTATCCGAATAGCCTGTTACCATTAAAAGCCAAAAGACACTGTAAATTGGATCCTGAATTGAAAATCTATAATCAGGAAATCAATAAAAGAAGAATCGGAATTGAGCATGTATTTGGCAGCCTGAAAACTTTCAAAATCATTGCTGAGCGTTATCGAAATAGAGGTAAAAGGCTTGGTTTGAGATTCAATTTAATCGCTGGAATCTACAACTTGGAACTGAGCAAAAAATGATTTATGAAAGAGGTCTATTGTTTTTAGAATACTGCTAAGAATTGAGTTGTTCATATTCTTTAGAAATAAAACACTCCGAAGATGCTGCTACATGTGCTGTTATTTGAATATGCATTTTTCAAATGCGGTAAACAACGAGGTGTTTTTTTGTGGCATTAAGATTTAAATCTTTAATTATTTTTCAGCTCAAGTTAAACAAGATTTTCATAATAAAGCCCTTAGATTTTTAGATCTAAGGGCTTTATGCTATTTAAATATTCAGCTTAATCTATCAGTTTTTCCGCTTTCATACTTTCACGATAGTACTGACAACCTTTATATAGCAAGAACACGCCAATCACACCTGCAACTGCATTTACGATGGAAATTGAATTACCGACCATTAAAGTATTTTCATAATATTTATCTGTAATCACGGCAACAGCAGTGGTACCTACACCAAGTGCAATGAGGTTGGAGATCAGCAGGAATTTAGCCGATACCTGAGAGCGTAACTGGTTCGGTGTCAGCATTTGTGTTGCTGCAGCGGATGCTGGAATCGGGAAAGTGGAAAAGAACATCGCGACAAAGATCAGCGCAAATGAAAGATGCATATTGTCGACCTGGGTAAACAGCACACTTGGAATGATCAAGGCTGCACAGCCAATTGCACCGGCACGTATTGCTGCATCGCTATAGCCACGTTTAGAAAAGAAGTCGATTAGCCAGCCGCAGAAGAGGGCACCTGCAGTATTAGCGATCAGAATAATACTTCCAAGAATATATCCTGTTTGGCTTGCATCCAGTCCAAAGTGACGCATGTAGTAGGCAGGTGCCCAGCCGAGTAGAGAATACAGCATCATCGTATAAAATGAGAAACCAATAAAATGACAGAAGAAGGTCTTTTTATGGGTTTTGAGGAAACCTAAAGAATTCTTGAAAGAAGCCTTAACCGCTACACCATTGGCATCCATTTTTAAGC